>CAYLKA010000048.1:0-20699 GCA_964384125.1 uncultured Gammaproteobacteria bacterium | reverse complement strand
TCAAGTGGCAGCGGTTCCCGAGCCGTGTTATTAGGGGGCCCGGGCCAGCGAAAGAAGAACATTCTTGCCAGATCTACCCGAAAGCCACGGCATCTTCGCACTGTTTCTGACTGGATTCGCCCTGTATCTATTCACACGAGATCGGCTTCCACTAGAGGCCTCGGGCCTCGCAATGCTCCTCATACTGATCCTGGGCTTCCAGTTATTCCCCTACGAAACCGACGGCGGAGTTCTGGCTCCGACTACGTTCTTGACCGGATTCGGGCACGAAGCCCTCATCGCCATCTGCGCTCTGATGATCATGGGCAAGGGGCTCGAAACCACTGGGGCGCTGCAACCACTTGCCGTTTTCCTAGCGAAGGCCTGGATGACGCGCCCCCTGCTGGCAAGCTTCGCAACACTGATCATCAGCGCCATTTTGAGCGCATTCCTTAATAACACCCCTATCGTCATCATGCTCCTACCGATGCTCGTAGGCGTCGCGGTCCGCAATCAACTCTCGCCGTCCTCAATACTCATGCCCGTCGGTCTGGCAACCCTGGTGGGCGGCATGGCTACCACGATCGGCACCTCCACGAATCTCCTCGTCGTCGCCATCGCCGCAGATCAGGGTGTGGAGCAGTTACAGATGTTCGACTTCGCACTCCCGGTCCTCATCGTAGGTAGTCTCGGCGTGGCCTACCTTTGGCTGGTCGCACCGCGCTTGCTACCCGAGCGCGAAGCACTACTGTCGGACACGGCCCCCAGAGTCTTTAACGCGATCTTTCACATCAACTCCGACAGCTCCGCCTGCGGGCTGAGTTTCGCGGAGTGCTTAGCGCTTACCGACAACGACATGCGTGTGGATCGGATCGACCGGGGTGAGGATCTCTCAGTCACCAAACTACCGTCCGTCACCATCCGGGAAGGCGATCGGCTGGCAGTCCGGGACACGCCAGAGCGCCTAAAACGCTTCGAAAAGCAACTCGGTGCCACGCTCTACAGCGAGGGCGCCGCCGAGCTGGATGACCAGGAACCTCAGCAACTCGCGGAGATCGTCGTCACTCCTGGCTCCATGCTGTACCGGGTAAGCCTTCTAGGCTCCCGGTTTGCCCAGCGAACAGGGCTGCTGCCACTGGCAATTCACCGCGCCCGCGACACCGATCTCGAGGAAATCTCTAGCGATATAGGCGCTACCTCGCTGCGAGCTGGCGACGTCGTACTAGTGCAAGGTACAGGGCCACAACTGCAGCAATTAAAAAGCTCAAACACCGCCCTGGTCCTAGACGGCACAACGGATCTCCCGCACACCCACCGGGCGCCCCGGGCCATGATGATCATGTTGCTAGTAGTTCTGGCCGCCGCACTGGGTCTAGTGCCTATCTCCGGAGCCGCCCTGACGGGCGTCGGCCTGATGTTAGCCACGCGTTGCTTGAGCTGGACTGACGCCTCGAGCGCCCTGTCCGCCCAGGTCATCATGATCATTGTCGCCAGCCTGGCGCTGGGCGTGGCATTAACGGAGACCGGGGGCGCCCGCTATCTGGCTCAGCTGCTGGTGGCTGCCGTCGAAGGACTGCCAACGCCGGTGATCCTGAGCGTTCTGATGCTGGTGATGGCGATTCTCACCAACATCGTATCCAACAACGCAACCGGTGTGATCGGGGCCCCCATCGCCATTCAGGTTGCGGATCAATTGGGGAGCTCCCCGGAACCATTCATACTTGCCGTTATCTTTGGGGCCAATATGAGTTACGCCACGCCTTTTGGCTACCAGACGAACCTGCTGCTCCTGTCGGCCGGCGGCTACAAGGCCAGCGACTTTATAAGAGCGGGGGTGCCACTGATGCTCATTATGTGGGCCGGTTTTTCGGTGATTCTGCCCCTGTTATACGACTTGTGACCAGGGTGTCAGCCACCGGGGGGCCTTGACCCTTCAAAGCGCATGGAGACATACTCTCCGCCATGAGCGGGCCTGCGAGCATTCAACTCTGGACACAGCGCTGGTGGCGAGGCTCACCGGCAGAGAGGGTATCGCGCGCGTAATTCTGACTAGAGTGTCTGTTTCGACCATGCAAACCCATCTCTGCACCTCCGGAGATGGGTTTTTTGTTTTTTAAGGGCGGGAGAACGACCTCAATGCAAGCACCATTCGACATCGCCGCGGATCTGGACACACCGGTGTCGGCTTATCTGAAGCTTAAGCAATTCGAGCCACGATTCCTTCTGGAGAGTGTCGAGGGTGGCGAGCGGCTAGCTCGTTATTCGTTCCTCGGATTCGGCCCAGGGCCCAGCCTCGTGCTTCACGCTGACCAGCTGGTGATCGATGGTGAACCGCGGCCAAGGCCGAAAGGCGCCGCTGAATGGCTGAGTGTCCTACGCGAGACGCTCGACCGAACGCCGGAGTTACAACCCAAAATTGAGGGTATCCCCTTCTCGGGCGGCCTGGTCGGAGCCTGTGGATACGATGTGGTGCGCTTTTTCGAGCAGCTGCCGCCCAATCGTTCTGAACTCGAAGGATTGCCGCAGGTGGCGCTCCTCGCACCGACATCCCTGCTCGTCTTTGACCACCTGACGCGTCGCGTCGCGCTTTTACACTCCGGAACCGAGGGAGAACGCCAAGCGCTCCGAACGGAAGTCATCCACGCACTGCGCCAGGGCATCGACAACCGCCTGGAGACTCGATCGACAGCAGGGAAGCGCTCGTTTTCCAGGGCCGAAGCCAGCCTGGACCAGGCAGCATTCATGGCTGGTGTGGAGCGCTGTAAAACTCACATCACCGCCGGAGACATCTATCAGATCGTTCTATCCGTGCGTTTCGCGGGAAAGACGGACCTGCAACCGTTCCAGTGTTACCGGGCGATGCGGCTTCTGAATCCCTCACCCTACATGTATTTCTTTGAGCTCGGCGATCTCAAGGTTTCCGGGTCCTCCCCCGAAGCACTGGTTCGACTGGACCAACAACGAGCCTCTCTCCGCCCGATTGCAGGCACCCGGCCCCGCGGAGAAACCACTGCACAGGATGAGGCGCTAGAGTCGGAACTGCTGGCCGACCCAAAAGAAAATGCCGAACACATCATGCTGGTAGATCTCGCACGAAACGATCTTGGAAGAGTTGCCGAAGCAGGCACGGTTCACGTCCACCCCTATCGCAAGATAGAGCGCTACAGCCACGTCATGCATATCGTGAGCGGCGTGCAGGGCGAATTGGCGCAGGATCGGGATGCACTGGATCTGTTCGCCGCGACTTTCCCCGCCGGAACATTGGTTGGCGCTCCCAAAGTGCGCGCCATGGAGTTGATCGCCGAGATCGAACCCGTCGGACGTGGCCTATACGGGGGTACGGTTGGCTATCTGGCGAAAAACGGCAACATGGATCAGGCGATCACCATACGCACGATGGTGTTCAACGGCGACGAATACAGCTTCCAGGCAGGCGCTGGTATTGTCGCCGACAGCGATCCCGAGCGTGAATACCAAGAGGTGCTGGCGAAGAGCGCCATCCTCAGGCGGGCGCTGGAGATCGCGGAGGAAGGTCTGTGAGCGCGCGCGTACTATTGGTCGATAACTACGACTCCTTCACTTACAACCTGGTGCAGGCGTTTCTGATTCTCGAAGCGGATGTCGTCGTGCATCGTAACGACGTGATCAGCGTATCCGATGCCACGCGGATCGCACCCACACACCTGGTGATCTCTCCGGGGCCCGGGCGCCCGTCTGACGCCGGTGTATCAGTGCAGATGATCGCTCATTTCGCCGGAACTATTCCCGTGCTCGGTGTGTGCCTGGGGCACCAGTGCATCATCGAGCACTTCGGTGGCGAGATAGTGGCGGCAGGTATCCTGATGCACGGGAAAACTTCCCTGGTGGAACACG
This sequence comes from uncultured Gammaproteobacteria bacterium, assembly GCA_964384125.1. Lineage (GTDB taxonomy): Bacteria > Pseudomonadota > Gammaproteobacteria > Steroidobacterales > Rariloculaceae > UBA6522. Next base: position 16,847 of record CAYLKA010000048.1, on the reverse strand, counting down.
ACGGGGCAACTGTATACCGTGCCTTACCCAATCCCCTCGAGGTAGGTCGCTATCATTCTCTGGCGGCACACCGGGACCGGGTGCCTGACGTCTTAAACATCACCGCAACAACCGCAGAGGGCGAAGTCATGGGCGTGCGGCACGAGACGCTGTCGGTGGAGGGGGTGCAGTTTCACCCGGAGAGCGTGTTGACGCCTGAAGGACCGAAATTGCTCGAGAATTTCCTCTATCCGACCCGAACCACGACAAGCGCCCAGGGAGGATCGAAATGAGTTCAACGGCTGTCGACTTGCTGGAGAAGGTGATCGCGGGCAATGACCTGTCGGAAGAAGAGTCCGCTTCGGTCTTACGAGGCATGGCCAGCGGCGACCTCCCAGCCCCCCTGGCTGGAGGATTGCTCGTCGCCTTGGGTTCGAAAGGGGAGGTAGCCTCTGAAATCCGAGGATTTGCGAAGGCCATGCGAGAACTTGCAATCAGGCCCCCCGTGCCCGAGGGCGAGCCTTACGTGGACATCGTCGGTACCGGCGGAGATGGCTCCGGCAGCCTAAACCTGTCCACGGGTAGTGCCCTGCTCGCCGCCGCCTGCGGCGCAAAGGTTCTCAAACACGGTAATCGATCAATCTCGAGTCGTTCGGGAAGTGCGGATGTGCTGAAGGCGCTGGGCTTACCTATGCCCCTCGACGAGCAGCAGACCGTCGCCTGCTTAGAAGCGTCGGGTTTTACGTTCCTGTTTGCGCCCCATTACCACCCGGCCATGAAGAACATCGCGCCCGTGCGCATCGCCCTCGGAGTGAGGACGATGTTTAACATCCTAGGACCGCTGGCCAACCCAGCGAGACCTCCTTTTCACGTGATTGGCGCATTCAGCGAGCCGATGGCGGAGCTGATGGCGCATACCTTGTCCGGGATGGACGGCGAGCGGAGTCTCGTAGTGCATGGGGCACCAAGCTGGGACGAACCAACGCCAATCGGCCCATTCCTGTGTTTCGACGTTCGCCCTGGCTCGGTTGAGAGGACGGTTCGCGACCCCGCGGATTACGGACTCTCCCGTTGCGTGCCGCAAGATCTGGAAGGCGGAACACCAGAGGAGAACGCAACACGACTGCGTGCCGCCTTGAGCGGCGGTGACACGGCCGCCCACCGAGACGCTTTGGCGCTCGGCGCTGCATTAGCGTTGGAATTGACCGGGGTAGTGACCGATGCCGAAGCCGGCGTTGAGCGCGCGCGCAAGGCGCTGACGGACGGCACTGGCGCACGGTTCATCGAAGGACTCGAATCGTTCGGCGAGGTACTGTGTTGACGGCTCTATCTTCAACAAGGCACTCGAGAGCGGGGTCGTTCCTGGACCGGATGGCGCGCAGCAGCCGCCAACGTGTCAGCGAGGCACGTGAAAAACAATCCGAAGGGGCACTGCTGCAGCGTGCCCTATCGACACCGCCACCGCCGCCGCTCAACCTGAGCGAATTCGATGTGATCGCCGAGTTAAAGCTACGCTCGCCGGCAGCGGGTGAGTTGACGGATGAGCGCTTCGATCGAGACGCCCAGATTGGCGCGTACGCCGCCGGTGGCGCCAGTGCTGTCTCCGTGCTGACCGAGCCCCAGCAGTTCAAGGGCAGCCTGGAGGATCTCAACGCCGCCGCTGCCTCCCTGATGAGCCACGGAGTCCCGACAATGCGTAAGGATTTTCTTACCGACCCTTATCAAGTGCTAGAGGCTCGCGCCGCGGGGGCCAGTGGTGTCTTGATAATTGTCACGATGCTGGATGACTCCCTCGTTACAACGTTGTTGGAGGCTGCGACCGAATGCGGTCTTTTCGTTTTACTGGAGGCCTTCGATGAGCGCGACCTAGAGCGTATCTCCACATTCAGCATCGCCCCTAGGGACACATTCCCGATTCTTTGCGGCGTTAATTGCCGTGACCTTACGAGCCTCGAAATTGACTTCGGTCGCTTCCGACAACTGGCGACTCACCTGCCGAGGGACCTCCCGGCGGTCGCAGAAAGCGGCATCAGCCGACCGGCTGACGTAGCCACCATTGCAGGGCTTGGTTATCGCGCCGCGCTCGTCGGTTCCGCGTTGATGAGCTCGCCGGACCCCGCTGCGCAACTGGTCTCGCTGAAACAAGCGGGCATAAAAGCGGGCAGGGTAATCCCATGTTCGTGAAGATCTGCGGGCTGAGGACCCACCAAGCCGTAGTGGCCGCGGTCTCGGCGGGTGCCGATGCACTTGGATTCGTATTCTCACCCTCTCCGAGGCGTATCGACCCGGCAAAGGCCCGTGACCTGTGTGATGGTCTTCCCCCTGAAGTGATTCGCGTCGCCGTAATGCGACAACCGTTGGCGGAAGAGTGGGCCGAGGTCAGATCGGTGTTCCAGCCGGATTGGCTTCAAACTGACAACGCAGACTTCGACGCGCTCAAGCTTGGTGGCTGCGAGCCCCTGCCAGTATTTCGAACGGGCATCACCTCCACCGAGACCGAATGGCCACCGCGTATCCTATTCGAGAGCGCGCACAGTGGCAGCGGCAAGAAAGCCGACTGGAAGGAGGCTGCCCGGATCGCGGCGACCACCCAGATGATACTTGCGGGTGGTCTCGACAGTGACAACTTGGTGTCCGCTATTCGGACAGTGAAGCCCTGGGGTGTTGACGTATCCAGCGGTGTCGAGTTTTCCCGGGGCATAAAGGCCTTGGACAAGATAAGAGCATTTGTCGCCCGAGCTCGGGCAACGGAGTGATCACGATGGCAACGGACCAAGCAATGCACCACAAGGAGCTCTTCCAGAAACTCATCAATGGTGAGCTCCCCGATGCAAATGGACGTTTCGGCCCCTATGGCGGCCGTTATGTTCCGGAGACCTTGATGCCGGCGATTGACCGACTCACCGATGGGGTCTATGGACTGTTTACCGAAGAAACCTTCCGAAACAAACTGAAGTCCGAATTAAAGAACTGGGTCGGGCGCCCCACCGCTCTGACGCCGGCTCCGAGGCTTTCCGAAGCCTGGGGTGCTGAGGTTTGGTTCAAGCGCGAAGATTTAGCGCATACCGGTGCACACAAAATAAACAACGCCATCGGACAAGCGCTACTTGCCCGAGAGCTTGGAGCGACCCGGATCGTTGCTGAGACCGGTGCCGGGCAACACGGTGTTGCATCCGCGGCGGCCTGCGCACGCGTCGGTTTACCGTGCGTGGTCTACATGGGAGAGATCGATGTCGCTCGGCAAGCACCAAATGTCGATCGTATGGAGCGGTTAGGCGCGACGGTGGTGTCGGTGACCTCGGGAGATCGCACGTTGCGGGCCGCAATCGATGAGGCCATTCGGGATTGGGTCTCCGACCCGATCGATACCTATTACCTCTTGGGCTCCGCCGTCGGTCCTCACCCATACCCTTACCTGGTTCGCGAACTCCAAGCCGTGATTGGTCATGAAGCCAGGGCCCAGCTCAAGGAAAGTGCTGGGCTTCCGGACGCCGCTTTCGCCTGCGTCGGCGGAGGCTCGAACGCGATTGGGCTGTTTCATGCTTTCCTGGCGGACGAAGCCGTAACACTCATCGGTGTCGAGGCCGGCGGTCAGGGAGAGTCTTTGGGCGATCATTCGGCGACGTTGAGCGCGGGACGTCCGGGTGTGTTACATGGCGCACACAGTCTGTTGCTCTACGACGATGACGGTCAGATACAAGAAACCCATTCAGTGTCCGCCGGGCTGGACTATCCCGGAGTTGGTCCCGAACATTCGCTACTGAAGCTTGTCGGCAGGGTCCAGTACGTCACTGCCAGCGATTCCGAGGCATTGTCTGCGCTCGGGGAGTGTTGTGCTTTGGAAGGAATATTGCCAGCGCTCGAAACTGCCCACGCCATCGCCGGCGCCCGCCGCTGGGCCACTGAGAACCAAAACACCAGAATTCTAATCGGCCTTTCGGGCCGGGGAGACAAAGACATGCCGATTCTGAGCCAATACCCAATTACAGACCGGGGCAATACGGAGCCCACCGATGCAGCCGCGTGAGGCGCTGCGTAGCGTCTTGGGGCAGGCGGAGGGGCCGGCATTAGTCGCATTCTTGACCGCCGGCTATCCGGAGCCGGAGGGCTTTTTAGCGGTGCTAAGCGAGGTCGAGGAAGGGGCAGATGCCATCGAGATCGGCGTCCCTTTTTCGGATCCGATGGCGGACGGCATCACAATCCAGCGGTCAAGCCAGGGCGCCATCGAAAAGGGCGTCAGCTTAGGCTGGATATTGGATCAGCTCGAGACCAAGACCCCGTCTTCAACACCCATTCTATTGATGAGCTATTTGAACCCGCTGCTCGCGTTCGGCTACGAGACGCTGGCGGCCCGCGCTTCGGAGGTGGGTGTAAGCGGGTTCATCGTCCCTGATTTACCTTACGAAGAGAGCGCGCCGCTTAAGGACTGTCTTGACGCACATGGTCTAGCCCTCGTCCAACTCGTAACGCCTGCGACACCGCCCGAACGTCTCTCGCAGCTCTGCGGGGCAAGTGAGGGGTTTGTCTATGCTGTGACGCGGACCGGGATAACCGGCGGGGAGACTCAACTCCCCGAGGGGATTACCGACTATCTAGGCGCCGTAAAGAAAATATCACCGGTACCCGTTTGCGCAGGCTTCGGTGTCAGGAGCCGTGACGATGTGGAACTCATCGGGCAGCACGCGGACGGCGTAATTGTGGGTTCGGCATTAGTGGAAGCCCTCGAGCGAGGTGAAAGTCCATCGAGCTTCCTGAAGGCACTGCGACCGTAAGGCGAGTCAAAAACCATGAAGAGGTTGATCACCCACGAGTCGCTCGCACACATCGGCCACTTAAAGAATCTCCTCGAGCACTCGGGGATCGTCTGCGTTATCCGGAACGATCAACTCTCCGGAGGGTTAGGCGAAATCCCTTTTCTAGAATGTCTGCCTGAACTCTGGGTAGTCCGTGACCAGGACCTCCCGCGTGCCGAGGCGCTGCTCGCAGCTACCGAAAAAACCTCCGAGCAGCGCAAGGAGTGGCACTGCCGTGAGTGCAACGAGACCAACGAAGGTCAGTTCGCAGTCTGCTGGCAGTGTGGTGCTCCGGACGTTTAAATGGGCGAGTATCCCCGTCTCTTCAGAGGACATGGAATGTGGAAGATCGATTACCTTCTTGGGCGGCTTGCTCTGGAAGCTGTCGTCGTCAACATCATTGCGCTGGCAACAGCTGACTGGTGGTTGCTCAACGTCTTCTCTAACCTTCACAACCAGTATTTCGGAGTACAGCGCCCATGACTAATGCCTCCCCAACCACTGCGTGCGTCCTGATCATCGGCAACGAAATTCTGTCTGGGAAAACACAGGACAAGAACCTCCAATTTCTCGGCGCGGAGCTCTCCCGTAGAGGTGTTCGCCTGGAGGAGGCCCGCGTCCTCCCGGACGACAAGGCCGAGATCATTGCCACGCTAAACGCATGCAGGGCCAAGTATACGTATGTCATCACGACCGGTGGCATCGGGCCCACCCATGACGACATCACTGCAGAATGTGTGGCTTCCGCCTTCAAACGCGACCTGATCCTGCACGACGATGCGGTCGAACTTTTGCGGCGGAGTGGGCGTGAGTTAAACCCAGCCCGGCTGAAGATGGCGCACGTGCCCAAGGGCTCCGTGCTCATCGATAACCCGATCAGCAATGCGCCCGGATTCCGAATAGAAAACGTTTTTGTCTTGGCGGGCATCCCATCCGTAGCGCGGGCGATGTTCTCCAACTTCGCAGACCAACTTGGGGTCGGTGGGTCCATCTACTCTAGGAACGTAGATGTGTTTCTGCCGGAAGGGGATATCGCAAAACCTCTGGGCAGCATCGCCGCGAAACACTCCGACTTGGAAATCGGAAGTTATCCATTCTCTCGGGACGGTCGCTACGGCGCGAATCTGGTCGTCCGTGGCCCAGACGAGTCTCTCGTCGAGGAGATTTTCGGACTCGTCATAACTGCGATGCAAGACCTTGGCGGTGAAGTACACGTGGGCGAGTCGAGTGCATAATGAGCTGAAATGATCAAAGGGTTCAGCCCCTTCAACGCCCGGTGCGAATCGTCAAGACAAGGCCAGTCCCCGCGCACAGCCATCCCAGCCACACCGGTGCCGCCTCCAGCCCGATCCATAGAACCCCGGCCAAGAGCAACACCGCACCGGTGAAGATCCCACCGCGCACGTTTACGGCCTTTCGCACGGAAGGACTCTCTTGGGTCGACTCCGGCTCGTTCTCCTCCTGCCCTTCCAGGGCTCTGCGCGCTATTTTGTGCAGCGCGTCGGGCAGCAGCAGCAGATCCTCGCTGATCTGGGACCAGTTATCGACGAGTCGCTTAAAGTGTGTTCGCGGATCCGTGCGCTGCCGCATCCACTCCTCGAGTACGGGTTGCGCCGTCGCCCAAAGATCGAGCTCCGGGTAAAGCTGGCGTCCGAGACCTTCAATGTTGAGAAGTGTCTTTTGCAACAATACGAGTTGTGGCTGAACCTCCATATCGAACTGGCGCGCGGTATCGAACAACCTCAGTAATACCAAGCCGAAAGAGATGTCCTTCAATGGCTTGTTGAAGATCGGTTCGCACACGGCCCTGATCGCAGCTTCGAGCTCCGTCACCCGGGTATCGGCGGGCACCCAGCCAGAATCCACATGGAGCTGCGCGACGCGGCGATAATCGCGTTTGAAAAACGCGAGAAAATTCCCTGCGAGATAATGCTGATCCCTTGCACTCAGGCTTCCCACGATCCCAAAATCCACGGCTACGTATCGCGGGTGTTCCGGATCCGAGACGTCCACGAATATATTCCCCGGGTGCATATCCGCATGGAACAGGTTGTGGTGAAAGACCTGCGTGAAAAAGATCCTCACTCCATTTTCTGCAAGGCGGCGGATATTAGTCCCGGCGGACACTAGCGCATCGATATCGCTAATGGGTACGCCAGAGATACGTTCCATGGTGAGAACATTTGGTCGACAGTAATCCCAGTAAACTTCGGGAATATAGAGCGTGTTCGAGCCATCGAAATTGCGTCTGAGTTGGGCCGCATCGGCCGCTTCACGCATTAGATCAAGCTCCTTCATCAACGTTTTTTCGAATTCCCTGACGACCTCCAGGGCACGCAACCGTGGCCCGTCAGTCCAGTAACGTTCAGCAAGTTCCGCGATCGCATAGAGCACTGCCAAATCTCTCTCGATCGAGCGTCGAACTCCCGGCCTCAGAATTTTTACAACAACGCTCTCACCGCCAGGAAGAGTCGCCGCATGGACCTGCGCCACCGAAGCAGCCGCAAGCGGTTCTCGCTCAAAACTGCCAAAAAGCTCATCGGCCGTTTGCCCAAACGCCGACTCGAGAATTTGAAGTGCCTCTTGCGAAGGGAATGGAGGCACCTGATCCTGGAGCTTGGCCAGCTCGTCGATAATATCCGCTGGGAGTAGGTCCCGCCGGGTGGAGACAGCCTGCCCAAACTTCACGAAAATGGGACCAAGCTCTTCAAGCGTCTGGCGAATTCTCCTACCGAGGGATTCACGGCGAGAGCGCCGCTGAATTAGCCGGCGTAACCAACCGATCGGTCTAAACAGATGAGTCGCCCAGACGATCTCCTCGAGACCGTGCCGGATCAGCGTCCGCTGGATCCCTAATAGCCGGAGGACTAGTCTGAGTCGCCCCATTCCGCCCGTCCGCTAATCGCCCCGAGAAGCCTGTCCACCCGCTGTACTGCCCTATCGGCATCTTCACGAAGGCGATCGACCTCTCGATTGAAGCGCTCGACCTCCAACCGAGGCGGTAGTTGCCGGATCTCCTCCTGAAGAAACTCCGAGGTGTTCATCGAGAGCGCGTCGACTGAGCGCTCCCCCCACCCTATCAGCCGCTGCGCTGACTGGGAGATCCTGTGAGCTGCGACGTCTCCTATCAGGTGGGAGAGCTCTTCCTCCAGCTCAGGCCGCGCCAGTCGTAGAAGTTCGGCGAAAACCTCCGCCGTCTCGGTGTCACCCGCAAGCTCGGCCCCCGACGCTCTAAAGTTCGTGACCGTAGACGAGCGTAACAGCTGCAACAATGTCAGCGGTGTAGCGGATATCGAAGCGGTTACAGTTTCACCGACGTCCTCACCCATCACACCTATCCGCAGCTGCTGTTCTCCCGCGTCGAGGCGCAGAATGAGCCCCGTACCCACGATATGCACCGCCAGACTACGACCGGCCAGGCCGAGAAGCTGGTCCCGAGCCGCAGTAGACTCGCTGATGTGATGGTTCAGCAGGCTCTCCAAAGCTGCTACCGGTCTTTCGGCCAGCATCCGTCTACAACCTGAACCCAATGTGCAAGGCGACGATTCCACCTGACAGGTTATAGTATTCGCAGCGCTCGAACCCCTGTCTGACCATCATCGCTTTTAGCGCTTCTTGATCTGGATGTACTCGTATGGACTCTGCGAGATACCGATAGCTGTCAGCGTCATCCGCGACGAGCCGTCCTAGTCTGGGCAGGACCTGAAAGCTGTAAAAATCATACGCCGACTCTAGGGGGCTCAACCTTGGTTTCGAGAACTCCAAAACCAATAGTCGGCCGCCTGGTTTTAGAACACGATACATCTCCGCCAGTGCGGCGGACTTGTCCGTGACGTTTCGCAACCCGAAGCCGATAGTGACGCATTGGAACCGACTCGACTCCAACGGAAGCTTCTCCGCATCCGCTTGCAGGTAAGAGCTGTTACCAACGAGCCCGGAGTCGATCAGGCGCGCCCGACCCCTCTGCAGCATGCTGGAATTGAAATCGGTTACCACGACACGGCCGTTCTGACCCACTTGCCGTGCCATACCTTCACTCAAGTCGCCGCTTCCCGCAGCGACGTCCAGCGCCCATCCACCAGGCTGAAGCGCAGTCTTCGATAGCGCAAACCGCTTCCAGGCACGATGCAGGCCCAGAGACATCAGATCGTTCATCAAGTCATAACGATCCGCAACGGAATCGAAGACGCCGCTCACCCGGTGTTTTTTCTCTGTCCGGGGAACGCGCTCGAAACCGAAATTAGTGAACTCGTCAGTGTTCTTCTTGTTCTCCGCCATCCACATACGCCGAGCGCTGATGGCCCGCTTTCTCCAGGCGCTCCAGATACCGCCCCCATTTGGCTTGGTATTGTGCGCCCAGGTCATAGAGTATAGGCCACGTGTAGAGCCCCGTATCGTGCCCGTCATCGAAGACGAGCCGCACAGCGTAACGCCCGATCGGCTCAATTCGGTCGATATTCACCCCCTCTTTCCCGACCACCAGCAGACCCTCACCCGCACCGTGACCTTTCACCTCGGCGGAAGGTGAATGAACTCGCAGGTATTCTGCGGAAAGCTCAAAGCTCGCACCGTCTTCAAACTGCAAATGCAGTCGGCGCGAACGTTTCCGAAGTTTAAGCTCGGTGGGGTGCGGTTTCTTCTTTGGACCGCTCGAAGTCATAGTATGTAGCGCGTGAGGTCCTCGTCTTGAACGAGTTGACCCAGGTGTTCATTAACGTAATCCGCATCCACCGTCGAAGACTGCCCCCCCTTGTCTTCAGCTTCGAACGACACGGACTCCAGCAGTCTCTCCATGACCGTGTGTAAACGCCTCGCGCCTATGTTCTCTGTGCGCTCATTGACATGGAATGCAACTTCGGCGATCCGTTGGATCCCTGAAACATCGAACTGCAGATTTACCCTCTCCGTTGCCATCAAGGCCGCGTACTGCTCGGTCAAAGACGCATCGGGCTCGGTAAGGATCCGCACGAAGTCGTCCGCACCGAGCGCATCGAGCTCTACCCGTATGGGGAATCGCCCCTGCAATTCAGGAATGAGGTCAGCGGGCTTCGCAACGTTGAACGCGCCGGATGCGATAAAGAGGATGTGATCCGTTCGGATCATTCCGTAGCGCGTGCTGACCGTGCAACCTTCGACCAAGGGCAGCAGATCCCTCTGCACTCCCTCTCTGGAGACATCCGCGCCCAACGTATCCGACCGACGCGCCACTTTGTCAATTTCGTCGATAAAAACGATACCGTTTTGCTCCACCGCGGTCACGGCCTGAAGCTTGATATCCTCTTCATTAATCATATTCGCGGCTTCTTCGTCCGCCAGAATCTTCTGTGCATCTCGCACGCGCAGCTTACGCGTGTTTCGGCGCCCCGTGGACAGATTCTGAAATAATCCCTGGAGCTGGTTGGTCATCTCCTCCATACCGGGGGGAGCCATAATCTCCACACCCACTCCGGGTGCTTGCACCTCAATCTCCAGCTCACGTTCGTCCAAGTCGCCCTCGCGAAGCATTTTCCTGAAGCGTTGCCACGTCTCGCTATCATCTTCAGGGCTGGAACCGGGCAGCAAAGCCTCCAACAAGCGATCCTCCGCCGCATCCTGAGCACGATGGCTGACCTTGGAGATTTCGTCTTCTCGCATCATTTTCACTGCCATGTCGGCCAAGTCGCGCACGATCGAGTCAACCTCTCGGCCCACGTACCCGACCTCGGTGAACTTAGTCGCCTCCACTTTTATGAACGGGGCGCTAGCGAGTCGGGCTAATCGACGGGCGATTTCCGTCTTGCCCACGCCGGTCGGACCGATCATCAAGATGTTTTTAGGCGTGATTTCGCTGCCGAGCGGTTCAGGGACCTGAGACCTGCGCCAACGGTTACGCAACGCGATCGCGACCGCTCGCTTCGCCTCGTCCTGACCGATGATGTGCTTGTCGAGCTCTTGGACAATTTCTTTTGGTGTCATAGACATGGTCGTGCACTCGCAATCGTGGCTGGCCGACGAAGCGACTCGCGCCCACCACGATTTCCGCTAAAGCTCTTCTATAGTGATCTGGTTATTGGTGTAGACACAGATGTCCGCGGCGATGGAAAGCGACTGCTCGACTATGCCGCAAGCATCCAGATCGGTGTTGTCCAACAAGGCTCGGGCCGCGGCCTGACAATAGGCGCCCCCTGAGCCTATGGCCAGCATATCGCGCTCCGGTTCGATGACGTCACCGGTTCCCGAAATGAGCAAAGACTGGGTATCATCGGCGACGATAAGCAGTGCTTCCAACCGTCGTAGATGACGGTCACTCCTCCAATCCTTTGCTAGCTCGATGGCAGCTCGCGTGAGATTCCCGTACTCCTCGAGCTTCTTCTCGAAGTATTCGAAAAGGGTAAACGCATCGGCAGTTCCGCCTGCGAAGCCCGCTAGAACTTTATCGTCGTGTAGCCGGCGAACTTTGCGGGCGTTTCCCTTCATGACCTTTTCACCCATCGTCACCTGACCATCACCACCGATGGCGACCCGCCCATTGCGACGAACACAGATGATTGTTGTTCCGTGAAAGCTATCCATATTTCTCGGGCGCCCCTCGTGGCAAAGTACACGAACGACGGAGCGCTACCGTCCCATCAGTCCTGATGACCGTCCGCCGGGTCTTCGTCGTCCTGGCGGCGCGCCCGTGGATGTGCCTTATCGTATATCTGGGCGAGATGCTGAAAATCAAGGTGCGTGTAAGCCTGGGTGGTCGAGATGCTGGCATGCCCCAGAAGCTCCTGAACCGCCCGCAGATTCCCGCTGGACTCCAGCATGTGGCTCGCGAAGGAATGCCTAAGCATATGGGGGTGAACGCTCACGGGTGAACCTTGTCGCCGCGCCCAATGCTTCAGGCGAGCCTGTACTGTTCGGGGCGCGAGCCGTGTCCCACGTCGGCTTACGAAAAGCGCAACTTCGCCTGGTTTGGCGACCGCTCCGCGGATCGCCAACCAGGCCCCGAGAGCCTCAAGGGCGTGCCGCCCAACGGGAACAACCCGGACCTTTTCACCCTTACCAAGTACCCGCACCGTGCGGTCTGGAATATCGAGATCGCTCAGGTCGACGCCGACAAGCTCTGCGAGCCTGAGTCCGGACGAATAAAACAACTCGAGCATCGCTCTATCCCTTAACGTTAGATCATCCTCCCCGCTCAGCGCGAGCAAGCTGGCGACCTGATCCGCGTCCAGTGTTGACGGGAGCCGCCTGGGCTGTTTAGGCGCCTGTACGCTGCTAGCCGGATTGGATTTGATAATGTCGCTACGAACCAGAAAAGCGAAAAAGCGACGGACCGCCGAAAGCCGGCGCGCAATACTTCTTGGACTGGCGCCACGCCGATGAATTTCCGCAGCGAATCGGCGCACCGCATAGGAATCTACTGACTCGACCCCGAGTGAAGCACCTTCGCAAAAGTCCGTCAGCGCAACCAGGTCGCGCCTATAAGCGCTCAAGGTGTGGGGCGAGAGCCGACGCTCCTTCTCGAGGTGCGCGATAAAGGTCTCGACATGCGCCTCAAGAGCCTGCCGCATTTGGCCCGCTCGTCGCCTCAACGATTGCGCCGCCTGTCAAAACGACGGTGACTAGTTCTCCGAGCCGACTTAAGAAATCCATTCCTTTGCCGGGGTTGAAGTAGTCTGGGTCTTGGCTTCCGATGACGATAAACCCGAGTTCGGTGTCTTCCCCAAGGGGAATCAGTGCCGCAGAATTGATCCCTGACGCATTGTCCTCGAACGCAAAACTTTTCTGACGACCGCGCAGCAGGCCGCACCGAGGCTGGCCTGATTTCAGAAAGCTTGCAAAGGGTTTCAGTCCCGGGTCATCACGATCGACGACCTTCACAAAACCGTTATCAGTAAGGGACGAATCCGGAAGAGACACGAACAGCACCATGACGGCGCGTTCCGCAAGGAAATCCTCTCGAAGGCTAGTCGAGAGAATTTGCATGGCGTCCGTTACGCTGCTGGACTCCATTAGTGTGACGGCGAGCTGGTGGATTTTCTCAACCAGTGCATGGTTGTCCTTAGCGACGGCGACCAGATCCTTGAGCTGGCACTCCAACTCCCCATTTCGCTGTCGGAGCACGGCGACCTGTCGCTCGACCAAGGAAACTGTCGCGGTACCGGGTTGGTGTACCAGTTTCAACCCCATCAGGAGCTTCGGGTGCCGTTCGAAGAAGTCCGGGTGGTTACGGAGGAACTCTGCAACATCCTCCTCAGAGAATGCCTCCGTGACTGTTTCCTCTCGCTCGTGTTGGCTCATAGTTCGATTTGCCCCTCAAATACTCTGGTTGCCGGACCGGACAACCAAAGGGAATGACCCGGGCCCAACCACTGAACCTGCAATGTGCCCCCGGTGAGCTCCACCTGCACACAATCTCCCAATAAGCCCCAGAGCCTACCGACAGCGACCGCTGCCGCAGCACCCGTTCCACAAGCGCGCGTCTCACCGACGCCCCGTTCCACCACGCGTAACCGCACCCGGGCGGAGTTTTGCACTTCCATGAAACCGACGTTGACTTCCTCCGGGAACGACGGGTGGCTCCGGAGCGCCGGCCCCAGTATACCGACCGGGGCGGTCTCAACCGAATTCACCTGGATAACGGCATGAGGGTTCCCCATGGAAACCACACCGAATTCCACTGTTTCGTTATTGATTTCCAAAAGATAGCGATCGGATTCCGTGTTGGCCTGAAATGGTAACGCTTCGGGTGCGTAGAGAGGTTCCCCCAGATTGACCGTTACCTCGCCACCGGAAAGCAGCCTTACCTCCACGGCCCCCACTGGACTACCCAGAATCATAGTGGTCCCTTCCACATCCCCTGCGAGGTAGCGGGCAATGCATCGAACCCCATTACCGCATTGTTCGACCTCAGAGCCATCAGAGTTGAATATGCGGTAGAACGCTGCCAATCCGGGTTGCTCCGTCTCCTCCAGAATCAAGAGCTGATCGAACCCCACGCCCCTGCGTCTATCCGACCAGTCCCTCACAATTTCACCGTCTGGAAGATCCACGCCTTCCGGCCAGCGGACGACCATAAAGTCGTTGCCGGCACCGTGCATCTTGGCGAACTCCAGTTTCATAGTGCTGGTAATGGCCTGCGCTGGGGGTTAACTTGGACTTGAGGATTATAGTGGATTCACCCGTAACCAAACCCCGAGCGAAGTTCGAGGACCTAAGGGATTTCCTCGCGGAGCTAGAAGCGCGCGGCGAGCTCCAACGTGTTGACACACCGGTGGACCCCAATCTGGAACTCACTGAAGTCTGTCGTCGAACGCTCGAGTGCGGCGGCCCCGCACTATTGTTCACTCGCCCGAGTGGTGCAAAAGTGCCTGTGCTAGCCAACCTGTTCGGAACCCAAGAGCGAATAGCGGCCGCGCTCCGCGCCGAGACCACCGATGTATTCAAGGAACTCGGTCAATTGCTGGCGTCATTGAGGGCCCCCGAACCGCCCCGAGGCTTGGGGGAGGCCTGGCAGAAACTTCCCTTGATCAAAGAAGTGCTGAACATGGCACCACGTATCTCGAAGCAGGGCCCCTGCCAGGAAATCGTGCTAGAAGGACAGGACGTTGATCTCACGAACTGGCCTATCCAGACTTGCTGGCCGGGGGATGCCGGTCCATTGATTACGTGGGGACTAACTACCACTCGTGGGCCCGAAAAAGGCTCGAGCACCCCTCGACAGAATGTAGGTGTTTACCGCCAACAGGTCATCGGCAGGAATAGGCTCATTATGCGGTGGCTCCCCCATCGAGGTGGTGCCACTGACTTCAAAGCCTGGAGTGGTAAAAACGCTCTTGAGCCTTTTCCGGTTGCTGTCAGCATAGGTGCTGATCCCGCGACCTTACTGGCTGCCGTCACACCCATACCGGATACGTTGTCGGAATATGCGTTTGCAGGGCTTATACGGGGGGGCCGGACTCAGCTCACGACCTGCCTCGGCTCCGACCTAAAGGTCCCCGCTTCCGCGGAGATAACGATCGAAGGTTTTATCGCCCCAGACGACATGGCGGATGAGGGGCCGTTCGGAGATCACACCGGATACTACAATGAGATTGAGCGCTTTCCGGTCATGACGGTGGAGCGTATCACCCATCGACGAGACCCCATTTATCACACTACCTACACGGGGCGGCCACCCGATGAGCCCGCCGTGCTCGGTCTGGCCCTAAACGCCGTCTTTGTTCCCATTCTGAAGACACAGTTTCCCGAAATCGTCGACTTCTACCTCCCCAGCGAGGCATGCTCTTATCGAGTCGCTGTCGTCAGCATTCGTAAGGAATATCCCGGTCATGCCCGGCGTATCATGTTCGGGATATGGTCTTATCTGCGACAGTTCCTGTACACGAAGCTCATCATTGTCGTAGACGACGACATTGATCCCCGCAACTGGGCCGATGTAATTTGGGCTCTGAGCACCCGGATGGACCCAGCCCGAGACACCCAACTGGCAGAGTCCACGCCAATAGACTACCTGGATTTCGCGTCTCCGGAGACCGGACTGGGAGCGAAGATGGGGTTTGATGCCACCAACAAGTGGCCAGAAGAAACTAAGCGCCGCTGGGGAACACCTATTCAGATGAGCGCCGAGGTCATCACTCGGGTGGATGAGCTGTGGAAAGATCTTGGTATCGATAAGCCATCCCGAGACAATGGACATTTGTAATAAGGCTGGCTACTTTAGGTACCGTGCACCTATGCGGCACCTCCCCGAACAACAACTGGACCACACACCTTGGGAGAACCGATGCGACACATACTGGTAACCAACGCCAAGGGGGGGTGCGGTAAAAGCACCGTCGCGACTAACCTCGCCGCCTATTACGCCTCTGAAGGCTTCGATACCACTCTTGCCGACTATGACCCCCAGGCCTCTGCGCTTAGCTGGCTCGAGGAACGCTCGGAGAAGCAGGCGCCGATCACTGGGTTGGCGGCGTTCGATGATGGGCTGCGGCACCTGCCGCGCAACACGGAATACCTCATTATCGACGCGCCCGCCAGAGCCCATGGCCCGGAGCTTACTGCACTGGTGAACCGCGCCGAGACGATCATCGTTCCGGTCCTCGCCTCGCCCATCGATATGAAAGCCGGAGCCGAGTTCATCTCAGAGCTGCTGGAAAAGGGCAAAGTAGCGAACCGCAGAGCCAAGGTTGCCGTCGTAGCCAATCGAATCAAGGAAAACACCTTGATATTCGAAGAGCTAGATGAGTATTTGGAACAGCTGAAAATCCCTTACATCGCGGCACTTAGAGAAGCACAGAACTACATCCGGGCGTATCAAAGAGGCCTAGGAATACACGAGTTACCGCCCTACCTTGCGTGGGCAGACTGGGAACAATGGGACCCGATTATCGAGTGGTTGGATTCGCGCCGCTCTCGACCTCGGTAGCCCCGCCGTCCACCGGCTCAGCCTTATCGCGCGCGGTGCGCGCACTCGGCGCGTCCAGGGCTGGAAGCTCGTCAACCGCGCCGGTCACCAAACCCAGACCGGTACTGAATGCTAGCGCTGCGCTGCTTTCCTCGCCAAACTGATTCAGTAATCGCCCGTATAGCGCATAGGAGTCGGCCGTGGGCGACATCGCAATACTGGATTCTAGGTAACTTCGTGCTTTGCCCCAGAGTTCCAAAGCCATGCACAACCTTGCGGCCGTTAACAGTAGGGCGCCGTCCTCCGAATGAGCCTTGAGCCACTCCTCAGCGAGGCGTAGCTGTTTCTCCGCGTCCGAAGCTTGGATCCTGCCATAAGCGAGCACCAGGTCTTCATCCCAGTCTCTCTTCAGCGCAGCCCGAACTTCTTTCTCCGCTTCAGTGCCGAGTCCCAACCCGCTCAATGCCAGTGCATAGATCGCAATTAGCCGCGGTATTTTTCGCAGCCGCGCTGGTAACTGGTCCCATACGCGCTCCATATCATCGTGGGTCAGCCCCTGGCGTCCGGTGTAGACCTCCAGAGCTGCGGCTGCGATGCTCTCCAGTTCCGGGGTGTCGAGGCGCGCGTCCCCAAGCTGGGGCAGAAGGGCGATGAGCCGGTCCCAATCGTCCCACGCCTGGTATATCTTCGCGCCCAAGGCG
>CAYLKA010000047.1:15285-20898 GCA_964384125.1 uncultured Gammaproteobacteria bacterium | reverse complement strand
GCGGTGTTACCATGTCCTCCGCAGTAGGGGCGGACGAGACCCGGAACTATCGCTAGAATGGAGGCAAGAAAGGGGGGGGTGGAATGCTCGTGAGACCCATAGCAATTATTGCTGCGGGCGTCTTGGTCGCCGGGCCCGTCCCGGGGCATCACAGTGACGCTGCAATCGACATCAATTCGATTCTTAACATCGAGGGCGTAGTCACCGAGTACAGTTGGCGCAATCCGCACGTTTACTTCACGGTCGAGACCGATGCTCAAGGAGAGGGGCTCACCGAATGGACCGTGCAGATGGCCGGGTCCATTACCGTCTCGCGTATGGGCTGGACGCGCGACACGCTGACAGTAGGTGATCGAGTATTCGTGGGACTGCATCCTGCTCGTGATGGCCGCCCGTATGGACTTTTTGACTCGCTTGACAAGGAAGGGCTCGTGTCACCGACCTCATTCGATAGCGAGACCGGGGAGATCCGTTTTGTGGCGCCGGAGGTAACCGCTAGTGCGATGACGCTAGAGGGCAAGTGGATGGCGGACGGCGCGGAGGTCGAGAGTTATGTCGACGGCTACGCCGGGTTCACTCGGACTCATATCAAGTTGACGGAGAGGGGCGCTGCTGCCCAGATTGCATACGATGAGTTTTCGTCCGAGAACCCGGAACTTAGTTGCTTGGGAAGGCCGACGCCGGCGATCATCTTTTACAGCGACCTGTTTCCAATCGAAATAGAGTTCAGTGAAGGTGCAGAGACTATATTTATTCGGGGGCAATTTTTCGATGAGGAGCGCATGGTCTACATGGACGGGCGTGAGCATCCGGGCGACGGAGAGAGGTTTCACTTTGGTCACTCGATCGGTTGGTGGGAAGGCGACACCTTGGTTGTGGATACGAGGAATTTCACTGACAACCGTTCGCCTTATCAGAACGGTATTCCCTCGGGAGCTGAGAAACACGTCGTCGAGCGATACCGTCTGTCCGACGATGGCACCCGGATATTCGTCCAATTCACACTTGAAGATCCCGAATACATGCTGGAGCCGCTAACTCATAGCAGGGAGCTGTTGTATAGGCCTGGAGCCGACATGTCTCCATTCAATTGCGATATGGAATCGACACAACGGTTCGTTCCCCGGTAGCGGTCAAGGTTGGTCTTGAACGACCTCAAGGAGGAGGTGTCTATGGCCTTTAGATACATCCTATCAGTCTCTCTACGGGTGCCGGCAGGTTATCAGGCTTACTCCCGGACCACTGGGCTCAACCCCGTGGATTCGATGATGCTAGCGACCGATTCTGAGGACAGAAACTCGATGAGCAGCCGCGCCGCTTCCGGATTTTCGGCGCTCTCCATGATGCCTGTGGAGAAGGTGGACGGGCGTTGCAGCTCGTTGGGTATCGTTCCAGCAAAGTCCGCGCCTTCGATAGGCAGTATTGCACTGACCTGCTGAAAACCGATTTCCACCTCACCTCGGGCGACGACGCTCGCGACCCGTTCTGTCGCAACGCGTTTCGTCTTGGGTTGGATCGCTTCCCATATGCCGAGTGCGGGAAAGATCTGCGTCGAGAGGTAGGTGCCGCTAACACTGGCTGAATAGCCGATGGACTCCGCGGCCAGTAACGTCTCGACGAGAGCTTCTCTCGTGCTGATATCCGGTTGCGGTGCCCCGCTACGCACTGCCATGCCGATGATTGAGTGCACGAGATCTACAAGACTGTCGGGTTGAATGTAACCGGCGTCTATCAGTTCATCGAGCGGGGGCCTGTTGAGAATGAGAATGTCTGCGGTCTCACCACGCTCCAGGCGAACCGGGATGGAGTCCGATCCGCCGCCCATGGATGCACCGTATTCGGTGATCACCTCGATACCGGTGGCTGCTTGAAAGATCGGTCCGAGAATGTTGAAGGCTGCTGTGAAGCCACCGGATGTGATTACCTTGACTTGTTCGGGCTCCTCAAGCGCAACTGGCACCAGTCCGGTGGAGTCGATTACCGTAGCGGCCTCCTCTGATGACAAGAAATCGACGAGCCTATGCGCGTGCTCTGGGTTCTCCATGTGATCAGTCATAACTACGACGATGGTCGCGACTCTTTGGATATCGTCCGGGATCGGGCCAGCGTAATCCGCTCCCTCGATGGGAAGGATTTCGCTCCGCGCCTGGAACCCAATCTCGACGTCGCCACGGGCGACGACGGTAGCGACCCGTTCGCCCACGACACGAGTTGTCTTGGCCTCTATCTCATCCCAGATTCCGAGTTCGGGCCATACCTCAGTGGATAGATAAGTCCCACTGACGCTGGCGGAATAACCAATGGACTCTGCCGCCAACAGCGTCTCGACGAAGGCTTCCATACTGCTGATATCCGGTTTTGGTGCGTTGGTGCGCACTGCCATACCGACGATGGAGCGTGCCAGCTCGACCCGCGAGGCGGGACGGATGCGACCGGTGGCGGCGACGCCGTCGAATGCGCTGCCGTTGAAGATCAAAAGATCAAATGTCTCGCCACGCTGCAGACGCAGTGGGATCGACTCCGGCCCTCCGCCCATGGAGGAGCCGTACTCGGTGACCACCTCGATCCCAGTGGCTTGCTCGAATATGGGGCCGAGAATGTCGAAGGCCGCTGTGAAACCGCCGGAGGTGATCACTCTGACCTGTGGGCCTGAATCCTGCGCGGCGCTTTGAAAAGCAATCGCCAGAAGCACGATTAAGGATGATAACGTCGATGACTTTCTCATTCTGAGTTCACCTTATTCCAGCGTGCATTCGTATGGCTGCACTTCCATATCGGGTCGGTAACGCCAGACGTGGTAGCGCTCCGCCGTAACCGGTTCTGTGAAGGTGGTTGGATCGCTGGCTGTAAATCCATAAATGAGTTCCCCTCGTTCTCCATCGAAAGTAAAGCGTTCGGTTATCTCCATTGCTTCGGACTGGGGGGCAGCTACGATTCCACGCACTTTGAAATAAGGCCAACCGATCCGACTCGTCGTCACCACCAGGACGTTGTCCTCCCACCGGCCAACAGAGTACCCCAGCGGGGACGGAGGCTGACGGGCCGGCTCGGTGCCCGGATTCATGTGGATGAGTCGCTCGTTGTCGTCGGATTCGATGAGCATTCTGATGTCGCCGTTGTCGAGTTGGACGAACTCGACCGGATGAGGGCCGATGTAAGTCATGGCCTCCGGCATTCCGGGAGAAACGCAGTTCAGGACGGGGTCGTCATCGGGATCGAAGGATTCGTAACCCGCACGACCCTGGGGCGTAAAAGGTGGGTCCTCGGAAAAAGCGGGTGTGTTCGTTTGCGAGGTGGTCCACACGCGAAAAATATCATCGACTGGTGCCACGAATTCATCGGCGCGACCCCGTGGGGCGCTCCGATCACCCAGCACTGAGCCGTTCCATCTGGGCTCTCTGGACAAAAGCATCAAGATCTCTCTTTCATCAGGCAGGCGCAGATTGGTTAGCAGGAAACCGTCGGGGCGTCGGGAGGACGGCTGCCCTGCGACGGTAACGATCTGTCCGACCTGGACCAGGTCTCGTGAAATCCCGGCCCGATCCAGGCTGTTCAAGTCTTGAGCCTCCATTTCCCAGATCTTCTCTGGGCCTTCGTTGTGACTTGCTCGAAGGGCGATCCTCACGTGAGGGTTTCGCCACTGAACGCGCACGACTTCACCGGTCATTTCGAGCACGTCCACGTCGCTATACTCGGCGGTGGAGTGGTGCCCAAACACTGAGGGAGCGATCAGACAGACACCGAGAAGCATGCTGGCGCATTTCATTGTTATTCCTTTTCTCTTCGCCAACTTGAATGGCCAGGAAATAAACATGGTTAGGAAGGCCTGGACCCGTATCTTCGTACTGATTACACAAAAAGTTATCACTTCGAACAAGTCCTGTTTTACCTAAGTCTAGGAGTGCAGGACCGATGGCTTTAGCCTCTTTCGTAATTACATGCCCAAGCGGCGTGAAAACACTTGCCTATGGAAACCCTATCAGGCGACCACCCAATGCGACACTGGTCCATAGTGACAGTGAGGTCAGCGCCACTATCCTTCCTGTGGCTGTCGACCGTTCTTCGTCTCTCGTTACACGACGATGAATCGTGAAGGTAAAGATCAATACAGTGGCCAACGACGTTATCTTTACCCAGAAGGGAGCTAAGTAGTAGTACTTCGTCGCAAAACACAAGAACAGTAAGACCCCCGTAACCAGCATGGTGACTATACCGACGATGAGCAGCGGCTCAGTGTTACGAGCAAGTCTTGAGGCGGGTTGCTGTGATAAACCGAGTCCCAGTAGACGTAAGTTTACGACAAGCACTGAGCCGCCGATGATCACCAGTCCAAAGAGATGAATCGTTGCGATAACCGGAAAGAGCCACGGCGAGGCGCGCATCTCAATAAGCAAGGGCGTGTACTCGAGCCAGTAAAAAATCTCCAATAGCGACATCAGTTGAACCAGTATTGTTGGTACGGGATCATCCGTCCGGCCGCGATAATGGCAGCCCACAGCAGAATTGCCGTGCCACCGACGAGCCTGGCCATTCCGGGTGGCACCGTTTCAAGATCCCAGTCGGGTATATTGCGATGTGCGGTTCTGAAGAAGATCCAGACGTTGATGCCTGCCAGTACCAGTAATCCCATCTTGGCGCGAAAGAATAGATTGTCATACCTATCTAGAGGGCTCGCGTAGAACATCAGCGAGCCTGAGACAACCATCACGATGAAACCACCGCTCGTCCAAGGAAGAAGGCGGGTCATGACCTCGGATGCGGCCACATGCCGCATCGTGACGCCTAAGAGTCGCAGATCCACGATTAGAGCGGTCCCCACGAACACAGAAAGTGTCAGGACGTGGGCCGTCAGCACAATGAGATACATGTAACGAGATTCGTGGAGCGCAATGCTCCAGGGCGTCGCCGCCAGCCATTCTAGGAAGCTAATGACCGACATGGTTTCGGCAACGCGAAGAGGCCGCCGAGTGAGGTACCCCTCGGTCCACGGCCGCCCAGCGACATTTCCTGGGGCGAACCTTTCCGGGCGGCCTAAGGAGGATCAGCGAGTATTCGGGCGCGGATTGCCGTCAGCGCCAGGTGCGGATCCGCCCATGAATATCTTCCGTCCGTCTAGATACTCGAAAAATACGGCGACTCCCTTGTTCTCTCCGCTCTTTGCCTGATAGGCAAAGACCTTGATCTCCGATCCCTCCGGCAGGGCATCTTTGGTGACGCCATTCCGGAACAGATTGACGGGAGGGCCACCCTCGAAACCCCAGTTGGTCACCGTGCCGTCTTCGTTGGTGACGTCTACCCAGAGCCAGGAGTGCGGATTCGTTAATTCCACCTTAGTTACAACGCCCTCTTTGTTAATAGGGCTATTCTCATCATAGGCCGCTGCGAAGGAATGATGTGCCAGGGCTGGTAGTGACACCAGCAGTGAAAACCCGCCAATTACCTTCAGGACCAGTCCGATAGTTGTCTTCATGGCCTTCTGTCCCCCCTCTATTATTACTCGGTTTTCTTGCGCGGTTTGGTACTCCGCCGCGCGGGCTCTCGCCCCTTTCAATACGCCAATGATGCCATAATTTTGCTCGTGGCAGGCAACCTCAACTAGTCCCGGAAGGGCCA
>CAYLKA010000047.1:10586-15185 GCA_964384125.1 uncultured Gammaproteobacteria bacterium | reverse complement strand
AGGGGCTCTGGGCGCCACAGGGCCGTCCAGTCACTGAGATCGGCACAGTAGAGAGCCCGTCGCGCGCTACGACTCCGGCTCGGTTCCCGGCTCTTGCGGCACGAAAACCTTTCTAGCCACCTGCGGTTCCTAAGGATCGTTCGATACGTCTTCGTCGTAGAACCCGAGAGGTCTGTAGAACATGGGCTCCACAAGCGGAACGCAATTGAACTCTTTCAATTCCGCGTTCTCCTCCACGTTCTTGTAGAGAATAAAACTCATATCCCAGGGTCGCGTGAAGACGTTTGGATCCTCGATCGTCGCCTCATACAACATGTGGTAAGGACTGAGGGGCGTCCAACGTTCAACGACGTGCAAATCGTCGCTCGCGAAGTTCCCTTCACGGTCAAGCCAGGTGTGCTCGTTGAACCCCTGAACGTCCACAACGAGTGTGTTGCCTTCCCAGCGTCCGTTGGACGTACCCATCCAGGATGCGTCCAATGCCGGGCGATCTTCGTCCATATAGATGGTTCGGTATGCGCCCTTGTACTCGTAAACCATGATGATCTGCTCTGGTGTCTGGAAGATCTGGAACGGGTAGGGCATGTAGTTTGCGCGAGGCACACCGGCCCGGAAACACAACAGCTCAGGGTCGCCAGTGTCGAACCGAGTGGGGTCATTGGCGGCGGTGACCACGGTTCGGACTTCATGGTTTCTCTGCTGCTCGGCCGCGGCCCACTCCTGGTACGGTAGCTCGTTGCCCTCCACGATACCGAATCCCGCTCGGCCGGCGCCCCAGGCACCTGCCTGCTCTGCGAAGGGGCCGGCTTGGACGGGGTGGGAGAGAATGTTCCAGTTAGCTGTGGTGAAGGATTGCCAGATCCCCGATATGTCAGGGGTGTCGTGTGCGGTGCGAGGCAGTTCGGGATCGGCAAAGAGCCCCTCGGCCGGCCGCTCCTGCGCTAGTGCGGAGCTGCCTAGCCAGGTGATTGCTGCCGCCATGATTGCGTTCGTTAATTTTATGTTTTTCAAGGTATTTACTCCCCGGCTAATTCACCCTGTCTTTGAGTGTATCGAGAAAGTCCATAGGTGCACACATTATCCTACTCTCGAGCACGAATCAGCTCGACCTGCTCGTTGAATTCGGCTGCGGCGCTTTCCATGATATCTACGCGCCTGTTGTAGTAAGCGGCTAGCATAGCCCTTTCCTCTTCCTGCAGCTCTCTACTTTCAAGCAGTTCCGAAAGACATTCGAGTTGCTCGCTGCTCGCTGCCATGAAGGCGCGAACCTGCGTTTGTCCGGTGACCATCTCGTTCATGGTCGCCGTACGTCCATCTGGAATGAACGGAACCACCGCAGGCGTACAGTGCCCTGCGATCTCGGCCATACTCGGCATCACTGCCTGCGTGACTCGGTTTTCCTCCGGGTCCGCTGCCAGGGCTGTGTAAGCCTCAAGGAGCTCTGTGTAAGCCTCGTGCGTTTCTTCGGCAACACGCAGATACTCTTCCATCGCTGCTAATGCTGCTGTGTCATTACTGATTGCCATTGCCGCTTGGTACTCGCTGATCAGTAGATCTGGATCCAGCAGCCCGCAGGCAATTCTCATCTGGTTGATCCAATCGAAGGCCGAGGCTTGGTCATTGGCCGCCAGAGCCTCGTCGATCTCCGTCCTAATCAGCCCGCGGCGCTCTTCGTATGGGGTGCCGCTTAACAGTTCCTCATCCAGGCGGGTGACCGAGTTGATGCCGATGAGTGGTTCGGGGACGTCTGATGCGAAAACTCCACTGGATCCGGTGGGTAGTGAGGCGATCGCGTCGATAACCTCCATACCTTCTATGATTTGCCCAAAAACCGTGTAGCCAGGCTCGCGTCGGGTAGCGTTGAGACCGGAATTGTCACTAAGGTTTACAAAAAACTGAGAAGACGCGGAATCGGGGTCACTAGTTCTCGCCGCGGCCACCGTTCCTCGTTCGTTGTCATGCCCGTTTCTTGATTCGTTGGGCACCGTCCCACTGGGTCGTTTCCCCCTCAGCTCCGTGTCGAAGCCACCACCCTGAACTACGAATCCTTCTATAACACGGTGAAAGACTGTGCCTCCGTAGAATCCCCGATCTGTGTACTCTAAAAAGTTGGCTACGTGTTGTGGGGCATCTTCATCGAAGAGCTCGATGACGACACGGCCTACATCCGTGCACATCGAGACGTTCGTAGCGGCCGCGGTCGAAAACCAACAGAGGGATGTCAGGACCGAGAATTTGAAAGCCTCTCTTGTCATACCAATACACTTACGAACTAACGATGTAGATAGGCCAAAATGTAGTTCAGGCTCGACAAGGTTCGATACCTCTTTAGATTTGTATTTCTGAGGTGAATCGAACCAGGGTCAGGCCTTATATAGGGCCTGTTCGGTGAGGCTGTCAACTACTGCGCTAAGGGCATTCCTAGCGCGAAAGTTGCTCATGCCAGCAATGCCTCGTGGAAGCGAGGTCGGATTGAAGCCAGCTTCGGGTTCTCCCGGGTCGGATGGACGCGATTAGTCAGTAACACGACGAATAAGTCCCTCTCAGGGTCGATCCACAAGGAGGTTCCCGTAAATCCCGTGTGCCCGTAAGCCTCGGTCGAGAATAGACTTCCGCTCGAACTTCCAGCCGCGGGCGTGTCCCATCCGAGTGCCCGACTGCTGCCGGGGACGAGTTTCGCCCGTGCCGTAAAGGTGCGCACAGTTTCGGGGGTGAATAGACGTAGATCCTTCAGCGCGCCTTCATTCAAGAACATCTGTGCGAACGGCACCATTGCCCGTGCAGTCGAGAAAAGGCCGGCGTGCGGGGCTATTCCACCGAGTCCGAATGCGTTCTCGTCGTGCACCGTTCCCCTCAGAATACGACCACGCCATTCGTCGTTCTCGGTGGGTGCGATTCGTGATCGTAACGTTTCCGGGGGGTTGTACCGAATATCCTTCATCTTGAGTGGTTCAAAAATCTCCTCGTTCGCTAGCTGGTCCAAGGTCGAATTCGTTAGGCGTTCCAAGATCTCTCCTAACAATAGAAACCCCAGATCGGAGTAGACAGTCTTAGAGCGAGGTGGATAGTTAAGAGGCAGTTCGCAAATCATTTCGCTATAGCCCTGCTTGGATTTCTCCGGGGAACAGCCCTCGAATGTCGTATACAGGTCCTTCCACCATAGGAGGCCACCGCAGTGCGCCAACAGATCTGCAACGAGCACACTGTTCTTGCCATCACCGGAGAACTCTGGCACGTAAGTACTGACGGTCGCATCGAGCTCGAGTTGTCCTCGCTCGCATAAAATCATTGCCAACGGTGTCGTTACGATGACCTTTGTGAGTGAAGCTAGGTCGTAGATCGTTTCGGTCGTCACACAGGGCGCTTCAGCAGCGTAAGTTAGGTTGCCCAGGGCCTTCTCGGTAACGACGCCATTCCGGTTGCCAGAGATGAATACAGCGCCGGGCATCGCACGAGTGGCGATGGCTTCGCTCAAAAGTTGGATTGCGGTTTCTACTCCCACGGGACAGCTTATACCTTGGACGCGTCGTGGTTTCGGCTGCGTCACTCAAGGTGGTGAGTCATGATTCAGAATGACATGGCGCTACTGGCATGGCAAATATCCTGGTTGGCGGAGGATCAGTAAAGCAGCGTTCAGGGGTGCTTTCCGATGCAACTGCTGCAGTCGACGGCGGGCACGAGTTTTTTTCGACGGTACTCGTCAAAGTTATCTGCAGAATCGCGATGAATCCTCCGCGGAGCGGCACGTATTTTTCTAGCAGTCTCCTCCTCAATAGAGGGTGAGGATGTGCTCCATCGGGCCCGGCAGGAACGGGAGGGGTTCGCCCTTGGCCCAAGCGTTGTGTCCGGCCAGGAAATATGGGGAAAGTGGGTGGCCGCTCTGTCCGCCTGGCATGTGGAGGTATCCGTTTGCCTCATCACCGGGTGACACGGCAAATCGTTCCGAGGCGCCACTCGCCCGTAGCTGAACTCTTGGCATGTGTTCGCCACCCGGGAGCGGTCCGTTGTGGGCTACGAGCCAGGGTTTGAGGAACTCTAGCGCGTTCACCAACGGGTGCTCGATCTGCACGTTGTTGAGTTGCCCCCAAGTGCAGCCGGATAGCGGACCGCTTCCGCAGCTCCTGATCGCATCGTCAGCGCTGTCGAGAAATAAGTCATTCCAGCTGGCGTGGCGGGTCGGGAGGAGATGAGCCGGCTGCTCGGTAACCAGGCGCCATACAGGGCCTTCTGTCTGGTTGGCTCCTGCGAGCCTGATGGGCGCCGTGAAATCACCGCACCCGGCTAGGAGGTGGGTGAGCACCTCACCGTGAACTCGGCGTCGAAATTCTCGTGTCATCCGATAGCCTATGGACTCGACGCCCGCACGCCCTTCCCAACCACCGAGTATCTCGCGCAACTCGCTCCTAAGCGGGTTGCCGGAGACCGCTTCGTCCGTGAGTGCATCCAGCAACAGATCCCGCCAGCGTTGTTGTAAGACAGCCCGGTCATCGAGCTGGATGGCCAGCATGTTGTCCAGGCTCGCTTGTTGCAGTGATGCTAATCCGTCGCGTATCTGCCGTGCGCGTGCGCCAAGGGCGTAGCCGCTTGCGCCGATGTGCC
>CAYLKA010000047.1:8285-10486 GCA_964384125.1 uncultured Gammaproteobacteria bacterium | reverse complement strand
TGCGGAGGAATGCCGATCCGCGGTGCAATCCCGATGGCTTCCTCCACGCTGCGGGTACGCTCGAGGTCTAGCATCTTAAGGTTGACCGCTTCGGGTAGATGAGCGAGCCAGCGCAGCGCGAGCGTTCGCCCGCGGTGGTCTTCGCCTACCACCGGCCCCCACCTCGTCCAGCGACTTGTGGTGGTCGCCGGGTCTGAGCCCCTGACCTCGATTACCTCGTCATACACCTCGAAAGGCTGGTAACCGTCCGGCGTCAGGTAGGTGTTCGGGTCATCGGGATCTTGCTCCAGTAGTATCAGGTCTGACCAGTCGCCTCGGCTGTTCGTGAACCCCCAAGCGATGGATGTGTTGCTCCCAGCCACCACGAACGGTGTGCCAGGGAGCATCAGACCCGATAGGTCCAGGGTCTCCCCTTGACCGAGGGGTGGGTCGACGAGAAGTCGTGCCCGGTACCAAATATTTGGGACGTTGAGGTCCAGATGCATGTCGTTGGCCATGATCGCCTGGCCCGTTTCGGTTCGGGCTCCCGCAACGGCCCAGGCATTACTGCCATTAATGGCTCCGTCCGGCTGGACCTCGACCATCGCTGCGGTTATTCGGCCGAACCGGGTCGTCTCAGCTCGCAGATCGCATAGTGCCGGCGAGGGGATTGCGGGTACCTCCCAGGCTTCCCCGAGGAGGGGTGCGTCCCATTCGTTCCCTTGGGCGAAGACAAAGTCCCGAATTCCCTCTGACAAACCGTCGCGGATCTCCGCGTAATTTGACTCCCGGCTCGCGTCATCATCCGTGAGTTGGAAGAACATCGCGAAATTCGTCAGCACTGAGTCTTCGGGTTGCCAGGGCTCCGGATTAGTTTGGAGTAACACATACTCGAAGGGCACGACGGAAAGTGCCTCGAGGCCGGCGTTCACCCCCTCCGCATAAGCCTGGAGGAGTTCTCTTTCAAGAGTGCTGGTGTTCGCGATGACCTCGCGAGCGAGCGTGCGGAACCGATGGATGCGACGCTGTTGGTCTATGCCTACCGCCACAGACCCCATCAAAGCGGCTAACTCGCCTGCAGCTGCGCGCCGCATGAGATCCATCTGAAAGAACCGCTCCTGTCCGTGGACGAACCCTGTCGCTTTCGACACATCTACTCTATTGCTCCCCCGAATCGTTGGTACGCCGAAAGCGTCGCGCTCGATTGTGACAGGCGCAGAAATTCCAGCGATGTCAATCTCTCCGTCGAGGTCCGGGAGACTTCCATAGACCGTCAGATAGGCTGCCAGCGCAGCTGCGAGGAGAACGAAGATGCCAGCAGTCAGGATTAGGGCAATACGCTTCACAGCGTTAGGCTACAACACGAGCGCCGTCGTTAATATTCCGGCTAAACCAACCGAAATAAAGTTCGGTAGAATGCGCCCCTTATAGAAGGGCCGCTTGGGAGCTATTGGGTTGCTGCCAGTTTCACTCTTTCTGGCAACGTTGACCGCCGTCCAGGGTCAAGCGCTGCAGCTTGGGTATCCGCACGAGGCCGGGCTCCAATCGATCTCGGTGGCCTGGTCGGAGCGTGACGTACCTTTCGTCCGGACAGCTGAAGGGTGGTTTACGGTGATCGGAGTCGATCTGGACACACAGGCCGGGAGCTACCCCGCAGAAGTTTCTTTCACGTATGCCGGCGGGCGAGAACGTGGCCTGACGGAAACTATCGAAGTGCTCAGCAAAAGCTTCCCGACGACAGAGCTCACGGTGGCGCCTGGTTACGTGCAGCTCAGTCCGGAGAATCAGGAACGCTCGGCTCGAGAATCAAGGGAGATCGGCGCGGTTTACGCGACGCTGACTCCTGTCGCCCACTGGAGCGAGCCTTTTCAGGTGCCCATTCCGGGTGCTGCCGGTGGGCGAAACTTTGGCCACCGCCGCGTGTTCAATGGTGAGCCTCGAGCTCCGCATTCGGGCGCGGATTTGTCGGCTTCGACAGGTACGGAAATATACGCGTCCAACACAGGTCGCGTCGTACTTGCGAAGGATTTCTTTTTTAACGGAAACGCGGTGTTCGTCGATCATGGTCTCGGCGTCTATACCATGTATCTGCACCTATCCGAGATTCTTGTCGAAGTCGGTGACGTCGTGCAGCGCGGTGAGATCGTCGGTCTCGCCGGAGCCACCGGCCGAGTCACAGGGCCGCACTTGCATTGGGGTGCGAGGATCCTAAGCGCTCGCGT
>CAYLKA010000047.1:0-8185 GCA_964384125.1 uncultured Gammaproteobacteria bacterium | reverse complement strand
CCTGATGAGTCGTTCGGCCATGGCCTTGTCGCCAAGGCACGCGCGAAGGAGATCTCCCTCGACGTCTATGCCCCGGCCGACGGTCTTGCTTCTAAGCCGGGATCCCGGGCGCCACCAACGAGCCACCAGAATCACTGAAACAATGGCTAATGCAATCCAGAAGAATGGAATGTCGGTCATAGGACCACTCCGGGGCGGCTAGTGAGTCATCGCGTAGATGATGTAGTTGATGGCAAACCGATAGGCCAGTGTGGTCATTGGGTTGGGATACCAGGGATCGTCCGCATGCTCCCACGCATCGCCCATGTCCATGTTGTAGTTGATCGCCACCAAGAGGCGGCCTTCGGCGTCGTATATGCCACGCCAATGCGGCGGTCCGCCAGGTAGCTGGGCCATTACCTGCCCTCCGGGACCGCGGTAGAGGTGTCGCGCACCAGGAATTTGGGTGTTTCTGTCGAGGTCGTAAAGCACGTGCAGCAATGGGTCGTCATCCGGGATCTCGACCACTGGGTAGCCGGGTAGCACACGTAAAATCATCTCTAGGAAGTTCGCCCAATGGCGACCGCCATGAAAGTCGTCAACGACGAGAAACCCGCCACGCATTAAATACTCCCTGAGGCGATCCGTTTCCTCCACCGATAGTGTCCACCGTCCGACCTGTTGGGCGAACAGCCATGGGTGATTGAATATGCGGTCATCGATAGCTTGCACATGAACGCTGTCATCGGCGACCTCGAGCCGAGTAAGTCTGCGCAAACCCTGGGATAGGTGATCCTCCGCTTCCGGCCAGTCGATCGCATACCAGGGGCGCCATCCGCCGCGGGATGCCTCGGGGCCGCTGGGCATTAGCCTCGCCATATGAAACTCTGCCTCCGGGTACATGACCTCCCAGCCCTGGCTCGTGGCGGTTTGCTGGACAGCCAACTGTGCGCCGACAAGGAAAATCAGTCGGAGCGACGCGGCGAATGGCTCTTCGAGGCGGCGCATCCGCCAAGTATAGGGAATCAGAAGCCGTCAGGGTGAGCAGTTGGTTGTTCGCGACGCAGCCTCTCCGCAGCTTCCGGTGATTGGTGAAGCAACAGACCTCCCTTGGACGCGCATCCTGTCTAATACGCAGGAGGAACTGAGTCTGATCGCAGCGGTTGAAGTCCGTCTGATAGCCGGTCTTTCGTCCCTTCGCCGGGTCAGTTCCCCAGAAGCCTCTCCAGTAACCGGTCCTGGATCTCATCCATGATCCCACGGCGCAACAACTCACCGAAATCGGGGAGGATGATAGGCTCCCTGGCATTGCCACTGATCTCGAGGGGAATCGAATCTCCGACTGCGCTGTCCAGCGTCTCACACCCCGTAATCGGAATGCTCTCGGTCAACCTTGCCTCGAGGTCGTAGTTCAGGTTCTTGGACACGAGGTCTAGCTGCCCATTGCCCGTCGCTTGGAGGGAGGGAGCGTTGGCTATCAGGTCATACGTCCTGGCAATACCGTCACTCACCTGGGCAGTGCCGCGAAGAAGTTCGAAATGCGAAAATTGCTCGTCCGTGGGCGAGGGCCGAGGGTGATTGTTCAGGCGGTTGAATACATCACATAGCGTGTGGTTCAGGTTGAAGCCCTGGATCACCCCGTCACGAAGCGAGAAATCGACGTTACCCGATGCGGTTGCCAACGCGTCGTTGAGACTTTCCCCCATCCCACTTAGATCGAGGTCGAAAGTCCCCGTACCTGAGAACATCGATTGTCCCGATAGGTCGGCCATCAGTGGCGCAAGTTTAATTGTGACCGCTGACCCGCGCAGAGAGAGTAGTGGTCCCCCGGCGCGCGCATCTAACTCCAGCCCGCCTTCGAACTCGCCCCCATAAAGGTCCGCGCGCGCGGAGTCGACCCGACCGATACCATTTTCTATCAGCACGTTTGTGGCGACGTTCGAGAATCTTAGCCCGACCATGCTCAGATCGCTTACCGTCACCCGCCCTTCAAGTGCGAGTGCGCTCAAGGCCTCGGTGGGCAACAGCAAGTCACTGGCTGACGGGCTGTCATCATCCGGGGATGCATCGTCTCCGGCAGGTCTGAGATAACGATCGACATCCACCTCGTCTAACTGGAGATCAAAAACGTATCTCGGGTCGTCGAAGCGTTCGACCGCGAAGCGCCCTGTCACCGCCGTATCATCGAGGTACGCGTGAAGGCCTTCGAGTCGCCCCCGGTCCCCAGTCAGGTCCAGTGAGGCGTTGATGGCGGCGCTCCCGAACACCGTGTCGTCTGATGCGATTGGTATGGGTTGATCGAATCGATCGAACAATTCTCGGGGCGAGAATGGCTCGACCGCCAGATCGCCGATCAAGTGTGGTGAGTCGGACAGACCCTGAACCGCTAAATCGCCCGTGGTCCGCAGTCCAAGTGCCTGGGCGCTGAGGCCGTCTAGTTCTATCAAGTCATCGTTTGCGTCGTAGTTGAAGCTCGTATTGACACTCAGTACCCCTAACCTGTCGGGCCCGAGTCCCTCGGGGAAAAGTTCTGGAAAAAGCCCGAGGAGCACATTCGGTTCGATCTCGTTGGTTGCGATTCTGCCTCTGAGTCGGCGGCCGCCTTCGAGTCGGTCCAGGGCACCGGTAAATGTCGCGCCCGGAATCGTCGCGGTGATCTGTCGCAACGAGAACACCTGATTGGCGCGATTGACACTGAAGTCGACGCTCACGGCCAGACTACCCACCTCGTCGAGGTTGATGCCTTCCAGTTCCTCCTCCGGAAGGAGGCTAATGATTGTAGTCGGGTTGAAGGGGGGTGCTTCGATGCGCCCAGTCGTCTCTCTTTCCGTAACAGAGAATTCCCCGGCGAAACTCATGTCCAGGACGGTGGCCTCAAGCTCCGTCAAGGCTACATTTCCGGTCGTTCTATCCGCTATGAATTGTGATGATAGCTCAAAGTTTCCGAGGTCCCGCTCTACTTCGACGTCGACGCCGGCGACGTCGAGCGCATCCGCCAGAGAAGCTTGGGCGACACTTACTGTGCCCGAAAGCTGCGGACTATTCAGCAGGCTGGTGCCGCTGAGTTCCCAGAGGGCGACGACGCTTCCCCCGAGGGTCGTAGACAGTCCCTGCATTTCCGCATTCTGAGTGGCCAAATCCAGTCTTGTCAGTTCGGCGGCAGCTCTGATGCTCAACTCTGTCGGGCCGATCGGTGGGTTCGTCAGATCAGCCTCTATCGCTGCGTCGCTGATCCGGATAGCTCCCTCTCGGCCGGAGTAGTCAATATCGGCTTCTAGTCGACCGCTCGCTCGCTCGTCGAATTGCCCGTCTGCGACTCGGAACTCAAGTTCGAGATCCTCGGCCGCGAAGCGCTGGGTATCTAGATCTATCAGCGTCCTGCTCTGCACGTTGAGTTCAGCGCTGAACGCTGGATCTACACCTACCAACTGGAAGTCCAAAACCGCATCGACAGGTTCACCCTCGGCAATTGGACCGGTATCCAATGAAAGCTCCGAGAGCACATAACGGACCTCAGTGACGTCTTCTCGCCAGAAGACGATTCCGTTACGTATGGCGACTCCCACGATGTCGAGGCCTTGGAGTAGTTGATCATTGCTCGTCGTCTCCACTTGAGCGCTGTCTATCGGGCTAGACGCCAGTAAGTCCTCCCAGTTGCCAACCCCTTCCCCGTTGCGCGCCAGATTGAGTTCGAGACCGTCCAGCTCGACCGTTCCGAACTCTAACCGACGGCTAAGAAGTGGTAGCAGTCGCACACGGACCGCCACCTCGGCTGCACTAGCGAAGGGCTCTTCACCGAATCCGTCGGGGTTTCCCAAGCTCACGCTACCTGTCCGCACCCCGAGCCAGGGGAAGAACGTCAACTCAAGATCATTCTCGATTGCGAAACTACGTCCAGTGCGTTCTTCGACCAGTGAGGATAGTTCGTTCTTGTAGTCATTCGGGTCGAGGAGTAGCCAGACGGTCGCTGCGGTGCTTGCCAACAGCACGGCGAGAATAGCTATCACTGTGCCAAGTGTCCTAAGGATAAGCCTCTGCTCCCCTATTAAAGAGTCGTCCTTAAGTTGGTCTACCGGGCACACTTAAAGGTTCCCGGATGCAAGAAAGTGTACCAGTTTGGGGTCTCATAGGTTGTCGCGACCGCTCTTTCGTTCTAGCTTAGTAGGCTTAATGATTCGTGGAGGTGGTGTTGCAAAAGAGTAACTGGTACGGGAGCGTTTCCGAGGCGGCGGAGATGATCCGTAATGGCGATACGTCGGCACTTGAATTGACGAGGTCGATGCTGGATCGCATCGAGAAGTTCAACGGATCGTTGAACGCATTCATTACGGTCACGGCCGACTCGGCCCTCGCGCAGGCGGAGGAAGCAGACCGCGAGCTCGCACGTGGTCGCGATCGAGGTCCTCTGCATGGCATCCCTGTGGCTATTAAGGACCTTATCGACACGCGAGGCGTGCTAACGACGGGTGGGTCCAAATATTATGCTGACCGTGTCCCCGAATCCGATGCAACTGTTGTATCGCGACTGCGAGAGGCCGGCGCCATCATGCTGGGTAAGACTGGCCTGCACGAGTTGGCTTTCGGGTCTACCTCCATCAATCCGTTCTTCGGTGCAATCTCGAATCCTTGGAAGCTTGACCATCACCCGGGGGGATCCAGCGGTGGCTCGGCCGTGGCGGTCGCGATGGGCATGGCGTACGCGACGCTGGGGACCGACACGGGATGTTCGGTCCGCCAACCCGCTCAGTGTTGCGGAATCGTAGGGCACAAACCCACTTTCGGGTTGGTGAGTAAGGCGGGCGTGATGCCTTTGGTGTCCTCGATGGACCATGTGGGCCCAATCACGCGTTGCGTGGGTGACGCCGCCCTGGTCTTACAGGCGATCGCGGGCCCTGATCACGGAGATCCACTCACGCTTAACGATCTCGTGGAAGATTTTTCGGGGCAACTGGAGAAGACGATTGAAGGGATGGTCGTCGGCGTTCCTCGCCGGTATTTTTTTGAAGGCGGGGACCCTGAGGTTATTGAAGTCGTCGAAAAATCTCTGGCGGTCTTCTCAGAGCTCGGAGCGAAGTTGCGGGAAGTAACGCTGCCAGATTGTGATGTTGCTTACGAGGCCGCGAACGCAACTTTCTCCGAGATAGTCGACGCTAACGGAGACGCGCTCGTACAGAATCCACATGGTTTCAGTGCCGAGTTTAAGAAGCGTTATCAAGCAATGGCGAAATACAGAGGTGCAGACTATGAAGCTGCCCAGGCCTATCGAGTCAAATTTAAGAGGGGTATTGCTGAGGTCATGCAGCACTGCGACGTGCTCGCAACACCGACGTCAACCGTCGCGGCGGCACCCATCGAGAAACGCCCACCCAATCACGCCAAGGAACGTCGAAAGAATGCGTGCATATTTGACTTCACTGGCCAACCCTCGATATCGGTGCCGTGCGGATTTACGCGGGAAGGTTTGCCTGTAGGCCTCATGCTGTCGGGAAGAGTGCTCGAGGACTCTACGGTGTTGCGTTTTGCCCGTGCGTTCGAGAGGGTTACTCCTTGGCATACGTATCATCCGCCGATACCAATCGCACAATGATCTATTTTCTTACCTATACTGTCTGGACGGACAGCAAGAAATGGAACGCCGTGAGGCTAACTCTAGTTGTATTCTTTTCTGGGATCGTTGCTGCCTGCAGCGATCCTGTTCTCGAACCGCAGCCCCCACTGGAGCTCATAAGTCCTGCAGGGGCGGGCAGCGCGCAGCCCCATCTGGCGGTGAGTGCTGACGGGGCTGTCGTCTTCAGCTGGCTCGAGCCCAACGCGGGTGATTACGCCTTGAGATTTTCGGCTTTAACCGAAAGTACGTGGTCACAGACCAAGACCTTGGCAAGCGGCTCGGACTGGTTTGTAAACTGGGCGGACTTCCCCTCGGTTGTGCCGATACGCGGAGACCTATGGGCGGCGCATTGGTTGGTCACACAGGAGGACGGTTTCGGCTACGACGTTGTGCTGTCGACCTCGGATGACGCTGGCGCGAGTTGGAGCGAGCCTATTCCACTGCACCTAGACGGGACGCCAACCGAGCATGGGTTCGTCACGCTTTTTCCTTGGCAGGATGGTATAGGTACGGTGTGGCTCGATGGCCGGAACTTCATCCAAGATGGTGAATTTGTTTTCGAGACCGCATCCGGTGAGCCGCTGGGCATGAGCCTGCGATACGCGCTCTTTGATAGCGATGGGGGCCGCATCTTGGCCGAAGAGCTTGATGCTCTTGTGTGCGATTGCTGCCAAACTGATGTTGCGTTTAGTGGTCGTGACGCACTCCTTGTATATAGAGACCGAACGACCGAAGAGGTTCGCGACATCGTTTTGCAGCGTGTATCCAGCGACGGCTGGGAGGTGCCGAGCGTGCTGCACGCGGATAACTGGGCAATCGGCGGTTGCCCGATAAATGGCCCCGCTATCGATGCTCAAGGCGATCATGTCGCCGTGGCTTGGTTCAGCGCGGTAAATGACGACCCCGTGGTACATCTGATCCAGT
This sequence comes from uncultured Gammaproteobacteria bacterium, assembly GCA_964384125.1. Classification (GTDB taxonomy): domain Bacteria; phylum Pseudomonadota; class Gammaproteobacteria; order Steroidobacterales; family Rariloculaceae; genus UBA6522. The sequence continues at coordinate 1,674 of CAYLKA010000047.1, read as the reverse complement.
CTGAAGACGGAGGTAGAACGTTCTTGGACTCCATCGAGATCGATACGGTGGGCAGCTTCGGTCACGTGGACGTGGCGGCGTTAGGGAGTGGCGATACTGTTGTCAGTTGGCTGAGATCGGAAGGAGACGATCTTGGCTTGATGATGCGAGTAGTCAGGCGTTCGGGTGAGCTGACCGAGCCCGTTACCATCGCAAGTATCGACATTGCACGGCCCCTGGACTTCCCCCAGATGGTTTACGACGGCGCGCGCCTGATCTTCGCCTGGACGGATTTCGGTGATGTGGAACGGGTGAGGACAGCTGTCGTGGAGCTCGCCCCCTAGAACATTCGATCGCGTTCTGTAGATTCAGTGCGGCAGGTGAATTTCCGCGAGCATGCAGCGTACGCTTCCCCCTCCCATTCGTTCGATAGTGGGGATTGTTGAGGTGATAATTCTTCCGTGACGTGCCAACGCACCTCGCTGCTTCTTATCCAACGACCCCCAGGCTCGTGAGGAGAGCGCGATCGCAGGACCATCAGGTGTTACCAGCTCCAGCAGGTTGGCGGGGAAGTCCGTCAATTGCTGTCGGCGCACTTCGATGACCTCACGTCCGCTGCTGCGGAGGCTTTCCAACACCCTAGCGCGTTTCGTTCTTGCCTTGATGGCCTCTGAACAGATCACTGCGAACCCTGTACCTACCGACATCAACACGTTCGTGTGGTAGATGGGTCGTTCTTGGTCGTCTGTTGCCTCGAAACTAACGATCTCGTAGCCGAGTTGTTTCGAGAAGTCCTCCAGGGCATCGAGATGGGTGCGAGGCGATAGATTTGCGTAGGCGATACGATTGATGCGGTCGAGCACCAAGCTACCCGTCCCCTCTAGATAGCGATGGTGCTTCTCGTGGGCGGTGAGATCGATCATCCGGGTTGTGTGATAGTCGGTATCGGAGTCGATGGTCTTGAAAAGCTCAGGGCGCCGTTCGTGGCGGCGATTTCCAGCCATCATGGGATACAAGACGACTGTTCCATCGGCGTGAGTGCTGACCCAGTTGTTGGGAAAGACTTCGTCGGGGGCATCTCGCTGTGCGCGGCCTTCGAAGACGTAGGTCACTACGCCGTTAGACCGCAACACATCGACCAGCGAGTCGAACTCCGCGCGCACACGGGCGGTGACGCTGCGCTTGGTATCCGAGATTCCCGACTGGAATGGGTTCGATAAGCGCGTCTGCGGGTTGTCGCAGAACGCAGTCGGACGAATCATCAGCACGGCGGAAGCGGATTGGGCCTCGGCTTGACCGGCCATCCTTCCGTCTACACTGCGTGCGCGCCTGATGGCGGCACGCTAGTTCATCGTCGAGGTAGAATTACCAACGACCCCCGCCGCCGCCTTCGTTGCGCGGTTTCATCGGCCTGGCCTCGTTTACTGTCATCGGTCGACCGTCGTAATCGGTGCCGTTGAGCGCTTCGATGGCCGCCTGAGCCTCGGAATCCGTTCCCATTTCAACAAAGCCGAATCCTTTGCTCCGCCCCGTGTTGCGGTCCTCGATCAGCTTGCTAGATTCCACTGTACCGTGAGGGGAGAATTTGTCCGTCAGATCCGATTCGGTGGCCGAATACGGAAGATTACCCACGTATAGACGCTTGCCCATGTTACCTCCTGAGGTTTGGTAACCGCTCGAGAGGATCTGGACACT
>CAYLKA010000046.1:0-20952 GCA_964384125.1 uncultured Gammaproteobacteria bacterium | reverse complement strand
CCGGCGTTACACTGGTGTAGGTAGCATTCTCATTAACGGTGACATCGGCAATAGCATTAATGGTGGGGGCTACTGCCGATTTCGTAATTACTCGAATGTAATCACCCTTTAATCCATTGGCAACGCCTATTCTTAACGTTTTTTTGTCAGAACCAATTGAAATCCAGTCTCCATTTGTTGTGCTAGAGCTAGTACTACTAGAATAAAAGTTAAAACTTTCTAGTCCTCTCTTATTTGCTCCAGTTGCACTGGAAGTTGGATAAGTGGCATTAGTTTTTTCGACATTAGACCAACCTCTTGTGAAAGTAGGGTCTTCCCAGAATCCCAAGATTTCATTTTCGAATACTATTTCGCCAATCTTGTCCTCTCGATCACTGTTACTGTGATCGTCATTCATGAAAACCAAATACGAGTTCGCGGAAGTATTCCCAAAAGTTATCGAAGAAGCACTGCCAGACGGAACGTTAAAGTTGGCGCTATAGGCGGTATCGCAGCCGGTGCCACCTCCCTCACAGATATTTACTTTTTCAGGCGTTATAACAAAATCATAACCAGAGTTAGACCGCTGGCCAGCGTTAGTTTCTGCTCGCGCCCTAAAATCAGTTGCTGAGGTATTTATTTCGACATACTGATTTACACTTGTAATGCCATTCGCCGCATTCGCGCTAAATGGTACTGTGCTCAGCAGTATTAATACGCCAGGCGTAAGATTTCTAATATCAGTTATCCTTTTCATGAGGCTAGCTGACGTTTGCTCTAAGTTAAGATCTTGGTAACTCAATTTTTGCTACACCCCCAGTGCAGCGGAGTGAGAGACTAGGGAATCCGATCTGGGAACCGAGGTATGAATCCGTCGCGGTTAGGCATTCGGACCTGAGGTAGCGTTTCGGCGTTCATCACATCACCCTCATCGATGATGTCGTTGATGGTAAGCAGATAAGCGGTGAGCGCGTAGACCTCGTTGTCCGTCAAGGTTCTCGGCTGCAGCCAAGGCATCGCCCGCCGCGTGAAATCGAAAATGGTGGTGGCATAGGGCCAGAAGTTGGCGATGGTCTTACCCGTATCGATTCCGTTCGTCAGGGGCTCGCCGCCGACGAGCCGTGCGTTCAGGCCACCCTCGCCATTTGGTCCGTGACACGCTGCACACTTCTCAGCGTAGATGGGCTCCCCCTGCACGGATGTCCCGCTGCCAGGTGGCAGGCCAGAGCCGTTCGGCATGATCGTAATGTCCCAGGCCAAAAGGTCCTCTGAAGAGAGCGGCTCCCCTAGACCTGGTCCCTGCGCGAGGCCAGCGATCGGTCCGAGTGCGACCGCCATGAGGAGGGCGCTCGCTCGATACTTAGGCGTAAACATGTTTTACCTCGCCGTTGGTATCGATTCCCCAACTGGTGGGACCGTTGAAGTGTTGGCTCGGGAAGCGAAGCGGGTTGGGGACCGAACTCGCCTGCCCGCGCCGGGCGGTGATCTCGGCGCGCGTTGGTTGCTGATAGCCTGCTTCGTCCCATGCGCGACTCTGCAAAATGGCGGGGCCGCCGTCCCAACGCCAGGGCACGCGGAAGCGCGTAAAGGCTTTCGGTTGCACTGGCTCTTGCAGTGCTGCTTGTGCCCAGGTTTCACCGCCGTCCGCGGATACCATGACCTTGGAAATTCGTCCGTTGGCCGAGTAGGCGACGCCGGAGATCTCGTAAAGACCAGGCCCGTTCAGGTTCAGGCCAGGAGATGGATGAGTAATGAACGACTTCACTTCCTGGAGAAAATAGAACTGATATGCCTTGCCGTCCGGCAGGATGGGGGCGTAGGTTCTCGCTTCGTAATAACCCAGGGCGGGCTGGTCCGTTAGCTGGATCCGCCGAAGCCACTTGACGTTCATATTGCCTTCCCAGCCCGGCAGAAGTAGACGCATCGGATAGCCGTTGCCCGGCATGAGCCTCTCTCCGTTCTGATAGAGCGCGATCATGGCGTCATCTAGCGCCTTTGCGATCGGCACGCTGCGGTGCAGGGCCAATGAGTCGGCACCTTCTGCTATGAACCATTTCGCACTTGGGTCGATACCGGTCTCCTCCAGCAATGTGGAGAGCATCACACCGGTCCACTCCGCACAGGAGCATAGGCCATGGATTCCCTGCACGGTGGTGTCAATCGGCTCCGGTGAAAAAAGCGGCGCGCTGTTACCGCCGCATTCCAGGAAAGTCATGCGCGAGACCATGGGATAGCGCATGAGCGCGTCCAGTGAGAAGTTCAACGGACGGTCCACCAAGCCGTGAATTACCAAACGATGCTGCTCTGGGTCAACGTCGGGATTGCCGGAATGCGAAATGACGAAGTGCAGGCCGTTCGGGGTAAAGGTGCCACGGAGCAGGTGGTGCGGTGTGCGCCCATGCTGAGTCCGTGGAACGCCGTCCGGATTGCTCAGCGAACGCGCCACGTGTTCCTCAAAGCGCGAGGGCGTACCGTACGTGTTGACGAGGTTCCCGGGTACTGTGCTCCAGGGGGCGTCTACAAGTTGTTGCGCGGCCGTTGAGTCAGTCAACGTGTAGCCTGTCATGGCCGCAGCGAATGCGGCGCCACCCTTGAAGAAAGCTCGACGATCCAATAACCCATTTTCGGATATGGGCTGGAGGTCGTCCCACATTGCCTCTGAGTGTTTCTTGTCCATGCTTAATACACCGTGCAGTCGTAGAGTTCGATTCTTTCACCGAGTGCGAGCCAGAAGCGTTCGAAGATGGCGGGCTCGGTAAAGGTTCCCGGATCCGTCACCCTCAACCGGTAATCAAGGCGGGTTTGGTCATCGCTGACGGTAAATGTCTCTAGCATTTCGACGGCCTCGCTCTGTGGTGTGCCGATATTGTCGAAGTAGGGCCAGTTGATTCGTGTCGTCGTCACGATGAGAGTATTTCCCTCCCAGCGACCCGCGGAGTATCCGAGAGGAGATGCAGGCGCATCCGGGGGCGGGGCGGAACCCATATGGATCGTTCGCACGAGGTCGTAGAGCTCAGAGGCGAGTGAAATCTCTGAGCCATGATCGATGAACTCGAACGGGTGAGGGTTACGCATGATCCGCGGCATGCCTTCCGGCTCGCAGCGCTCTGCATAGTTGTCGATCGGGTCCCAAGCCGCCCTCGCGGCGATGGCTGCCTCGGTGAACGGGAAACTCATCCGCTGGCCTTCGTTGATTGGTGTTCTGGAGAAACCGGCTGGCAAGGCACTCCAGACTCTGAAAATCCCGAGGTTCTCGGCGGCGGCGTCGACAGTCTGAGTAACCGAGCCCCTGGGGGCGGCCGCGCTCTGCTCTGTCCAATAAGGCTCCGCGGAGCGAGACAGGAGGACCTCTCGTCCGTCGGATAGAAGGAGGTTCGTGGTCAGCAGGTCCCTGGCGCGCCGCACGGAGGGACTGCCGACGGCTCTAATGCGCTCACCGATGGTGAAGGCGTCGGGAGTCACACCGCCCCTTTGCATGCTAACGAGATTAGAGATGCCCTCGACTCGCCAGAGCTCCTGTTCACCATCGTCGTTGGCAATGCTAACCGTGAAGCCAACATGTGGATTCACCCAGTGAACCTCAACGAGATTTCCCTCAATCTCCTGAATGTCGTCTGAATAGTGCGATCGCGAGTGGTGGGCGGAAACGACCGCTGTGACAACAAGTAGCCCTAAAGTGGAAAGTATTCGCATGACGTCCCCCATTTAACTTTGTTCCCCCGTGTACCGAGCATGCCATGGGGACTGTCATCGATTGCCTTCACCAACGATCCGCGGTGGTATTGGTGTGTGTCCTGGGATTGCTTCCGAGACGACTCTGTTGCGCAGGACCCCGAGGTTGCCGATTCTAATTTCAACGAGCTGGCCTTCTGCGAACGTCATTGTGGGCTGGGGAACACCCGTCGCAACGATGTCGCCAGGCAATAACGTCATCCGCTCACTTAAATAGGCAATCGTTTCCTCCACTGTAAAAGTAAGAAACGATGTGTTGCCGTTCGGTACCGGCCAAACGTGCGGTTCACCATTGACGTACCCCATGACACCGACGTTATTCGGGGTTGGGACATCCTCCTTAAGTGTGAGGTAGGGCCCCAGAGGTGTGAACGTGTCCAGGGATTTAGCCATGGATCCCCCCTGCGTTCCGTGCTGCCCCTGGGGGAGATCGCGTGAGCTCACGTCGTTCATCATCGTGAAACCTACCACGTAGTCCATGGCCTCGGACGCAGGCACGGCGCGGGCTGTCCTGCCGATAACGATGGCGAATTCCGGCTCGTGCACGCCCGTTGTCAACAATCCCCAAAGATTGATGTCGGTCTCGTGTCCCGTGAGCGAAGCGGGCGACTTGAAGAAGAAGCTGGGGTATTCAGCCAAATCGTAGTTACCGGGTGTACCGTCAGAGCGCCTCCGCTGGTAGGCGCCGGCCAGAGACAATACCTTCGACGGGTTGGGAACCGGCGGCAGGTACTCGACACTCGTGGGCGGGTGGAATACTCGTTGAGCGCCCCCCGGCTCTTCGAAGTTTCCGGACTCCCTCATCCGGGTCATCGTTTCGTGTAGGGACCGAACTCCGTTTATCGGTATATCACCCGCCTCAATTAGCGATCGCATGTCGATGGGGATCGCAGGTAACGTTTGAGCTTCTTGCGCACCAGAGCGGTAGAGATAAGTGATGGCGTTATGCACGTCGACAATGTCCTGACTGCCAATGCCGTGTGTCGTGCCTAGGCGCGGACCGCTGCCCGCAACTTCGAAAGTCAGTAGCCGAAAAATCGACTCTCCCGGTTCTTGAGCGAAACCCGGTCCCGAGGACAAGATGCCCAGTGCCAGAGCCACAATGACCCCCAGCGCGGCCGTCGAATCTGCGAATTTAAGATCTATCGTGGCTCTCATCGCAATCTCCACTTATTGTTAATTTAGTGTGGGCTCCGAGAAGGGGTATGCGGGCACTGTGTTTGAATAAGGTCTTTTTAGCTCCTTCGGCTCCCCAGAACCAATTCTACATAGAAGATGGCCGAATCTCTCGTGGAAAGAGCGATCAGAATCTGAAGGTGTAGTTAAATTTTATGGCTAGATCAGCAAGTGTTGACTTAAATCTATTGTTCAGTTCGAGATCCTGAAGGTTATGGTTTAAGACAATAATTCCTTCCTGGCCGGCTTTGGGAATCCAGTGAAGCCTTGTGTTTATTCCTACTGTATCTGTAACGTTGTCGTATTGAAGTAGCGTACTCCAAGACATGGTTGCGGAAAAAATCACATCACTCCTCAGTTGGAGTAATTCGGTTTCAAAATTTCCATAAGGTAGCTTCACATCATCAACGGTGTAATCGAGATTCACTTGAAAGTGGTTGGAAGGGCGCCATCCGATGCCAGCAGTTTTTCGTTGCCTATTACCATCGTAGAATTCTCCCGCTCGATAGCCAATTGTTCCCCATATTTTACGTGCCGGTCCAGATTGAAATCTTATTTCGGCCTCATTAAATGAATAGCTTCCGATAGGGATGATGGTCTTGTCAGCTCCGTGTTCCCAAATCATATATGGCTTAATCAGTGCTTCTTCTGTTTTGTGAATTCTTAGGTACCCGATGTCTCGCGTGTGAGATTCAAACTCTAAAGCTCTTAAAGTTAAAACCTGAGTTTGCAGATCACCTTTTATTAGATTGATTTTTTCTGCATCCATTCCGAAGTATAGAGTTCGAAAAAACGGGTGAGATACTCGCAGGCCATAGCCGGCCTCCAGTGTGTGGTCACGAATTCCAGAACGACTGACATAACCTAGAGCAGGGAAAAAGTTTTCCTCAATTTGTTTAACCCCAATTCCACCTCGCCAGCCAAGGCGATTAGGAGCGGTAAGTCTTAATCCATAGGCTCGTTGATCTTCGGTAATCCCTTCTGTGTCCGATTCTTGGTACCACGCTTCGCCTTGAAGCGAGCGATTGTTAGCTAGTCTTGTGTTGTTATAGAGATAATCGAAGCCCACTAAAGAGTTGTTGAGGTTTGATCTGGGGTCACCACTGGTTGCAATAATGCCAACAGAAGATTCGGCTAACACATTCGTGGAGACACGAGTAACGAAGATATCGCTAGCATTAATATCCCCATATTCCTCTTGCCTTATAGCTAAGGCTCCAACGTTCCAACGTCCAACGCGACCGCTCAGCTTGGTGCCAGCACTAAGATCTACAGGTTGTCCAGTTGAACTTAGCCCGATTCGACGCGAAAAATAAGGCCGACCATTTTCAAGGTTTGATGCTGAGATGGTGCTAGTGCCAGTAAGACCGCCTCTTACTGTTCCCCCAATACGTGCGTAACGGAACATATCGGAGTCTCTTAGAAAAAAAGTGCGTTTCTCGGGAAAGAATAAACTGAAGCGAGTGAGTTCAACCTGACGATCGTCAACTTCAGTAGCAGAGAAATCCGTGTTCAATGTAAGTGCGGCATTTAGCGCGGGTGTAATTTTGTAAAACAGGTCAAGCGATGGCTCAGTGCTGGAGTTTTTTATAGAGGGGCTATAGTCCTTGTTTTGTTTGAGTGTTATGGACGGAACGACATCGAGTCCCCTGCCAACTTGAAGTTCTTCAAACCCGATGATTTCGCCAGCGATGCTAGGGTTTTGAATGGAATCTCGAGACACCCAACCTATTCGCTCATCCTCACGACCTATGTCTCTCTGGAAATTGATACCCCAAGTATCATTTTGAGGATCGAAAGATAGGGTTTTGAATGGAATTTCAATCTCGGCAGTCCATCCTTCTTCATCTCTACTTGTGGCGCCATGCCAAATGCCATTCCAGTTCCAGTCGGCTCCAGTTGTTTCATAGAAAAGCATTTCCATTCGAATGCCATTAGGATTTATCTGGAACCGGTAGCCTGTACGTTTGTCATTGAAGGGATGCAGATTTACTGAAATAAAGTCATCGCCCCATATCGTTGCTCCTTGTCTAAGAACATTCGCGTTTATTTCTTCTGCTGCAGAGTCATGCATCCTTGCGCCAATATAGAGCGCATCGTCACCGTAGTAGATACGTATTTCCGTGGGTTCGGAGGGCTCTGCGTATTCAAAGGGAACTATTTGATGAAAATTGTCTATTTTTTCTGCTTGTCCCCAATCCGGTTCATTAAGTTGCCCATCAATAACCGGCGCATCGCCCCATTCTATAGACACAGATTTTGTGTCTAATTCAAGAGCAATGTTATTTCCCTGGCCGACTGCGAGCCTACATAGTCCCAAAAGGGAAATAGCAAAGATCGTTCTCCAAGAAAATCTTTCGTTTATGGTAGTTATTTCCACGACTAATAATTAGATGGCCAATCTTCCCGAATTAGACTGTCATCTGACGGCGCTAGATTCTGTGGCCAGATTACCTGAGATCAGAACCGGAAGGTGTAGTTAAACTTCAGGGTTAAATCGGCATGGTCAGAGCGAAACGAGTTGTTCCTGTCGAAGTCCTGGAGGCTGTGGTTCAAGACGATAAAGAACTCTCTGCCGGCCTCCGGGATCCAATGGAAGCGGCTGTTGATTCCGGCGGTTTCCGAGACGTTGTCGTACTGGATCAGATTGACCCAGGAGACCGTCGAGGAGAAGATGAGATCTGCCCGCAACGTCACGAGACGCACGATGAAGTCACCCTGGGGGAGGGCAACATCGTTGAAGTTATAGCTGACCGCAGTCCGAAAATGTACCGACGGTGCCCAGGTCAGATTGGCACTGATTAGGTCCCGGGTGCCGTCATAGAACGCCCCGGTACGATAACCTAGAGACCCTGAGACCATGCGGTGATTCCCCGAGCCCAGGTCGAAGCCGTGCTCATCGAACGAGTATTGCCCAGGCGGGATGATCACCCCTTCGGATATTTCGAAGGGCTCCGTCACGACTTCCTTGTTAGCCGTGTACCGGAGGCCGACCCTGTCGCGGCTGTTGGTTTCGATCTCCAGCAACCGTACCGAGATCAGTTCGGTCTGAAGCCCTCCGCTGAGTAGGTCGATGCGCTGTGCGTCTATGCCGCTATATATATCCCGGAAGCGGGAATTTCCGGGCCGGTGGGTGTACCCGACCTCCAGCGTATGGTCACGGATGCCACGCCGATTGACGTAGCCCAGGGCGGGGTTGAAGTTCCGCTGTAGCTCCTTGATGCCGATTCCTCCTCGGAGACCGGTATTGTTTGGACTCTTGAGGCGGAGTCCGTACGCTTGGTCGTCGCCGTCGACCCCCTCTGTATCGGATTGCTGGAACCAGGCCTCCCCTTCGAGCGCCTTCCCGCCGGGCAGGCGAGTATTGAGGTAACGGAAATCCACGCCGATGAGACTGTTATCCAGGTTTGAATGGGGATCGCCGTTAGTGACGATCATGCCGAGCGATGACTCCGATAGGATATTCGAGGCGACGCGACCGACGAACACATCCGTAGCCTCCACATCCTGAAACTCGTCCTGTCGCATTGTTAGGGCACCAAGGCTCCAGCGGCCGACGCGACCGCTGAGCTTGCCGCCGTACTCAAGGTCTACCGGCTGGCCAGACTCGCTCAAACCCAGTCGCCGCGAGAAGAAAGGTCGGCCGTTCTCGAATGTCTGTTGGGGTAAGGTGGGCCTTTGTCCAAAACCGATATTTCCGCCGATTCGTCCGAACTCAAAGATGTCTGCATCCGCTAGGAAGAAGTCCCGCTTCTCGGGGAAGAATAGGCTGAAACGAGACAGATCCACCTGCCTATCGTCCACTTCCGTAGCTGAGAAGTCCGTATTGATCGTTAATGAGGCATTTAATCCCGGCGTGAGCTTGTAGAACATATCTAGAGAAGGCTCGGTGTCGGAAGTGTCGTCTGAGGGTGCTGCGTATGCCTTTTGTCCACGAAGGCTGATAGAGGGGACAACGTCAAGTCCCATACCCTGTTCCAGGTCGTTGAAGCCGATTACGGTGCCCGAGATGCCCGGGTTCTGACTACGGTTTCTCGATACCCAGCCTAGCCATTCGGATTGGCGTGGCATCCACCTCATGAAGTTGATGCCCCACGTGTCATTGTTCGGGTCGAACGACAGGGTCTTGAAGGGTATCCGCATCTCGGTCGTCCAGCCTTCATCGTTGCGCATAGATTGCGCTTGCCAGATGCCCTCCCAGTTCTCCTGACGTTGATTGGTGTTCTGGAAAAGCAGTTCGGAGCGAATTCCGTTGGCGTTGACTTCGAACCGGTAACCGCTGCGCCGATCGTAGAAAGGATCGAGGTAGATAGCGAATAGGTCGTCGCCGAAGAAGCCCTCCCCCTGTCTTAAGATTCTCGCGTATATATGGTCTGGGTCGTTGTACGAGAGCTCTGCTCCAACGTAGAGGGCGTCGTCGGTGTAGAGGATATAGATGCGTGTTTGCTCGGTAGGCTCGGCGTACTCGACGGGAGAAATCTGGTGCAGATCATCGACAATCTCCGCCCGGGACCAGACCTCATCGTCCAGCCGCCCGTCCAGCACCGGCGCGGTATCCGCGCGCATGATTTGCACTGTTTTGGGCCCTGCGCCGGCAGGGCTGCTGTCCTGCGCTAGGGAAACCTGATGGGACGCAAGTCCTGCCAGAAGCAACGGCAGACTCAGGCACAAAGGTCCTTGCCCAAGGGGCCTGGCACGTCTGATCAACTGACGATCTCCCTTCGGGCGCGCCGAGCCCCTGCTACCACTCGTTATCGTTTACGAATCGACAGAAATCTGTCGGGCTTACTGAGGAGCGGATAAATAATCGCTCCAGCCGATAAAAGCAACATGGTAAGAGCGATTGGCCGTTGGAAAAACACCATCCAGGAGCCGTCCGAAATGATCAGGGAGCGGCGCAGGTTCTCCTCTAGGATGGGGCCAAGGATCAGACCGAAGGCGAGTGGTGCGACCGGTATCTCGAGCTTGCTCATAACATAGCCGATCACACCAAAAGCGATCATGACGTAGATGTCGGCGACGTTGTTGCGAATGGCAAAAGCGCCTACTACGCATAACAATGCGATGGTGACCAGCAGAATGTGGCTCGGGGTGCGCATCAGACGGACGAAATAGCGCACCAGGAAAAAACCAAAGAAGACGGTGAGCAACAGCGCAAGGAAGAGCGCGACGTAGACACCAGCGACGAAATCCGGACGGTCCGTGAATAGCAGCGGGCCAGGGCGAAGCCCGTGGATCAGCAGTGCGCCCATCAAAACCGCGGTCATGGTGTCACCGGGTATTCCGAGCGTCATCAGTGGAACGAGCGCACCACCAACGCAGGCGTTGTTCGCTGCTTCAGGACCTGCCAGGCCCTCGGGAACACCCGTGCCGAAATCATCCGGGCGTTTTGAGAGTCGTTGCTCTTGGGCGTAGGACACAGCGACTGCAATGGCCGAACCCGCTGCGGGGATCGCCCCGATAACAGCACCCAGCGCAGAACCTCGGAGAATGGATTTCCATAGGCGCCTCAAGCTGCTAAATGGGGGCATCAACTTTCCCAACCCGGGTGTTTTCACCGTGGTTGCGCCGCTCTCGATGCCGCGAAGTACCTCTGCTAGGCCAAACAGCCCCACCGTCAACGGCACCAACTCGATTCCCCCTTGCAGTGCCGGGATACCGAAATCGAAACGCGCAATGTCTGTGACGACGTCGAAACCCACCATTCCGCAAAGCAAGCCGATGCCGCCGCTCAATATGCCCCTGAAGGTCGAACCTGGTGTTGAGTAAGCAAGCATGGTGAGGCCGAAGACCGTCGCCATCGCGAACTCGGGGCTGCGAAACTGCATAGCGGCGCCGGCGACAATCGGCGCCACCAGCATCAAAATCATCAGCCCCACGATCCCTCCGATCGTAGAGGAGTACAGTGAATAGGTAAGCGCTTCGCTTGCCCTACCACTGCGCGTCATCGCATAGCCCTCGAGTTGCGTAACGATGGCCCCCGGCGTGCCAGGTATATTGATCAAGATGGCGGAGATTGATCCACCAAACACACTTGCCGAGAAAACCGCCATAAGAAATACCATGGCGGCGAAGGGGCTCATGGCGTAAGTTGCAGGCAGGAGGATTGCGAGCGCCATCGTTGAGCTTATGCCCGGTAGACAGCCCATCGTGATACCGAGCACGGTACCGAGCGCGCTCAGACCCAGAAGATTGGGATCTGCAAAGACGATGGAAGCAGCGGATAGGAAGTCTGATACCAAGAGCCTACTGGAGCCTTGTTATCCGACTGGCACGCCGATCAGGTAGACGAAGACGAAGTAGATGAGGCCGACGCCAATCAGCGAACCGGCGGCTGCCAGAGGGAGAAGCGTCCGCAACGCCCCCCCGCCACTCCTGTGTCCGAGTACCACCATCCAAGCGAAGGCGAACACGCCGCTGGCCGGGATGAAGCCAAGGGTATCGATCGCGGGTACCAAAACGAGGAGCGATACAAGGAAAAGCGAGGGCACTAGCGTGTGACGTCTCAGTCCGACCCAGTAGCCGGGGTTCGGTGATACGCGGACAATCTGGCGAACCCCGTTTACTACTAGAATGAGGGCTCCGAGTGAGAGAATCGTCAGCACCAACGTTGGCAAAAGCCCAGGCCCAGGATCCGCCCCATAGTCCGCCGACCACAAAGCAGGAGTTCCGGTTACCGACCACCAGCCTGCTAGGCTCCATAGACCCAGAAACACGCCTGCTGCGAGCTGGTTGCGGGGGTCGGAAGTTTGGGAGGGATCGGACATCGGGTCTACTTGTGGCGAGCCTTAACCAGATCGGCTTCAAGAAGGACCGGATAGAGCGTCTCATCGAATGTTTCGACGAATTGTTTTGTGTCTGCCGACATCATCGGTGTGATGAAGAAACTGAGTTGTCTCGCGGCCGTCTGAAATTCCGGATCGCTGATTGTTTCGAAGAACGCTTGCTCAAGGAGGTCTCGCCGCTCATCAGGGACTCCATTAGGGAGAAAAATGGCCCGCCAGTCTCCCGTGACAAGATCGATGCCCTGCTCTTTGAAGGTCGGAACATCGGGCGCCATGAAATGGCGCTCCTCGGCCATGACCCCAAGAATTATCACTTCGCCGGCTTCATGCTGGTCGATCAGTTGGTGAACCGGCAGCGTTGCGGACTCAATTTCGCCTGACATAATCGCTGCCACGGTCGGTGCATAGCCTCTGTACGGCACCAAAGTGAGCTCGATGCTCGTCGAGCCCTCGAGCAAAGTGGCAGCTATGTGGGAAACGCCACCCGGCGCGTCATTGCCGTTTTTTATCTCGCGTGGACCGCTCTTTGCCCTGTTCACGTACTCGGCCAGCGAATTGATCCCGGTGTCCGAACGCACTTGGAGCGCTGCGGGGTCGGGGCCGACGAAGGAGATCAGATCGATATCCTGGATGGCGTTAGCGTTGGGGTTAATGTACTGGCTTGCAACCAGACTCGCACCCAGAATACCGACCGTGTAGCCGTCGGGGTCCGAATCCGCCACATGTCGGACACCCGTGGCGCCGCCCGCGCCGGAAACATTGATGACCGCCATGGGAACATCAAGCTTTCTGCGCGCATGCTCGGCCACCAGACGCCCGATCCGGTCCATCCCACCGCCGGCGGGCCAGTTCACCACCAGCGTGATCGGTTCGCTGGGGAAGGGCGCCTCGGCTCCCCTATCGCAAGCGCCGAGAAATAACGCCAATAGCCCGAGGGCCGCAGCTACCAAGGGCCGGCGAGCTCCCGTTTGAGATGTCATGCGGTGGATTCTCCCTTTGTTTCGGTCGAGCGCACTGGACTACGACAACTGTATCTGTCGGCTTTGCTCGTTGTTAGTCGGTCGATACTGAAGCGATTGATGTTGCTAAAAAAATATATGATATGTAAGTCGGTCATGCAACGATAAGAGGTTGCATGGACATGAAATAACGATTTGCAGCTAACGATGGGCGCTGCGAGGAAGGCGAGGCGAAGCAAATATGAGAGATTTTGAGCGGCGTAACCAGCACTTTGACCGGCTGGTGAACAGAGCTGACCTGCGTTGGCTTGGCCAGAACACGAATCACATTCCGACTCACCCGGCCGTCCAAGAAGCGATGATTAAGTGCATACAGGATGAGGCGTTTCACAACTATGCGCCGCCGGTGGGACTCGAGGAGCTACGTGAGATGGTGGTAGCCGACCTCGGTATCGAGGGTATGTCATCACTGATTACGGACGGCGCGATTGCGGGCCTCTATCACCTTTGTCATACATTATGTGGTGCAGGAGATGAGTTCGTCACGACAGATCCAACCTGGCCATGGCCGACAACTTTCGCCCGTTCCGTTGGGGTTGGGGTCAAGCAGATCCCGATTTATGGTGACGAGTACGAGTATCGCCTCAGTCCGCAACGTCTGCGAGATATTGTGGACGAGAAAACTAGAGTGATTTATCTCGTCGATCCGAACAACCCACTTGGTACATGCTGCACTGCTGAGGAGATCGAGGAGATCGCCGAGATTGCCCGCACAGTGGGGGCCTACTTAATCCACGACTGCACTTATCGAGATTTCGCTTACGATCATCATCTGGCAGCGGCCCACTATCCGGAGCGCACAATAACGGTGTGGAGCTTTTCCAAGTGGCTAGGCTTTGCGGGGTTGAGGGTCGGTTCGCTCACCGCTGCGCCTGAGATTATCGAACGGCTCACCGAGGCACCGCCAAACAATCTAGGTTCCAATATAGTTGCTCAGCGCGGAGCGATAGCGGGGCTAAAAGTGAAGTCAGAATGGCTGAGCACGGTTCTTTCAACGACGCGTGAGAACCAGGAGCTGATTCTCGAAGTCGTTGATGGTATTGAGGGGCTTCGTGTGCCGGTATCGCCTTCGAATGGAAATTTCCTGATCATCGAATGCGCGAAGGCAGGTGTTACCCCAGAAGCCGTTTGCTCGGTCCTGAGCCAGTCCAACGTTATGGTTCGGCAGGGTGCCTACCATACCCGGACTTTCGGCGACAGATTTATCAAGGTCTCTACGAGCACTCCCCGTGAATGGGTGGAAGAACTCTGCGCGCTTATGCCCGAATCGATCGAGGCGGCACGTGAAATGACTTCCGATGTAGAGTTTTTCTAGCGATGCGGGGGAGGTAATGGGACAGAGCTTATGGATTTGAAACTGGCAGGAAGAACGGCGCTAGTGACTGGGGCCTCTCAGGGAATCGGTGAAGCCTTGGCGAAATCGTTTGCCGATGAGGGCGTGGACTTGCACTTGACGGCTCGAAACGAAGCCGCGCTCGCAAGCGTAAAGAAAGAGATACAAGAGAAGCACGGGATCAGCATCACTCTGCATCCACTCGATTTGACTAGACCAGGCGCCAGCGAGCAGCTATCCGATGCCGTTGGCAACATTGATATCCTGGTTAACAATGCCGGAGCTATTCCTAGTGGCGTTTTATCTGAGATAGAGGAGAAGGGGTGGCGCGAGGGTTGGGAGCTTAAAGTGATGAGCTACGTCAATCTCTGTCGGATCTATTACAGGAAGATGAAAGAAGCCGGTTCCGGCGTCATCATCAACAATATTGGGAACAGTGGTGAGGTGTTTGACCCGAAATACATTGCCGGTACGACCGGGAATGCGGGACTTATGGCTTTTACGCGCGCGCTGGGTGGGCATAGTCTGGACGACAACATAAGGGTGGTCGGCGTCAATCCCGGACCGGTCGATACGCCTCGCATCTACAATATGCTCAAGAAGCGGGCAAGCGACGTGCTAGGTGACGAAAACCGACATCCAGAATTGCTTGAGCGGTATCCTCTTAACCGCCCCGCGCACCTACACGAGGTGACGGATCTCATCGTCTTTCTCGCCTCCTATCGTGCCGGGTATATCTCGGGGACGATTTATACTGTCGACGGGGGCATCTCCTCGCGACACTCGATCATATGACCGCCAGTAATGCTTGCCAGACATGACTGAGTTCACCGTCACAGATGATGACGTGCGCCTGCATGTCGAAGACACGGGCGAGGGTACGCCGATCGTATTCGTCCACGAATTCGGTGGTGATCAGCGGAGTTGGGAGCCGCAGGTGCGGTACTTCTCGCGTCGCTACCGTTGTGTAACGTTTAACGCCAGGGGGTACCCGCCGTCCGACGTGCCAGGAGAGGTAGTTCAATACTCGCAGGCGCGCGCTGTCGAAGACATTCGCAATGTTATGGAGCATCTCGGTGTTGAGCGAGCCCACATCGTGGGGCTCTCGATGGGCGGGTTCGCTGCCCTACATTTCGGTATGACCTATCCGGATCGTGCGTTGTCTCTGGTCGTGGCGAGTGCGGGATACGGTGCCGAAAAGGAGTACGAGGATTACTTCAAAGAGGTATCGCGTGAAGTCGCAGAACAGTTTGAGGAGCAGGGCAGTGAAAAGTTCTCTCACACCTACGGCATGGCTGCCTCGCGTGTCCCGTTTCTGTTGAAGGATCCCAAGGGGTGGAACGAATTTCGCAAAATGTTGGGGGAACACTCTGCGCAGGGCTCCGCACATACGATGCGGGGTGTGCAGGGCGAAAGACCATCCCTGTATGACCTCGAAGATGCGTTGGGCAAGATGACTGTACCTACCCTCGTGGTTGTGGGGGACGAGGATGATCATTGCCTCAACCCCGGCATCTTCTTAAAGCGGGTGATCCCGGCCTGCGGGCTCCATGTCCTTCCGAAGAGCGGACACACGATCAACCTGGAGGAGCCGGATGCGTTTAACCGCAGTCTGTCGGAGTTCTTCGCCACGGTTGAGGAAGATCGGTGGTTACCGCGGGATCCCCGATCTAGGCCGTCGGAAATAATGAAGACAAGGTGAACGCGCTGTCTTCCGAAAACGCTGCGAAAACAATCGCCGCCAAAGTTGATGAAGATCGTCTCTGGCGGCGGCTCATGGAGCTTGGTCGCCTCGGCGCCACGGACAACGGTGGAGTCTGCAGACTGGCGTTGACCGCAGAAGAGATCGAGGCGCGCCACTTACTCATCGGTTGGGCCCGTGATATCGGCCTTTCGGTCACGATGGACGATATCAGTAATTTGTTTTTCCGCTTGGATGGCACGGATCCCGATGCTCCCCCGGTAGTCACCGGCTCCCATATCGATAGCCAGCCCACGGGTGGCAAGTTCGACGGGGCCTTCGGTGTCGTCGCGGGGTTCGAGGCGCTCGAGGCGATACGAGAATCCGGTGTCACGCCGGCGAGATCGATGGAGGTCGTCGCGTGGCTGAACGAAGAAGGCTCGCGTTTCTCGCCAGGCATGATGGGTTCGGAGGCTTTCACTGGGCGAAGGCCACTTAAGCAGATTCTGTCCGTCAAGGATGCGGACGGCGTGCGGACAGCTGATGCCCTAGAGATAACGCTTGCAGCGTTCCCCGAGCTCGAAAGGCGGGCGTTCGGTTTTCCGATGACAGCTTTCCTCGAGGCTCATATCGAGCAGGGGCCTGTTCTCGAGGCGGCAGGGACACCGGTTGGGGTGGTCACGGGGATTCAGGGCTCACGCCGGTTCCGTGTCAGTGTGACTGGTGACGAGGGTCACGCGGGAACGTTGCCGATGCCCGAGCGAAAGGACGCGCTTTTAGCTGCGCTGGAAATGATCGGCACCATGCGACGGGCCTTCGACGTAGATCAAATCAAGTTTACTGTTGGGCTCTTCCGTATCTCACCCAACGTGCCGTCGGTCGTTCCCTCCAAGGCGTTTTTCTCCATCGACATACGGCATCCTGATTGGAAGACTCTCAGGGATCTCGGAGACTCCGTCGCAGGGCTGTGCGAGCAGAATGCTGGGCCGTGCGCCGTGGAGGTATCGGAAATCGCTACGTCGGAATCGTTGGAATTTCCGATAGAGATTCGCGAATGCATCGCCGAGGTGGCAGACGAGCTTGGAATAGCTAATGAACCGATACTTTCGATGGCGGGTCACGATGCCAGGCAACTCCATTACCATTGCCCAACCGGAATGATTTTCTCTCCCTGCGAGAAAGGCATCAGCCACAACGAGGCGGAGAACTGCAATCCGTCGGATCTCGCTGCCGGTACCCGTGTTCTGGCCGCAACCATCGCAAAGCTGGCGGGCTGAACTTCGTTCGGCGCACCGCAGGATTAACTCACATCTCGAATCCCAACTGCGTCAGGGAATCTCGCAATAACTGAGTGTCGTTTGGATGCTGCGCCTGGAGCGGTGGGCGAACCGTGCGCCACTGCGGGGAGTCGTAGTATTGAGCGATGATGGCCTTCATGGCTGGGATCGTTACGTATCCCTCGAATGTTTTGCGCACCGCATTGATTTTTTTCTGCAGTTCACTGGCTTCTTCTTCTTGCCAGTGTTCATACACTCTTCTTATGGGCACTATATTGACGTTGGCGGTAGCAGTGATGGAGCCTGCGCCACCTGCTTGCAAAGTCTTCAAGAGAAAGACCTCGGAGCCGCAGAACGTCGCTAAGCTTGGATAGGCTTTCAGCACTGCTTCGGTATTGCGCCAATCCCCCGAGCTGTCCTTAAGGCCGACTACTGTGCCCTCGTATTCCTTTAGTAGGCGTCCGATGAGCTCGAGGGAAAGGGGCACCTTCGAAACGGGAGGAATGTGATAAAGGTATATGCGCAATGAGTTACTGCCTACTCGCTGGATGACCTCCGAATAACTCGCGAACAAGCCATCGTCGTCGACCGCTTTGTAATAGAAAGGCGGTAACATCAAAACACCCGCACATCCTTTCTCGACCGCATGGGTAGTGAGCCGAACCGTATCGGTTAGCGCGCTGGTGCCTGTGCCGGGCATGAGCATGTTGGGGGAAATGCCGCACTCAATCAGGTGTTCAAGTAACTCCAAGCGTTCGTCCAGCCCAAGCGAGTTCGCTTCGCTCGTGGTGCCAAACACGGCCAGTCCGTCCGCTCCCCGATCTAGTAACCAGCGACAATGAGTGACGAAGGCATCGGCGTCCGGGGATAGGTCTGACCTGAACGGCGTCAACGCCGGTACGAGTACGCCGCGAAAAGGATCTTCTGACATCGGTTCTCCTTATTTATCTTTAGTTATCTTTCGGCGGGCACCTAAAAGCCGTAGAGTCGTGCTGGATTTTCCACCAGTATTCTATGGGCTAGCTCCGGATTTCCAGCCCAGTCTAGAAAAAGTTCTAGTAGTTCGCAGTCGTTTGGCATTTGGGTGCTGATGCGTACGTGCGGCCAATCCGAACCCCAGACCAACCGTTCCGAGGCCGCTTCTATTAGAGCTTCCGCGAAGGGCCGGGTGTCGGCGTAGGGGTAAGACTCCGAGGACACTCGATAGGGGGCCGTGAGCTTCGTCCAGCACCGTTTAGACTGCATCAGGCGAATCAACGCCTGAAACCCGGGATTGTCTGGTGAGCATCCCGGGCGAAAATATCCCGCATGGCCAATCACGACTTCGACTGGGAGGTCGCTCAGGTCCTTGTCGAGGTTAGCAAAGTTGTCCACGTGCAGCAGGAGCTCGATGTGCCAGTCGAAGCGGGCGATCTTCACCGCAAGCTGCTCTATCATCTGAAGCGGAAGCTCAGAGTGGGGATCGGGCACATCCACCAGGTTGAGGCGCACCCCACGCACGCCCGCTTGATTTAACGATTCGATCTCGGCTTCGGATACCTGTGCTTTCACGACAGCGACGCCTCTATTTTCAAGCGGGCAACTCTCCATTGCAGCCAGCATCACCGTGTTGTCGGTGCCGTATACACTCGGCTGGACAAAGACGATACGCTGAAGTCCGAGCGTCTCCGCGAGAAGAAGATAGTCCGGCAGTAACGCGTCTGGTGGTGTATAGATTCGGTCTTCGGAGTACGCATACTGCGCCGCCGGACCACAGATATGCATGTGCGAATCACATGATCCAGCCGAAGGCTGCTGCGCCGGTGGTTTTGGGTTCGGATCAGGTGCTGCGCGGGGTGGGCGAGCCAGTTTCGTTTTCACTATGCCGAACGTCGTACCAGTCGGCGGACTGAGCTACAGCTCACCATAGACTACCTGCCCTCCCACTATAGTTGTGATTGGGCGAATGTCCTTTATCTCATCGGCGGGGACTGTCAAATAGTCTCGATCTAAAACGAGCATGTCCGCAAGCAAGCCGGGTTTTATCGCGCCAAGGTTCTGTTCCTGGAACATCGCTAGCGCATTGCCGCGTGTATGGGCGATCAGGGCTTCTTCTCGGGTTAGCGTTTGGTGTTGGATTACGTCTCCATTGAGCGCCTTCCCGGTGACAGCCCACCAGAGTGTCACGAACGGGTTGATCTGAGCGGCTTTCGTACCGTCGGTCCCCAGGCCGTAAGTGACGCCGCTGTCCTGAATCATCCTTAGCGGCGGCATGTCGTAGGCGGCATCACCGAACGCGTCGAACACCGGCTGGCGGTCATTCATAACCATGTTGCTGCGCAGAAGGATATTCATTCCAAGATGCCGAGCCCTATCAAGCTGTTCAGCCGTGATGTTGTCCGCGTGGGCGATGGACCAGCGCAGCTGGCGCATTGGCTGAACCGAATTCACTTGAGTAATGAGATCTAGGACATGATCGATAGTGGTGGGTTGGGTAGCATGTGTCTGTAGCGACCAGCCCCCTTCTGCTGCGGCAATCATTATCTGGCGTGCCCAAGAAGTGTCGTCAACCGTGGGTTCAGTTGATCCAAGCGTGCTATCCCAGTGGAACGGCGCGAACCAGATTTCCCCTACTGCAATCAAGTCTACGAAGGCGTCACCCTGAAAAGGGCGCGAGTTCCGTATCTCTAAGATCAGATCCCTGGCGTCCTGGGGTGTGCGCGGCATGCTACCACCCAGGGTGTGGAAGATACGCACCGTGAGACCCTGGTCATCGGCGATCTCACGCAGCCTGGTGTAACTTTCCCTCCGAATTCCGACGCCTGCGGGATCGTAGACGGTAGTTAGCCCGATGCTGTTGAGATACTCGAAAGCTGTCACGATCGCATCGGTTTGCTGCTCGCTTGAGACCTCTGGAAAGCTCTGGAGCGCGAGCTCGATCATAGGGAAGCCGCCATTGAGCCGTCCTGTTACGCGACCGTTGGCATCTCTTAGGACTGAGGCCCCGAATTCCGTGGAACCCTGCTGCTCCCCGTCGCGAGCCACCAGCGGGATGTCCATGGCTTCGAACCAGGCCGTGTTTCCGAAGGCGTGATGGTAAACGGACTGTATGAATGCGGGCCGGTCAGGCGCCACCGCATCGAGCTCCGCTAAAGTGAAGTCGGACCGATCACCAGCGAACTGAACCTCGCTCCAGCCACCCAATGACATTAGCCATTCCCCTGGAGCGAGGCTGGCTGCTTTTTCTTGGAGAATTTGCAGCGCCTCCCCGCGAGTTGTCACACCGTCGAGGCGGGCTTCGTTTGGCCAGTACTCGGTCGCCCTGACGACATGGTTGTGATCGTCGATGAGCCCAGGAATAACGGTTTTTCCACCAAGATCCACTATCTCGGTATCCGGTCCGGCGAGCGATTCCATATCCTCGTTGCTACCTACGGCGAGAATTCGCTCTCCCTGCAAAGCCACTGCTTCTTGGATGGAGAAGAAATCGTCAACGGTGGCTATCTTGCCGTTCAGAAGAATCCGCTCTGGTGCCACCTGCGCCGCTGAAAATGAAAGCGCAAAGATGTTAACGATCGTGACAGTAAAAACGAGCTTGACCAGTCTCATTTATTTATCTCCTTCGGTCTTTCGTGCGTCTCCCGAGATAGCCGCTTAACTAATGTGGCTCGTCGATCGAATCAATAAAAAATCGCACCAGGGCGACCGCATCCGCAGCACTTAAACCCGATTCCACGGCTGATTCGCAAGCAGAAAGCACCGTTTCCGTTAGGGCCATGGGGATCTGAAACTCCCGACCCGTTGCCAAGATCGACTCCACATCTTTATGAAGCGTATCGATGTCAAAGGCAACATTCTGCGACTCGCCGAGTATCTCAGGGATCTTCTTTGGGAAAGCAGCTAAGGATGCGCCGCTATTCTTCATCACCTCTAGCATGAGAGCCAAGTCGAGACCTCCTGCGTGACCCATCGCTGTTGCTTCGGCAAGCGA
>CAYLKA010000045.1:0-21107 GCA_964384125.1 uncultured Gammaproteobacteria bacterium | reverse complement strand
ATCGGTATCATCGGCAACAACGGGGTCGGCAAAAGCACACTTTTACGTATCCTGCTGGGCGAACTGAATCCCGACGCCGGCTCAGTCAAACTCGGAACACATCTGGAGGTCGCGTATTTCGACCAACTGCGGCGCGAATTAGACACGACAAAGACCGTTGCGGAGATCGTGGGCGAGGGCCGCGACTATATCCACATCTACGGGAAGAAGAAGCACATCATTGGTTACCTCACCGACTTTCTGTTCTCCGCTAAACGTGCCATGACGCGGGTTTCAGCGCTCTCAGGCGGAGAAAGAAACCGAGTGATTCTGGCAAAACTCTTTACCCAGCCAGCGAATCTTCTTGTCTTGGACGAACCAACAAATGACTTGGACGTTGAAACTCTCGAAGCCCTGGAGGGTCGGCTCTCGCAGTACCATGGCACCCTACTCGTTGTCAGCCATGATCGATACTTTCTCGACCAGGTCGTAACAAGCACCCTTGTCTTCGAAGGCAACGCCAGCGTCAAACGGTACGCAGGTGGCTACAGTGACTGGGCGCGACTTAAACGCTCGCTCGCGACAGCAGAGGAGGCAACCCCGGAAAAGGTAACGGAAAAACCGGGGAGGCGGGCGCCCTCCCCTGCAAAAAAACTCTCCTACAAACTGCAGCGTGAATTGGATGCACTACCGAGCCAAATCGAAACGCTTGAGCGGGATGTAGACACCATTCAGAAACAGGTGAACGCTGAAAATTTTTACCGCCAGGCACACGAACATGTCCGCGATAAGCTCGAAAAGCTGGATGAGTTACAGAAGGAACTAGAAATTGCAGTCGAGCGATGGGGCGAGCTGGAAGATCTACTCTGAAACACGGGAAACAGCTAGGGATCGTCGAGCGCTGGCTAGAGCGGCAAGGGCTCATAGTCTTCGGGCGGCCACCACTCGTCGAACGCCTCTGCTGTGGGAAGCCCTAGCTCTTCAGCACTCTTAGCCCCCGGAATCCCCAAATCCTGAAACATCGTAGCGGTTATGGATTCTAGTTCGGCAGCTCTGCGGTCGGCAGATTCACCCACCTTCACCTCGATGAAAAGACGCTGCTGCTCAACTACGGCTCTGAAGGCCTCCGAATTCACCGCCGCAAGAAAGGCCGACTGAACTTGACGGACAATCTCGATAGGTGTGTCGCGGCGGATACCAATATCGTAAGTCCCATTTGGGGGCAATTGTTCTCGAATGCTGGGCAAAAAGTTAACCAATGATGGCATCCTCTTGCCACTGTTCGTGAGAATATCCGTCGCCCCAGTCTGTTGCAGTGGGATCAAGTCACCGGAGTCGACGAACTGAATGTGCTCATGCACTCCGCCCCCAGCAACATCGACCTCTCCATTGAGCCCTGCGAGTGTGGCCGCCTGCCCGCTTCCATACGGTACGTATCTCAGCTCAATCCCCGCGGCTTTCGCAACGCTGGCAGCCATCTCGTGCCAAATACCGCCGGAGCCGGACGTTGATATCGTGATCTGCCCCGGGTTAGCCCTGGCCGCGGCTACGACATCGGCGAATGTCTGATAGGGAGAGACTGGGCGGACCGACCAGCTGGCAAGATTTGTAGCCGCCTGCATAAAGTACCAATCGCGCCAGGACTTGGACTGCCCGTCACCACTCACTCGGGCAAACTTTCCGAAGCTCGAGGAACCTAGAAGCGTGTAGCCATCATTAGGACGGTTGAGGACAAAGTTTGTAGCTAATGTCCCCGCGGCACCCGGTCGATTTACAACGTTTATCCGCCAGCCCCTTGCATTGGACATCTCCGCCGCGAGGGTCCGCAGGACCGTATCAGTACCACCACCGGGGGCGTACATCACAACCAGGGTAATGGGGCGTTCAGGCCACTGCGCCTGAGCGAAACCGCCAAAGCTCACTGTCGCCAGCAGGATAATGACTGTGGAGCAGACAGTTCTTTTCCGTTTGCATCGCATATCGACCCTCGAACCGAGCCACCATTAACTCTAACTATACCCCTGTGCGCACCTAGCCCACAGCCGCTCAGCAGTAGACTTAAGGAATCTTATCTAGCAGAATGCCACCGCTTACCTGGACGAAAAAACCGCAAACCGGCCTATCCAGTTCCTGCGGCACAATAGAAACTTAAAGTCCGTTAGCAGGGGACCAAGATGACGGAATTTGAACAGCAAAGCCATCTCGTACCTCGGACCCTTTGGGAAAAGCTCTATCTAGGCTGGTTTCTCACCTGCTTTTTCATGGTCTGGATCGGCACCTGGGCCGTCAACGAACCCGTCGCTGTTCTGGGCATGCCGTTGGTCTATGTCTGGTGCACAAGCTGGGGCTTCGTGTGGCTCTTCGGCTGTATGTACTTCGGCCTGAAGATAGAGGCAGCAGCAGCTGAGGCTAAGGGAGAATAGCGTTGGAATCCTGGCACTACACCATCATCATTGTCGCTATTTACGCAGCCCTCATCCTTTGGGTTGGCACCGGCCGCTGGACGAGAGTGGGCCGTGTCGCTATGGACGACTACTTCAAGGTCGCGCCGGGCTTCGGGTTCATCGTGCTCTATCTAGGCATCGCCGGTGGGTTTCACACGGCCTTCGCAATCCCCGGGTCTATGGGTTTCTACTACACCCACGGAGTCGCATTCGCGGCCAATGTGCTGTGGACAGTTTTCACACCACTTGGAGTCATCTATTTCATCGGGTCACGAATCACGTGTCTCGGAAGAAAATTCAACTACATCACGCCGACTGATCTGCTGGTGGACTATTTCGGCGAGGGTAAGTTTAGGGCCTTCAGTGCCATCTTCATGCTCTCCTGCTGCATTCCACTGATGACGGCGAATGTGACTGGCCCCGCTCGCCTGCTCTCCAGTGGCACCGAGGGAAATATCCCCTATATAGGAGCGCTCCTAATAATGGGCGTAATGGTCATCATTTACGTCACCTCAAGCGGCATCCGCGGTGTGACGTGGACGACTGTAGCCCAGGCCGTCTGGATGTTCGTCGCGGTATGGGGGGCAGCGTTCTGGTGCTTGACACTTTTTGACGGCGGTATGGCTACCCTCTTCAATACGATTCAGGAAACCGAGCCGGAGTTGTTAACGTTACCTGGGCCTCAGGGTTTGGCGACACCTCAGTGGTGGGCAACATTCCCGGTGTTCGGTATCGCGCTCTATTGGGCGATTCTCCCCAGAGGCTTCATGTTCTTCTACTCCGCGCGAGACGTTAAGACAACGAGAAAAATCGGTTTGACCGTCGGTTTTTATCTGATGGCGCTTTATGTGCCCTCCATGGTGATCGGCTTTACCGCTTATTACTTTTTCCCAGGTCTCACCGGTGGGGATGCCGACAACTCATTCCCACTTCTGCTCGCCAACTATGCGCCCGCCTGGTTCGCCGGGCTGATCGTAGCGGGCGGTCTTGCCGCTGGCATGTCGTCCATGGACGCCGACACGAATGCAAACTCCGCCATGCTTACGAAAGACGTGTATGCGTCGTTTATTAAGAAAAACGCCTCCGACCGTCACTACATTTCCGTCGGCCGAGTCTTCGTTGTCATCCTCGTTGCAATCACCGTTTGGGCTGCTGCCTACAACTGGGGGTTGGTCGTTCTTATGATCGGCGTCACTGCCGCAATGATCACCCAGATTTTACCGGCGGTAATCGCAGTGACCGTACCCATGCCGCTCCGTTTCACGAAGACGGGCGTCACCACAGGAATGATCGTCGGGCTCGCCGCTTCGATGACCGCCCTTCTGGGCGATCAGAGCTTCGACTTAGGCGTCCTGCAGGTAACCATTCCGAACCTGCTGCCGGAAAGCTTGGCACGTTTCGACGCGGCCTTCATCTGGCTCGCCGTCAACATTCCCATCACCCTCATTGTGAGCCAGTTCACAGAACCACCCGACCCGGAGGCCGTGGCCCGAATTCACGGGGCGCTGAACGATGAGTTCCGACCAAAACGCACGTGAAAACCTCCCTCTCAAACTGACGGAAAAATACGCTAAACTGCTGGTTTTTAGGACAAATTAAGGAACAATTGACGTATCAGGACGATGCGTTAAAGCCCGATCCTCCGCTAACGATTTCAGGCAGAAATCACGGTGCCTGCCTGACAGGCGCCGCTGAATACCCTCGGTCCACTCTTCCCGTCAACCTTCGCGGGTCGGCTTAGAATCGGTATAATCGGCGGCTAGTCTGACAATAATGTTTTGAAATCTCGAGGTTTTTTTGAAATGAGCGAGCATCCCTGGAAGACCGACGACTGGTTTAGTAGTGCCTGGAACTACGATAAGGAAGTCACAAAGGATCTGAATTTTGCCGATACGATCAAAATTCATGACGTCACCCTTAGAGACGGCGAACAACAAACCGGGATTGCTTACAATTTTGACGACAAATTAAGGATAGCGGAAGCACTTGCTGAGGCCGGCATGCACCGAATTGAAGCGGGTCTGCCAGCAGTCTCGGAGGCTGATAAAAAGGCTATAGCTGCAATTGTTAAAAAAGATTTCGGTCCAGACATTTATTCGTTCTGTAGATGTATGAAGGAAGATGTTGATGCCTCTGTTGACTGCGGAGTCAAAGGGCTGATCATGGAAGTGCCTGCTAGCACTCATCTAATTGAATATGGCTACAAGTGGCCGCTTCAAAAAGCAATTGACACATCGGTCGAGGCGACTGCTTATGCCCATGAGCAAGGGCTAGAAGTTGTTTTCTTTCCGATAGATTTTTCTCGTTCAGAGCTATCTTGGGTCCTAGATCTGATTAACACAGTTGCTAGTGACGGCCACATGGATGCGCTCGCCCTCGTTGACACCTTCGGTGTTATCTCTCCTCACGCAATGAAAACCTTTGTGAGAGCAGTAAAAGAAAAATTTCCAGAAACGCGCCTTGAGGCGCATTTTCATCAGGATTTTAGTTTAGGTGTGGCAAATACCTTGCTAGCCCTAGCCGAAGGTGTAGAAATTGTTCATTCAACCGTTCTTGGAATCGGAGAAAGGTCAGGCAATGCCCCCACTGAAGATATCGTAATGGCTCTATTGACAATGTATGGAATAGATCTTGGTATCAAAACAGAAAAACTCTACCCTCTAGCAAAGCTAGTTGAAGAATTATCACTTATCAAGGTGCCAAGCAATAAGTCTATTGTTGGAGACATGCTGTACCAAGTTGAATCCGGAATTATTGCTAATTGGTTTAGAAATTGTGGTGAAGAACACCTAACTGAGTTGTTCCCAATGAGACCCGAATTAGTAGGTCAACCTTCCGCAGACGTGGTAATGGGCAAAGGCAGCGGCATCGATTCGGTACGTATCTGGCTCGAGAAGATTGGCTCGGAAGCTACCGACGAGGAAGCGATGGCGATCCTTAGGGAAGTCAAAGCTCAGGGTGGTTCGACCAAGCAATTGTTGACGGTCGAGCAGTTCAAGGACATCGTCGATCGCACCGTTTCAAAGGCAGCCTAAATCTTGAGAGCACTCGATTACATTGTTCCAGAATCCGCCGCCGCAGCCGTAGCTCTGCTCAACGAACACGGAGAGACTGCGTGCCCCCTCGCCGGCGGCACAGACCTCGTTGTGGATTTGAAACATTCCCCGGGGAATATCCAAGTCCTGGTCGATGTCTCCGGTCTGGAGGAGTTCCACGGGATCGAGGAAACGGAGAAAGGCCTCCGCATCGGTAGCATGGTGACTTACGGCGAGATCATGGAGAACCCGATCTGTATTGAGAAGATCCCCGAGGTGGTCGCAGCCTCCCATACGGTCGGTGCGGTGCAGACCCGAAATCTTGGTACCATTGGCGGCAATCTAGTGACCTGCGTTCCCTCGGCCGATAGCGCCCCGGCACTGATGGTGTTGGACGCGGAGGTAACGGTTACCGGAACGGATGGCGATCGATGCATGCCGATCGAAGACTTCTTCATTGGCCCACGGAAAACGATTCTCGAACCACATGAACTGTTAGCCGACATCTGGATTCCAAAGAAAATGCTCGGCAAGCCATCTAGCTTTTCTAAATTCGGCCTACGCAAAGGCCAAGCACTCGCCCTGGTGAACGTCGCCGCAGCCCTCGAGTTGGA
Organism: uncultured Gammaproteobacteria bacterium; assembly: GCA_964384125.1. Lineage (GTDB taxonomy): Bacteria > Pseudomonadota > Gammaproteobacteria > Steroidobacterales > Rariloculaceae > UBA6522. The sequence goes on along the minus strand of CAYLKA010000045.1, from coordinate 15,035 downwards.
TAAGGGGAAGATACTGGAACCGCGCATCGCATTAGGCGCTGTCGCACCCACCCCGATCAGAGCACTAAAGGCCGAGGCACACCTTGCCGGACAGAAGCCCACAGCGGACTTAATAGATGAGGCTGCCCAGATTGCGGTGACCGAGACCAAGCCAATTGACGACTTCAGAGCGTCGGCCAACTACAGACGTCAACTCATCCGAAGGCTGACCCAACGAGTGCTAACTCAATCACTGGAAATCGCGGCTGAGCGTTAAATCAGGAGAACCCGAATCCATGTTGGTAGAAATTAACGTCAACGGCGAGCCGAGATCGGCCGACGTACCCCCCGAGACGACATTGCTCAAGATGCTGCGCGAGGATATGGGACTCACGGGCGCTAAGCTCGGATGTGATGTCGGTGACTGCGGGACGTGCACCGTTATCGTAGATGGCGTTTCCGTGAATTCCTGCCTAATGATGGCTGCCAGGGCAAACGGATCGAAGGTAACAACCATTGAGGGCCTAGCGAATGCGAACGAGCTACACCCGCTTCAGGAAAAGTTTGAAGAACATGGCGCGCTTCAGTGCGGGTTCTGCGGTCCCGGGATGTTGATCTCAGCCAAAAGTCTACTGGATAAAAACCCCGAGCCTACGGTCTTCGAGGTCCGCGATGCCCTTGCCGGAAACCTGTGCCGGTGCACCGGGTACACGAAGATCATCGAAGCTGTAATGGATGCTGGCCGCGAAATGCGTTCGGGACAATCTGGCGCATAGCGACTGTTTCTTTAAGGAGAAAACTTAATGGCCACCAGGACCAAGGACATCCGAGCGGATACTGAGGAACTCGTAACAGAGGCGAAAGCCCCTTCTCGACAGCCGTTAACGGTACCAACAGACAAACCCGTGGCTTATCCGCTAGATCTGCCGGAGGGTGAGGCCCGCCTTCGAACACCCGCAGTGGGGCAGCGCGCGAGCAGACCCGATGGTCGCCTCCATGGGCTCGGGCAAACTCAATACATCGATGACATCACCTTCCCGCACATGCTCCACGCAAAAATTTTGCGTAGTGAGTATCCACACGCAAGAATCCTTAGCATTGATACCAGTGAAGCCGAGAAGATGCCGGGCGTGCTGGCCACTCTCACCGGTGACGAAATACCGGAAAATTCATTCGGTCCAACCTTTCAAGATCAACCCGTGCTCGCTTATCCCATCGTTCGCCATCGTGGCGATGGGGTCGTTGCGGTCGCGGCCGTAACAGAACAACAAGCAACAGACGCCCTCGAGAAAATTAAAGTTGAATACGAGCCCCTCCCACATGTCTTCGATCCGATGGAGGCTCTTGAGGATGACTCACCCAAGGTGCATGGCGAGACAAACATCTACACCAGCAAAACCATCAAGAAGGGCGACGTAGAAAAGGCGCTGAAGGAATCCGATCACGTGTTCCACCGGCAGTTCCGTACTCAGATGGTCGAACATGTGCCATTGGAGCCCCACGCTTCTATTGCCTCCTGGGACGGCAACGGTCGCGTGACCCTTTGGACGAGTCTCGGGCGCATCACCCTTGGCCGAGAAGACTTGGCACGCACGCTGGCGATGCCTCAGAGCAAGATCAGGTTGATAGGGACCGTCGTAGGTGGCAACTTCGGCGGGAAAAATGAGATTACCAACGAACCCATTCTTGCCCTACTCTCGAAGAAAGCCGGTAGACCGGTGAAATCAGTGTTTACTCGGGGAGACGAGTTCATTTCCTCTACGATTCGCCACCCATTCACCATGGATTACACAACAGGTGTCGATAATTCAGGAAAGATTCTCGCTAGAAAGATCCGACTCGTCCTCGATGGCGGCGCCTATTGTTCGTGGACCGGTACGACGATCGGCAAGGGTTCTATTCTGGCCCCAGGGCCCTACAACATAGATAACATCCTGGTGGAGGCTTACGCGGTTTACACCAATAAGACCACCACTGGCGCGATGCGTGGCTTTGGCGCACCTCAGGTCTGTTTCGCCTATGAGTCCCAGATGGACGACATCGCCGATGCGTTGGGGATCGATCCCTTGGAGATCCGACTCCGAAACGGCTTCTCGGAGAACTCTCTCAGCCCCACGAGCCAGACGCTGCAAAGTGTCGCACTGAAGGAATCGCTGACCCAGGCAGCCGAACGCTTCGGTTGGAAGGAGTGGCAAGAATGAAGAAACGCGGCCGGGGCATGGCATGCATGTGGTATCCCATTGGGTTCACGGTTGCGGCGAACCCCAGTGCAGCTACCGTGAAAGTCAACACGGATGGGTCGGCTACTCTGCTGACCGGCACCGTCGAGACCGGACAGGGAGCACTGACCGTCCTCGGACAGATTGCTGCTGAGACGCTCGGACTTGCAACCGACGATGTTCATGTGGTGTCGGGCGACACCGATGTGACGCCCATGGATACGGGCGCTATCGCGAGCCGAACGACATATGTGACGGGTAACGCGATTGTTCGTGCCGCAGAAAAGGCACGGGAGATTCTATTCGAAGCAGCGGCACCGCTGCTCAAGGTGAAACCCGATCAGCTTGAAGCACGGGATAAGCGCATCCAGGTGCTTGGGTTCCCTTCTAGCTCGATTCCAATCGGTCAGGCGGTCCAGCACAGTGAAAGCGTTTTGGGTAATCCGGCGATCGGTAGCGCGAGCTACAACCCACCGACTGTTGAAATGGATCCCGAGACAGGTCAAGGCAAGCCGTTTAATACCTACGTCTACGCCACACAGATCGCTGACGTGGAAGTGGATGATGAAACCGGAGAAGTTGAGATCTTAAAGATCGTTGCAGTTCACGATTGCGGAACACCGATCAATCCGATGCTTGTTGAAGGTCAAATCCAAGGCGGTATTTCCATGGGGGTTGGGTTCGCTCTGCAGGAAGAGATCCTCTTCGAGGAGGGTCGGCAGATTAATCCGAACTTAACCAATTACATCATGCCAACCAGCCTAGATATGCCAGAGCTGGAGGTTGGGCTCGTCGATAATTACGACCCTACTGGACCATTTGGTGCAAAGGGTGCAGGCGAACCCACCGCCGTGCCGACAGCCGCCGCCATCATGAACGCCATACACGATGCGGTCGGGGTGCGGATCACTGCATTGCCCGCGACGGCCGAACGGGTGTTGGGCGCGATCATCGAAAAACAAGAGGCTGAAAGAGTCGCGTCCCACTGAGGCGACCCTGGGCTCAAGGCAAAGGCACACGGTACCTTGGGTTAAGGCACCGCGTGCCGTCCTTCTTAACGCTGTGCAAAGGACGGGGAGAGCCCCTAAGCTTTGAGAATGCGTCCTTCGACAGATTCACTATACCGATCACACGCCCTCTAAGAATCAAGATAGAAAAGTTTAATTCCCCACCTGCGCAGCCCCTCTGCAAACAGTTGCCTTTTGCGTTTCTCGCCAATAACCTGATCGGCGCTTGGCGAAACGCGAAGCGACGGTTCGGAGAACAGAGATGAAGACTTTCGAAATACCAGAAACCATGAACGCCTGGGTCCTAGGCGACCCGGATGAGCTCGCGTTAGTAGAGAAGCCTGTACCGCGGCCAGGTCCCGCGGAGGTCCTGGTGCGCATCGATGCGGTAGCGATCTGCGCAACGGATCTGGAAATCATCAATGAAGGTGCGCCGGCCCTCATCGACGGGGAACTTCCGTTTAACAAAAACTTCACACCCGGACACGAATACATGGGCACCATCGTTGAGCTGGGCCCAACCGTAGACGAGTACGCGGTAGGAGATCGCATCGCCGTGGAAATCCACGCGGGTTGTGGGCGTTGTGAACGCTGCCGCATGGGTATGTACACATCGTGCCTAAACTATGGCTCTAATTATGGAGATCTCAGTAAAGGGCATCGAGCGAACGGTTACACAACAGACGGTGCGTTTACCCAATATGCGGTGAATCACGTCAATACCCTAGTACGCGTGCCGGATTTCATGAGCGACGAAGAGGCGACTCTGATAGTCACCGCTGGAACGGCAATGTACGGGTTAGACGTGCTAGGGGGGCTTGTCGCCGGGCAGAGTCTCGTCGTAACCGGTGCCGGTCCAATCGGCCTACTCGGAGTCGCAGTCGGCAAAGCATTGGGGGCGGCCCCAGTCATTCTCACCGACATCGTGGATGGGCGACTCGAGATAGGGCGGAAGCTCGGCGCAGATTATTTGATCAATGCCGCAAACGAACCCGCCGTCGAAGCGGTGAAAAACGCTAACGGTGGACGCGGTGTGAACTTCGTACTGGAGTGCTCAGGCGCGCCTAACGCTGTTAACGACGCGATCCACATGGTCAATCGTGGAGGTCGAGTGTGTCTATCAGCCTTCTCCCACGGGTTGGCGTCGGTTGATACAAAACATATCGTAGCCAACAACATTTACCTCTACGGGATTCGTGGAGAAGGACAAAGCGCCGTACGCCGCGCCGCGTCCTTAATGACGCAGAAACGGTTTGACGCCTCGTTAATACACACGCATACCTTTCCCCTTGGCCAGTTGCCCACCGGACTGCGTTACGCTAGGGAGAAAATCGATGGCGCCATCAAGGTTGTAATAAAAAATCAAGATTGATCAACCCTGATCGCTGGCGCTAGAAAATACGCCCCACCGGAAAGGATAAAGAAGCATGGCCGCTTATTGGATCGCACGATCAAAACTATACGACCCGGAAGAGTACAAGCGTTACACTGACCTCGTTCCGGAGATCATAAAAAAATACAACGGTAAGGTGCTCGTTAGAGGTGGAAATCACGAGCACCTCGAAGGCTCACTTTACTTCCAACGGCACGTCGTTATCGAATTTCCAACATACGAAGACGCGATTGCCTGCCACCGATCCCCCGAGTATCAGAAAGCTCGACTGTTCCGACTGAATGGCGTCGGTGATAACGAACTCGTAATCGTTGAAGGCGGAGACTCCACCGGGTGAGCTTTCCGTTGAAACCTCCTAGCAGCCTAAAGTGATTAGTGCTGCCATCGTCGGCCTAGGTTGGTGGGGCCGACACATCGTCGCTAGTCTCAACGGGAACGACAAACTTCGAATCACCAGGGGCGTTGAGCCGCGGCTAGATGCACTCAATCTCCTGCCATCCGAGGCGCAGTTCCCAATCACATCAAGTCTAGATGATGCTTTGCGGGACGACGAGGTCGACGCTATCGTACTCGCAACACCCCACTCGACCCATGAAGAACAAATAATCCGCAGCGCCCAAGCCGGCAAGCACGTTTTCGCGGAGAAACCATTAACACTCACGCGGGGTAGCGCTGAACGCGCAATCAATGCATGTGATCGGGCCGGGGTTGTCCTTGGAATCGGTCACGAACGGCGCTTCGAACCGGCGATGGAAGCGATTAAAGAGCTAGTGCGCAGCGAAAGTCTGGGCACCTTGATGCACGTTGAATCGAATTTCAGTCACGACCTGCTGGCGAATGTCGACCCCAAGGATTGGCGGGCATCACCTACAGAATCCCCTATCCCTGCGCTTAGCGCTATGGGCATCCATCTTACAGATGCCTATATCCACTTGTTTGGTCCTATTCGCGAAGTCTTCGCTCAAACTAGCCAGCGCCACAGTCGTTGGGGATCAGGCGATACGCTTTCGGTGCAGTTCCTCTTCGCGAGCGGGTTAACGGGATATCTCAGCTCCCTCCTCGTCACATCGATGTTCGTTCGATTTCAGGTCTTTGGCTCATCGGGGTGGGTTGAAGCCAGGAGTGACGTCCACCCAGGACAGAAAGGCATAACTCGGCTCAGCCTATCTCGGCCCGACCAAAATCCGAAGGTCCGCGAGCTGAAGTATCGCGATACCGTAATCGCTAACTTCGAAGCATTCGCGGATGCGGTGGCAGGCGGGACGCCCTACCCGTTTAGCCGGGAGGAAAAACTCGGCAACGTCGCAACGATGGAAGCCATTGTTGAGTCGGCTTGCACGGGAACACCGGTAAGAGTCGAATAGAGTTACCTACTGCGCCACTTGATCGATGACTAGATCGACACCGCCGCTTCCCTCAGCAGTACGATAGGTCAATTCGCCGAAGAGATCACCCGGTGATGCCGTTGGCTGACCGGAAGCCGATATACGCGCAACGATCGTCAACGCCTCAGAATCCGCCAATGACCGACCAGGTAACATTGCGTTAGCGTCGCTTAAGGAGAACTCACCTGGAACGGCCGAAGCGCCCTGGCGAATCACGGCTAAAGGCGGACCCCCATTAGGATCGCGTGCAAAAATAAACAATGCGGCCGTAGGCCCGAGTCCTTCCCGCGACAGCTCTTCGGCCAGCGTCACACGAAGTTGCAATTGGAGTCCGGTAGGTTCGGGGGATTCGGCAACCTCAATGCGCACATCCGACGGGGCCGACCCTGAAACCGATCCGGCCATCGAGTCGAGTTGCTGACGCAACACCTCCGCTACAGGTGCCGGCGGGCCGAGCGCCAGAAGTTGAGTCCAACGTTCACGCGCAACCTCAACCCTCTGGGTCTCTAAAGCGGCGAGACCCCCATACCAAAGAGCTTTCGGATTCGTCGGCTCCGTAGCTAAAACCTCTTCAAAGAGGTCGCCAGCGGCCCCTAGTAAAGCCTGGCGGTCCGTCAGCGCTTCCGCTTCTCCTAACGCTAGCTTAAGTTCGTTATCAGGGTCCGTTGTTCTCCCCCAGGCCTCCCTTAACGCCTGACGGGCATCCGGATAGAGCCCCATTGCCATGTAGCTTTGCCCCAGCAACTGCCAACCGAGGGCATCATCCGGATTCTCGCTGAGGCGCGCCTCGAGTCCCGCAACCAACTCAGCTACGGGTGGAAGTGACTCCGCCGAAACGACCGTCTCCCCGTTCCATGTATTAACCCCGAGATACAGTCCCACTGAAACTGGGACCAATAGGCTCGCTACCGAGACCCCCAACCTAGACCAACGCCCACTACTCTGGCGTGACCGCCACGCTGGCAAGAGCACAAAACTCAGTGCGCCCAAGGACAAGACGGCCGCCCCGACCCAGAAACCGATCATAAGATGGTCTCGTCAAGCGGATCTAAATCCTCCAGAGACTGGGACATCCGCGCCCGCAGGATCCGAATAAACACGAACGCACCAATGGCGAGCAGAAACACGGGAGCGCCCCAGAGCGCCCATGTTGTCGACTGGAAAGGCGGGCGGTAGAGCACGAAGTCTCCATATCGAGCAACCAAAAATTCAATAACCTCCCCGCGAGAAGCGCCCTCCCCCATCATTTGGCGAATCTCGCGCCGTAAATCTGAGGCCAGTGGGGCGTTGGAGTCGGCAATGGTTTGATTCTGGCAGACGAGGCAGCGAACCTCGTTGATCAAGGCCTGGTAAGTAGTCTCAAGTACGGGGTCCTCGAAGGGGGGTTCCGGATCGATTGCCCAAGCGGTACTCAGGGACAACACGCACCCTAACGCGATGAGATAAGACCGGATCATTCGCCTTCCACCGTAGGACAGGGAAGGCTGCCGCATTGCTCAACGATGCGTGGTAGAAATTCGCTCGCCCAAATCTCACGGGTCAAAGGCGCGATGTGTTTGTAAAGGACTGTTCCGTCGCGCGCGAGGAGGAATGTTTCAGGCGCACCGTAAACGCCCCAATCGATGGCGACCTCACCCAACTCATCGAACGCCGAAGCTACATAAGGATCTCCCAGTGAGGACAACCAACCCAGCGCCGCACCCCGATCGTCTTTCCAGTTGAGCCCATAGATCGGAACGTCGTTGGCCTCGGCCAACTCGACCAACAATCCGTGCTCCTGTCGGCAACCTACACACCAGGTCGCCCAAACGTTCAAAAGGGCAACCTTACCCTCCAGGTCCTCGGATCCAAGACTCGCTCCAGGATCCTTCAACCGCGGCAACTCAAATTCAGGCGCAGGCTTACCCAAGAGGGGTGATGGAACGTAACGGGGATTAAGACTCAGGCCTCGCAGGAAAAATCCAGCGAGCACCACGAAAATCCCGATGGGCATTAGATACCGCCACATCAAACTGTCTCCACCTGTTGTGATCTTACCCGCGCGTCCTCTCGCGAACGTTGTGCGCGATAACGCGGATCGGTGATTGCCAATAAACCGCCGAAGGCCATGATCAGCGCACCAAGCCATATAAACCGGATCAGCGGCTTAATCTGAACTCTTAGGCTCCATGCACCGTCACCCAGGGGGTCTCCCAGAGCAACAAACAAATCACGGGTCCAACCCACATCTATCGCTGCCTCGGTCATTGGGCTGGATTGAACCCGATATACACGTTTCTGAGGCGTAAGTAGCGTGATTAGTCGACCGTCGCGCCTCACCTCGAACTCCCCCTCGGTCGCCTCGTAATTGGGCCCTTGAACCTGACGTACCTCCCGAAATACCAATTCGTACCCATCGACTTCCCAGCGGTCTCCCGGGCTGGCGCTCGAATCCGTCTCTACGTTGTAACTAGACGTGACCGTAGCGCCCAACACAAAAAATCCAACACCTAAATGAGCAAGGAACATGCCCCACTGACCCCGAGTCAGCGCCATCGGGGCTGAGCCTCGACGAATCAGCCGTTTGATGGGCTCCAACAAAGAGGCCCCGATCACCCAAAGCGCAGCGGTAACGCCTATTATGGTCAGGACGCTTGCTTGCCCAAAAGCCAGCCAGGGAAGCGAGACCCCCAGCACAAGGGCTACTCCCGCCGGAATCATCAAGCGCCGAATGAGAGACTCACCTGACATGCGCACCCAGGTGGTGTGCATGCCGACACCGATTACCGCAACTAGTGGCAGCATTGGAATCAGGAACACCGTGTTGAAATACGGGGGTCCAACGGAAATCTTACCCTGACCCAATGCGTCTAGAAACAGCGGGTAAAGGGTGCCAAAGAGCACCGCCGCAGTCGCAACAACCAACAGGATGTTGTTCATCAAAAGGAACGACTCCCGCGATAACAGCCGGAAACCACCCTCCACCGTCAAATGCCGTGCGCGGACCGCGTAAAGAACCAAAGCTCCACCACTAATGACACTGAGTAGCAGGAGGATAAACAAACCCCGGGCGGGATCAGAGGCGAACGCGTGCACCGAAACAAGGATCCCCGATCGAACCAGAAAGGTCCCCAGAAGGCTTAAAGAGAAAGCAGCGATAGCCAATAAAAGGGTCCAACTCTTGAAGATTCCTCGCCGTTCTGTGACGGCCAACGAATGTATCAACGCCGTGCCCGCCAACCACGGCATAAAGGAGGCGTTCTCAACCGGATCCCAGAACCACCAACCACCCCAGCCAAGCTCGTAGTATGCCCACCAGCTACCCAGCGCGATTCCGACGGTGAGAAACATCCAGGACGCCACAGTCCAGGGTCGGGCCCAACGGGCCCACGCCGAGCTAACCCTACCGGCCAATAGAGCCGCTACCGCAAACGCAAAAGGTACGGCAAGGCCAACATAACCCGCGTAGAGGATGGGCGGATGGATAACCAGGGCTGGGTCCTGCAGCAGAGGGTTCAAATCATTGCCGTCGGTAGCCGGCGGCAACAACCGGTCGAACGGGTTCGAGGTTAATATCGTGAATAGAAGCATGCCGACGCTAACGATGCCGAGGACACCCAGCACGCGTGAAGCAAAAGCCTCAGGGAGGCTCCGGCTACCCACCGTCACTGCCAACGTCCAAGCCGACAGAATCAAGATCCACAAGAGCAGAGAGCCCTCGTGAGCACCCCACACCGCCGCTATCTTATAGGGGGTCGGAAGAGCCGAATTCGAGTTTGTTGCGACGTAAAGGACACTGAAATCATCATTCAGAAAAGCATGACAGAGCACTACGAAAGCTACCGACACGAACACGAATTGTCCCGTAGCTGCCGGTCGCGCCAGCGCCATCCAGTCCTCTCGCAGCCGGACGGCCCCAAGCAGCGGGACGACAGCCTGTATAAGCGCCAAACCGAGTGCCAGGATCAACGCAAATTGCCCGAACTCAGGAATCACGGCGTCGTTCCCCCCTGCGCTCGAGCCAGGGCGTCGGCGACTTCCGACGGCATGTAGTTCTCATCGTGTTTCGCTAAAATTTCCTCAGCAACGAAACCACCACGACCATCGAGCCTACCCCTTGCCACTACGCCCTGATCCTCAGCGAAGAGATCCGGCAACACGCCCGTGTAATTCACGGGAATGGAATGGGCGTAGTCGGTGATTACGAAACTCAGCGTCAAACTGCCCCGCTCACGCTCGATACTGTCCTCCAATACCATGCCACCCAGACGAAAGACCCCGTCCTCCGGTGCCTCTCCGGCCGCCACCTGCGTGGGGCTGAAGAAGAACAGCAGGTTCTCCTGAAAGGCCCGCAGAGCGAGCGCAGCCGAGACGGTCACGCCCGTTGCAACGAGCCCGATCAAAATCATTCGTTGTCGACGTGGAGTCATGAGATTTCCCTCACGGTAGGTCGCCGGCCCGACGACTCGAGGCTCCCCTCTCGCCCGACGCGCACCAGCATTCCCGCGTGGCGCCGATAAGCCGCCCAAATATTTCCAATCAGTACGATTAGTGTAATGCCGTAGGCCGACCAGACATAGGCCGCGTAGCCTCCCATGAGGAAAAACTCAGTCACGCCGAAGCCCCCCCCGTAAGCTGCTCAACCCAACGCGCACGACCTTCCCGGTCCAGAATCTCTCCCTGTAGGCGTTTACAGAGCAGCCAGGCGAAAAACAAGGTGAAACCCACGATCATCACCAGCAGAGGTGCGAGCATATCCAACGTTATCGCAGGGGCGTCCAGCCTAGCAATGGTCGGACCCTGATGGAGTGTGCTCCACCACTCCACCGAGTAATGAATGATGGGGACATTAACCACGCCCACCACCGCTAGGATCGCACTCACACGATCCGCCTTCTCCCGATCATCGAAAGATGCCCGAAGAACCATATAACCGAGGAACAAAAACAGTAGCAACAGCTCGGACATCAGGCGGGCATCCGCCCACTGCCAGTAAGTGCCCCACATCGGCTTACCCCAGATCCCGCCGGTCACGAGCGCTAGGAAAGTAAACGACGCACCCAGCGGCGCAGCACTCACCGCGAGGCCATGTGCCATCTTCATCCGCCAGATAAAGCCGACAGCCGCACTCATCGCCATCACCATGTACGAGAGCATTCCAAGATAGGCGCTAGGCACGTGGACATAGATGATTCGAAAACCGTCACCCTGGAGGTAGTCGGGTGGCGCCAGAACCAACCCCCCGTAGCTCCCGGCAACGAGAAGGGCCACGCCAGAGACGGCAAACCATGGCGCCAACCGACCGGCCAGCCGATATATATAGGGCGGCGATGCCAATTGATGAAACCAGCGTACGAATCCCATTACCTAATTCCTTACCTTTCTCGCGTTGGTCATTCCATAGCCACTTTCACCGCCGCTGAAGCCGCTAGTGGCCCCAACGAGAGCGCGAAAACCGCCAAAGCAGCCAGCAAATACAAGGGGCCCAAAGTGGACTCCCCGGTAGCCGCCAGCTCCGTGGCTCGGGTCCCGAATATTAGGACCGGAGCGGTCAGAGGCAAAACCAGTAAACCAATGATGGCTCCGCCACCCCGAGCACTCACAGTTAACGCGGCCCCAATCGCAGCGAGCACGCTCAAAGTCGGCGTTGCCAACGCCAGCGCAATAATCAGCGTTGGCAGAGCATCCACCGGTAGATAGAAAGATAAGGCTATCAAAGGCGCGAGCAAGAGTAACGGAACTCCACTAACGACCCAGTGAGCCAGAATCTTGGCCAGCACGATAAGACCCAAGGGGGTCGGGCTGAGAATCAGTTGCTCCATGCTCCCGTCCTCCGCATCAGCGCGGAATAGGCCGTCCAAGGCCAGCAACGAGGATAGCAACGCTGACATCCAGAGAACAGCGCTTCCGGCGTCTCTTAGCTGCGACGCATCTGGGGACGCGGCAAGGGGGAATAGCGAGGCTACAATTACGAAAAACATGAGCGGAGTAGCAAGTTCACTCCAACGCCGGAACGCCAGGCGAAAATCACGCCGAAGAATGAGGAGAAATGAACCCATCAGAGCTCAATCTCCACGGACACAGCCTCAACGAGCTGTTCGCGCTGATGGGTGGCAACAACCGCTAAACCACCGGCGCTCGTGTGTGCCGTAAGCCACCCCGCAACGAGTTCCGCACCCCTCGCATCCAAATTTGTAAGGGGTTCGTCGAGCAACCAGAGCTTGGCCGGTTTGAGGCGCATGCAGCCCAACGCAGCACGGCACCTCTGCCCGGCCGAAAGATAGCGGACCTGACGATCTCGGCATTCGTTAAGGCGAAGCTCCTCCAGGAGCTCCTCCAGAAGCTCCCCGGGCTCCTGCCCGCCATTCCAGAATCTGCTGTAGAAGGTCATATTCTCGGCGACCGTCAGCTCTTTCTTGAGTCCGTTCAGGTGCCCTTGGTACGCAATTTCGGCGCGCTGCAAGGGGTCCAGTCTATGGACTAGCGTGCTCGACCATGTAACAGCGCCGGAGGCTGGAAGGGTCATTCCGGCCAAAACCCGCAATAACGTGGTTTTTCCAGAACCATTGGCGCCCGTCACCAGAGCCGCCTGACCCGGGCCCATCTGGAAATCTAACTCAGCGAACAGGCAGGATTCACCTCGCCAGACCTCGAGCGATTCAACCTTAAATGGGCGGATTTGGGGCTTTATCAAAAGTTAACTCGGAAGTCTAAGAACGGGGCGATCATTGTCACCACTAGGGTTTCGATTGCAAGCTCGAACTTTCAGTTTTTTCCTTAATAAACAGGGTGTAAACCAGCATACCTTTACTTCTTGTCAAGTCCCGTATCCTCGAATTCCTAGCTCGGCGATTGTTTTTACATAATCCGCCCGTTTGCTTAGACTTTAACTAGTAGGTATAAACCCTATTAGAAGGTCCTCGTAAGTCACTGAGATAAAACAAAAGTGACCCAGGGAAATGTGGAAAACCGCTCCTACCCATAGGATCTTTGAATGACCAACGGTGGATAAGCTTTGGAGGGGTCCGGCCCAGCGTCGGCCCCCCCACCTTTCCACCAACCACGTTCCAACGCACCAAAAATTTCCTGTTATGCGCAGGGGACTAGGCAAGTCCGTGTTCCTTCTGAAAATCGCAAAACTCAACGGGATTGCCGGCGTGGGTCTTCCGCGTCTTCCCAGACCTGCACGATTTCCTCCCGAGTCAGGATGTCATAGGGATCAATTGGTTTCGCGAGGTGCTTCGTGGCCCAGACTGCCAAAAGCTCGGTGGTCTCAGGATCTCTGCCATGTTCTTTTCGATAAAGCTTCATCTGAGCCGCTATCTCCAACAACCGGGCTTCGTATTTCTCCGCTTCTTCAGCGAGGCGGATCATCCGTTGCAATGCTACTTCGTCAGTCACGGCCTACATCCCTTTTTCCCGTTCTCATTGCAGAGACCAACCTCAACCAGGAATACCGCTATGGAACCTGATTTCGCCATCGGGCCCAAGAATCAGCTCCCTTTCTCGCTCTAGGAGCAGCTCAGCACGTTCTTCGGTCGAAGTCTCCACCAGTGCAGCGCCTAACCCAAGATAATCCTTAAAATGCCGTGCCTCGGCCTTCAATAGCGACTCGTAGAACTGGGCGAGCTCGGGGTCCCGAGACCCGAGCATTGCCGCCAAACAAAAAAAACGCTCACAAGAACGAGCTTCGATGATCGCTCCGACGATGAGTGTGTCGACGAGCCGCCCAGGTTCACGCCGACGAATATGTGCATGTAGTGCGCCAGCATATCGAGACGCGGATATCGGACGATAGGCGATTCCTCTCTGATCGAGGATAACTAGAACCTGTTCGAAGTGGCGCAGTTCCTCCCGAGCAAGCCGCGACATCTTGTTTAACAGTTTGAGATTTGTACTTCCCGCCGAAACACTTGGTGCAGGCGCGCCCGCATATCGCCGGATCAGCTTTTGAGCTTGCTGGGCAGCCCTAAGCTCAAGTGAGGCATGATCCAGCAGTAGTAGGGGGATCGCCTCCTCCGCCGCTGCCAACCAGGCGTCCGGGGTTCGGCATTTTAGAAAATCGATAACCGGCGCAATAAGTGACGACGCTCGCTCGGACGGGATTCTTGCCACTACGATGATTATCCGGGCGGTGGGAAAACTAGCAACACTCTCAGTCGAGAACCTCCCTAAGAGACAACGACTCGCCAGTAGCCGTGACGATCTCCATGATCCTGATAGAGTGTCCGCCGTTCCGGGCAACCTGACCGCTGATCTGGATTTGGTCGCCAGGCTTTAGGGTATTTTGGGTCCATCCACCTCTAGCAAGCTTATTAGGGGCTGTGAGTTCGGCCTGCCAATGTTCTAGCTCACCATCCGTGTTCGTGACATCAAAGTAGAGCTGCACATGAGGATTCACGAAGCGTAACTCAATCAATGTAGCCTGCACTGTGACACTTTCGCTGGAATAAGCTGCAAAGCCATGATGCCCGAGAGACGGTCCACCCACCGCCAGCGCAGCTAGCACAGTCGTCGCAATGACAGCTATTTTCGTTCGCATCAGTCCACCCCTCTCTAGCTAAGCTAGGATTCCCATGGGCTCTTTGGCTAAAGCCGATTCACCGCCTATTCTAGCCCGAGCTGAGAAGCGGCTGAATTACACATTATTTAGAGGACAGAAACCAGAGCCGAGACTCTCAGCTACATCGGCCCAGGCTGGCAGTATTATCGGCTTTTCTTTCCCGATAGAATGTCTATACCAATCGCCCGGGTGGCGGAATTGGTAGACGCAAGGGACTTGGAGATGTGAGCACCCAGGTCGGAAACGCTTGGTGTGAATGGAGTCAAATTCGGGGAACCCTCAGCGCCTTGGGCGGTGGCAATCCCGAGCTAAGCCCTGTACAGGAAAATCTGAACAGGTAAAGTGTAGAGACTTTACGGCTCCTGCCTAACCCGCAACGAGTGCGGCACGGTAAAGAGAAAGTCCAGACCCCAAATGTGTCCACGTGGCGCAGCGGCGAAAGCCGTGGTGGGTAAGAAAATCCCTCGGAGGTAACTCCGTGCCGGTTCGAGTCCGGCCCCGGGCACCATT
>CAYLKA010000044.1:0-21198 GCA_964384125.1 uncultured Gammaproteobacteria bacterium | reverse complement strand
CCCCGACTACTGTAATGGATATATGGGTAGACGCTGACGCCTGTCCGGTTGTGATAAAGGAAATTCTGTTTCGTGCGGCGAAACGTACCGGAATTCAGCTAACTCTTGTTGCAAATCAATCCCTATCGATACCCAAAAATTCATTGATTCGAATGATTCAAGTCCCCTCGGGCTTCGACGTCGCAGATAACGAGATTGCTAAAAGATGCAGTGTCGGTGACCTCGTCGTAACGAACGATATTCCACTCGCTGCAGAAATCATCGAGAAGGGTGGTCATGCGTTGAGCCCTAGAGGGGAGTTATATTCAGCTGACGATATTCGCGCGCGCCTCAATATGCGAGATTTCATGGATACCTTACGAGCGAGCGGCATCAATACGGGCGGCCCTGCGGCAATCAATCAGAGCGATATACGATTATTCGCAAACCATCTGGACACATTGTTGACAAGAGCCCAGTAGGGCTTTACGAGTGGTTTTATGAAGACGGATATCTGATTTGGACAGAGATGTACGAGAGTTAAGAGAAATGGTAGGAAGTCGTACACGGTTTGAAGACACCAAAGCTCAGTCCTTGATATTGGAAATAGAGTACATGCAGCAAGCTCTGGTTCTCGCCCGCGCGGCCGGGGACCAGGGCGAAGTGCCTGTTGGCGCAGTATTAGTGGCAGAAGACGGCGCCCTTCTTGCGGAGAGTGGCAATGCGTCG
Organism: uncultured Gammaproteobacteria bacterium; assembly: GCA_964384125.1. Lineage (GTDB taxonomy): Bacteria > Pseudomonadota > Gammaproteobacteria > Steroidobacterales > Rariloculaceae > UBA6522. Next base: position 20,490 of record CAYLKA010000044.1, on the reverse strand, counting down.
ATAGCCACCAATGACCCTACAGGTCATGCAGAGATTTGTGTTCTACGTGCAGCAGGCCGCAAGCTTGGTAACTACCGGCTTCCTGGCTCGACGCTTTATGTGACTCTTGAGCCTTGTCCGATGTGTGCAGGTGCATTGGTGCACGCACGGATCGCGCGCATTGTTTTTGGAGCTGCCGATCCACGCGCGGGGGCATGTGGGAGTGTTTTTGATCTTGTTCGTAGCGCCGAGCTAAATCATCAAATAGACGTTTCTCAAGGCGTGTTAGCTGAAGAGAGCGGAAAGTTATTAAAAGACTTTTTTGTTAAGCGTCGCTGACAGCGTGTGTCGCTCAACCTGAGGATAATCCGACAATCTGCCTAGATTCCGGAGATTCTTCTCGGACAAACTCTTCGCTAGTCATCCATAAGAGGATCTCGTAATAGCGTCTGATATTGTCCACGTAACGAACGGGCTCCAAGCCGCGTGCAAACCCGCGAGATAAGTGTTCGTACCAGCCCGGGTCGCTAAGAAGGGGTAGTCTCTCCCTTACTGCTTCCCAAGAGTCAGGATTGCCGCCCTGAGACTCTGTGATTATCCGAGCATCTTCCAGATGGCCAAATCCCACGTTGTAAGCAGCAAGAGCAAGCCAAGTTCTGTCTGGATCTAAAATTCGTTCGGGTATTTTCTCCATGACCCGTCGGAAATAAGTTCCGCCCCCTAGAATGCTCTCCAAGGGATCCGTTCGATCATTAACACCTATCATTTGCGCTGTCGGTATCGTCAGCATCATCATGCCGCGGACACCCGTCGGTGAAATTGCCTGAGGGTTCCAGTGAGATTCCTGATATGCCATAGCAGCGAGAAGTCGCCAGTCCACATCTGATTCCGCGCCAGCCCGGACGAAGAAGTCTCTGTAGGCTGGTAGTCGTGTATGAAAGTGCCCGACAAAGGTTTTAGAGTCGACGTAGTCGAAATCGGTTTCCGCGTGGTAGTAATAACGCTCGATAATCTCGTTTAATTCACCTGTTGCGCGCAGCTCTTCAAAATAGGCTCCGATGCTTTCACTCAATGAAGTGTCTGTGGTTTTTGGTAGCGCCCACGCAATTGGAGTCTCTTCACCGAGGCTGAAAGCTACTCGCGCATCCGGATGAGAGTGCCTTAGTAACTCGAACTCGTTCGAGTCAACGACGGTGTAGTCGATTTCACCGGCTGCAACGCGCCGTACGAGTTCATCAATGCTATCACTGGGGTTTTCAATCCAGGCTAGCGTAGGTTCTTCTATACGGGCATTTTCAAGACTGCTGACGTAAACGGATCCAGCGAGAACCTCTAGGCGTCCACTCAGTAAATCTGAGATCTCACGAGGTCTCCCAGCCCCACTTCGATAGATAATTTGCTGCTGGATGCTCTGGTAAGGAGGACCGAATTCCACCATTTCTCGGCGAGATTCGGTAATTGACAGTCCGGCGGCTCCGACATGGGCTTTACCGGAGTCAACATCTGGAAGGATTTGCCAAAACTGATCGGCGACGTACATTTTTAGTTCGACGCCCAGATGATCCGCATAACCTTTCGCAAGCTCGTAGTCTATGCCACGAGGCTCATCTGGGCCGTAGTAAAAAGTCACCGGGCTATTTCGAGTAACGGCACGAAATTCACCCGTGAGCACGATTTGCTCGAGGAGGTTTGGAGGTGATGCACATGTCCCAAGCACAAAGCCCAAGACTAAAATCCCACATATACGTGTCAGCGTCCGCTCCTTCGCACGTTAACTCGCGCCCGCATTATACGAAAAGCCTCTTGGATAATTGCAAGCTTAAAGCTAGGGAAAAGCGGGCAGACCGCGCGCCTCAAGGGTTTAAAGGTATTTAGAAAGTCCTGTTTGGGGTGTTATCGCAGGGGCTAGCGCAAAGATATAGTGGTGAAAAAGCCACACAAGATTTAAGAGTGATCAGATGATCATGGTCTTTTCTAAGAATTTTTAATTGAATAAGCAGTCAGTAGAACGAACGCTAGTACAAGGCCAAGAAATTCTCGTGAATTCTCGATGTAGTCACTGCTACCCATCCCGCTGAAGAAGCTACTCAAATTTTCGGGTTCGCTGAAGATGTTACCGAGATTTTCGGAGGCCAGATAATCACCAAATGCTGGTGCGGTTGAAATAATTCCGGTCGCCACTGCCCCAATGCAGGCACCGGTCCAAAATCTGCTATGACGCCCAAGAGCTTGGCCGAAGGCGATCATCGCTGTACCACCGTATACGAGAACCCAATAAATCGGATCAGGGTCATTTAGTTGCAGAGTGGCGATCACTAGAAAGAAAGCTGCTGTGCCAAAGTTCCAAAGCTTCACAGGCGCGCTCCACACTACTGACAATACCGAGAGAGAACATACCATGCATTGATGGCGCTCTCCGATTTGGTTGGTTATTGGAAATTTTGGCGCATCTGCATCAGCAATCGGGGTAAGGGGTAGGCAGGTGGTTTTGGTGAGATTTCAGCTTGATGTGGGTAGAATTAAGTGGCACAACGCGGGGAGTATGTGTTTTCCTTTGAGCGGATTCTTGAGCTAAAGGGCCCCATAGTCGATCCCTGCACTGATCAGAAGGGCGACAGAGAAAAAGTAGAATCCGTGTAGGCTAAATAGAGGGAGAAGCGGGGTGGCTTACCATACATCTTGCCTGGACTGTCGGAGGTTTTCTCAAGTAGCGCTGTTACTTTTGGTAGGTATTGCGGGTTGGTTTCCCGTTGATGCTAGCGCTCAAGGAGCGGCAGTTCCGGAAGTTACCAGTATTACTGGATCAAGTAGCGCTGCCCAGGGGCTTCCTGCTGCCGAGGCGGCGCTTATCAATCAGCGTTCTCAGGAGACCCTAGAGGTAGCCCGGGAAGCCTCCCCTCATACGAATGCATCCTCTATAGCCTCTTTTCAGGAGGAGATTAATGCTGCGGTGGCGAGAGCTACTGGTGGTCGTATTTGGGATCCGACGGCACCGCGGGAGCCATTTCCGAGAACATCTTGGGGGCACCCGGACCTTGGGGGTTACTGGCTCGCTGTGAGTTATGTCCCGCTGGAGAGGCCCGATGAGCTAGCAGGGAAACCGCTCTACACCAGAGGGGAGGCGATAGAGGCCTTTGCCAGAGGGGTTTTTAGTGATGCATCGGTTGATCCTGCGACCGTACACTATGACTGGAAGGAATGGGGCATGGGGAGTTGGCAAAGCCCAATGATTCCCAGTCTTCGTACCTCAATGATTGTGGATCCACCTGATGGTAAACGTCCTGCCTTTACGGCTGAGGGGCAGAAGCGATTTGAGAGTCAGGCGCGGATCACTACTCTGGAATCGAGAAGTCTTTTTGAGCGGTGCATTATCGGCAACCAAGGCCCGCCGCGAATACCGTCGATCCGTAACTATGGGGAGTCTCAAATTGTTCAGACCCCCGATCATGTGGTTCTACTGACACAGGTTAATAGTGAGGTTCGGGTCATTCCCTTGGATGATCGCCCACCCGGTCCGGATAACGTGCGGCCTTGGTTAGGGACGTCGCGTGGTTATTGGGAGGACGAGACGTTAGTTGTTGAGACTAGGAATTTTCATGAGGATGTCTGGCACACGCGAAACAGAGGCATCAGCCCAAATATTCACGTGACCGAGCGCTACACGCGTGTTGACGATGGGCTACTGCTCTACGAGGTAACGTTAGAAGACCCAGAGACATGGGACGTGCCGTGGAGCTATGAAATGGTATGGCCAAAGATGGATCCCCCGGGATTATTCGAGTTTGCTTGTCATGAAATGAACTATGGTCTGATTAATGTGATGAGAGGGACAAAGGTTAGGGCCGCCGAAAACGCAGGCGATTTGGCGAGGTAACCGCAGGGCCCTAAACGTTCTTCAGGAGAAATGCCCGATCGGGCAATACCTGAGTCATCATAGAACCTACCCTTCTAAAACAAATCTGATAGCAAATATTGGAGGTAGTGGGATCTCGACCTGCGGGTGGAGTGAGTCTGCTCGATCACTTTGGCATCTTGAATGGGCTTAGATTTGAGCGGTGAGGGTATGTTGGGGCTGATTATGGTGGCTCCCTGTGGAGACTCTGTCCTCAATCAGTTGAGCATCCGAGAGCTCTGCGATTGGGTTTCCGGTGGGGGGCGTCGATTCAGGGAAAATTGGGGGTAGAATCGGAGCATGATGACGAGGGGGGAACGGCGTGTCAGCTTTCAATTCTAGGAAGGCCAGTAGTGGTCTGGCAGCGATCTCAATGGTGGTTGGTCTGGTGCCGGTGCTTTTATTTGCCCAATCTGTGCCGCCGTCTGCCCTAGTCAATCAACGGTCCCAGGAGGCCCTGGAGGCGGCTCGGGCAGTGTCCCCACATACCACCGAATCGGCCCTCGCGTACTTCGAGGATGAACTCGAGGCTGCCGTAGAGCGGGCGAGTCAGCGAGTATGGGATCCTACAACTCCCCGGGAACCCTCACCGCGCACACCGTGGGGGCATCCGGATCTAAGGGGCTACTGGCTGAACGTCAACTACGTGCCGTTCGAACGGCCGGACGATCTCACCGGCAAACCCTTATATACGGTGGAGGAAGCGCTCGAGGTTTTCGCGAGAGCAGCCCTGGTGGACGCTTCCTACGATCCGACCACCGTGCATTACGACTACAAAGAGTTCGGGATGAACAGTTGGCAGAGCCCGATGGTTCCGAACCTGCGTACTTCGTTGATCGTAGATCCTCCCGACGGGAGATTCCCCGCCCTTACGTCTGCGGGCCGGGCACAGCGCACACAGGAAACCCGCGTTGCTGACCTGGAAACTCGCAGTCTCTTCGAGCGCTGCATCACTGGGAATCAGGGGCCGCCGAGAGTTCCGTCGATCCGTAATTATGGCGAGTCTCAGATTGTGCAGACGCCCGACCACGTACTGATCCTTACTCAAGTCAACAGTGAGGTGCGCATTATTCCGCTGGATGACCGTCCACACTCGCCGGACAACATACGTCCCTGGTTAGGGGATTCGCGCGGTTACTGGGACAACGATACGCTCGTCGTGGAGACCAGGAACTTTCATGAGAAACGCTGGTGGTCGCGTGTTCGCGGCGCTGGGCCAAACTTGCACCTGACCGAGCGCTACACACGGGTTGAGGACGACCTGCTTCTCTACGAGGCGACGCTTGATGATCCTACGGTGTGGGAGGCGCCGTGGACGTACGAGATTCCCCAGCCAAAGATGGAGCCACCAGGTCTGTTTGAATTCGCGTGTCACGAAATGAACTACGGGTTGATTAATGTCATGAGGGGAGCCCGGACTCGGGCGGCCGAATACGAGGCCGAGCAAGCGGAGTGATCTGTGGCCGATCAGTGCGCTCGGGGCCGTGGCTAATGGTTTTTCGCTCTGCAAGGATTTGACCGTGAATATGCGCAACGGGTGCATCGCAATTTTTCTCGGATCATTGTTAGTGATTGTGCCGGCGCACGCGCACCATTCGTGGGCAGGGATCTACAACACCGAGAAGAGCATCATCGTTGAAGGAGTAGTCGCGGAGTTTCTCTTCCGTAGTCCTCATCTTGCGCTTCTCATTGATGTAGACAACGAGGCAGGGGAGGCTGAGCAGTGGATGGTGGAGTGGGGTAGTCCGAGGCGGATGCGCGAAGCTGGCTACGATGAGGCCGTGCTGCAACCGGGCGATGAAGTGGTTGTCACGGGGCAGCCAGCGTGGACACCAGGTAGAAAATCAGTGCGAATGCGCTCTCTCATGCGGCCGGCCGACGGCTTCTCGTTGACCGGGCGACGGCGCCGCTGATCAACCCGGCGAAGTTTTTTGATTGACGCTGCAGGCCCCAACCTGGCAGGAACACCAAGCCGATCCTGCTCCGCCTCTAGAAGACCAGGTTCCCCGCAGAGAATTGGGTTCAGCTATCGGGTAGAGAATGCCGGAGATAAACGATGGACAAAGAAACAGGGCTGAAGTATTTAACGATTTCTCTAACCGAAAGTCTGAGTGGCGGGAGTCACGTCACGTCATGTCGACTCGGAGGGTTTGAGCCATCAAGGTGATACTGAGTACGATGGTTTCCGCGGCGGCTATAGTCGTCGGTCTCCTGTGGTTTCAGGAGATATCGAGCAGTGGGCCGACGGAATGGGGCGTGAACGTGGTAGCGAGTTATCCCCATGATCCTTCCGCTTACACACAAGGATTGACGATCTATAACGGCGAGATGTACGAGGGTACTGGCCAATACGGCCGCTCGACGATTCGACAGGTCGAGTTATCCACGGGAGTCGTCGGGAGACAGAAGGCGCTGAGGCCGGAGTACTTTGGGGAAGGAATCACCGTATTTAATAATGAGCTCTACCAGCTCACTTGGACGAGTGGACTGGTATTTGTGTATGACTTGGAAACGTTTACCTTGTTAAGGACCTACCAGATCGATGGCGAAGGTTGGGGTCTAACCCACGACGGGGAGCGCCTGATCCTGAGTGACGGTTCGTCAGAGCTCACATTTGTCGATCCTGGAAGCTTCGAGGTGATCAGCCGGCTTCCAGTGCGTGATGCCGATCAACCCATCGATCAGCTTAATGAGCTTGAGTACATTAGGGGTGAAATCTGGGCGAACGTATGGTTTGAAGAGAGGATTGCCCGTATTTCGCCCGACACGGGGGAGGTACTGGGATGGATAGATCTGACGGGGCTCTATCCTCGTGCCCAAAGGGGTTACGAGGACGTATTGAACGGGATAGCCTTCGATCCGGAGTCTGACGGGTTGTTCGTCACAGGCAAAAACTGGCCCAGACTTTACGAGATCGAGCTCGTGCCGGGCAGCGAGTGATTGCTTAAGCCAACCGCGTAGGAAGCTTGCATAAGACGAAAGGAATTTTTATGACACACGCAATTCGCATCCATGAGCATGGTGGTCCGGAGGTGCTCCTCTGGGAGGAAGTCGATCTTGGCGCTCCTGGTCCAGGCGAGGTCTGTCTTCGCCAGACCGCAGCCGGCCTGAACTTTATTGACGTCTACCATCGAAACGGTGCCTACGCGCTACCTGATCTGCCGACAGCGATCGGTATGGAGGCCGCCGGCGTCGTGGAGGCGGTCGGGGAGGGGGTCGAGGATCTGAAGCCGGGGGATAGGGTGGCTTACGCGGGCTATAAACCGGGTGCTTATGCGGAGGCGCGACTCATGCCGGCGGAAAGACTGGTGCCGTTGCCGGATTCCATTGATGACCAGCATGCCGCTGCGATGATGCTGCAGGGTATGACGGCGGAGTATCTTATCCGGCGCACCTTTGCCGTCCAGTCCGGGCAGACCGTGCTGTTCCATGCCATTGCTGGAGGTGTCGGGTTGATCGCCTGCCAGTGGTTGAAGCAGCTTGGCGCAACGGTCATCGGAACCGTTGGGAATGAGGCGAAGGCAGAGCTCGCGCGTGCTCACGGTTGCGACCATGTGATTGTGTACTCTGGTGAGAATTTCGTTGATCGTGTTAACGAAATAACCGATGGTGCGGGTGTGCCGGTCGTTTACGACTCCGTTGGGAAAGACACCTGGGAAGGCTCTCTCGATTGTCTGCAGCAACGCGGTACGATGGTCGCCTTCGGTGCGGCGTCAGGTGTTCCAGCAGATTTCTCCGTCAATCAACTACAGTTCAAGGGCTCGTTGTACCTGACACGACCGACACTGCTCCACTACAACGTCAGCCGCGCTGAGCTCTTGCAGAGCGCTAACGCCCTGTTCGCTGCGATCGAGAACGGGTTGAAAGTGGAGATCAATCAAACCTATCCGCTCGAAGAGACGGCCGATGCTCATAGGGCACTCGAAGCCCGTGAGACCACCGGGTCCACGATCCTTCTTCCCTAATGGTCGTTAGAGTGCGGGCGGGATCGATTCGAACTTAACGAATTCTAGTCCTCATGGAGCCGATCGGGGGGCGGTTCTTGTCCTTAATCGAATATCGCGGCATGCTCACGTTACTAGGATAAAAACAACGAAAACCACACATGAATACCAACACTGGACTTTGGGTGCAGGCACTGCGTAGCGGCCGATATAAACAGGCTCGGGGTCGGATTAGGGAGTCGAGCAGATTTCCCTGGCCGCGTAATTCCTTCTGTGCGATGGGCGTTCTCTACGACGTCTATCTTCGAAGTTGCGACAATAAGTGGCCAAAGGCGACGCTCGGTCGTGCGCCGGCTGATGTCCGCGAATGGGCGGGCGTTTCTAGGAGTCTGGAAGAAACCGTGGTCATGCATAACGATCAGGGGACCAGCTTCAGGGATATTGCGAGCCTGATCGAGGCGTACTTCGCGAGGCTCACCTCTGCACGCCAGCACAAAGAAGCAGCTCGCATTGCAGAGCAGGTTATTGAGAGAGTTCGCGAGAGCTCCCAGCGGGATCGAACGGAGAAGATCTTTGTCGCGCCCGTCCGAGAGCGGTACAGAGGTCAAACTGAAGAACTACTGCAGCTTTCGGAATAATAGCTGCATCATCCACGAGAAGACGGCTCTGGATGATGCCGGAGCTACCAACAAATTTCCGCGAGCCGTAAACAACGTGTGATGGCGGAGGGAGTGGGATTCGAACCCACGGACGGGACAAGCCCGTCACTTGATTTCGAGTCAAGCCCGTTCGACCACTCCGGCATCCCTCCACGCGCGAATCTAGCAGCTAGGGCGCAGTGCAGCAATCTTGGAGGTTGACTGTTGAAAAAATCTATCTGGTGATCGCGCTGGCAGCGACGTGTCCGAGCCAAACAGCGATCAGGCAAAGAGAAACCGATAAGAACACGTTGATGGCTGCCGGAACCCATTGACCTTCTCGAGCGAGACTGAGCGTTTGAAGGCTGAAAGCGGAGAAAGTGGTGTAGCCACCGAGCACGCCGATCATGAGGAAGTCGCGTGCGTGCGGTAAGGCTACAATCCGACTGTCTGGCGGCATCAGTGTTGCGACGAAACCGATAATCAATGAGCCGGTGACATTGACCACGATTGTTCCCCATGGGAACCCCTCGTTGGTGAGGCGAACCACGACGCTGGAGCACCAGTAACGGCTGACGCCACCAATGGCGCTTCCTAGTCCGATCCAGAAGTAACTCATGGCGGCCCGTAGGGTAACATCGGGCTGGGATACGTACATGGTGAATCTCACAAAGATCAGCAGCGCGCTTGAGCGGATTGAGGAAGTCGTTGGTCGCCGCGGCGTGGTTGAGGGGCTAGCCGCGGAGTCGTACTTGCGGGATGAGCGAGGGCTCTATTGTGGACAGGCCGCAGCGGTTGTCCGGCCGGCCTCAACTGAGGAGTGCGCACGCGTCATCCGAATCTGCGGGGATGCGGGGATCGGTGTCGTTCCTCAAGGCGGTAACACGGGCTATTGCGGCGGTGCGACAGCGTTCGACGAGGTTGCACAGATCGTCATGAACCTCTCTCGAATGAACCGGGTCCAGGGGGTCGATCCCGTCAATTTTGCGATGACCGTGGAGGCAGGGGCGGTGCTAACCGAGGTGCATGCGGCTGCACACGAGCACGATCTGATGTTTCCGTTAAGCATGGGATCTCAGGGCTCTTGTCAGATCGGCGGCGTACTGTCGACCAACGCGGGCGGTATTTCGGTCGTGCGCTACGGCACTGCGCGCGATTTGGTCCTAGGACTTGAGGTCATTCTGCCAACCGGGGAGGTCTTGTCCGAGCTTAAGGGCTTGCGCAAGGACAACACTGGCTACGACTTGAAAAGTCTTTTTCTCGGTGCCGAGGGCACCTTGGGTGTGATAACCGCTGCCGTTTTGAAGCTCTTCCCAGAGCCGCGGAGTCGGCAAACCGCGTTGCTGGGCATTGCAACCCCGCAGGCCGCTTGTGATCTTCTCGGAAGGGCTCGTCGCCGGAGTGCTGACCGCGTCGTGTCTGCAGAGTACCTGTCACGCGCGTCGTTGGATCTTGTGACGCGCCTTATCGAGGGTGCTCGGAATCCGTTCGAAGAGCCATTGGAACACTTCCTGCTTTTGGAACTTGCTGGGGCGGAGACCGACCCTGAGCTGCGGGTCGTTCTAGAGCAGGTCCTTAAGGAAGGCATCAAAACGGGTGAAATCGTCAATGGGGTTTTGGCGGAATCCGGGCTGCAACGCAGTGCGCTATGGGAGCTACGAGAGTCGATCCCCGAAGCCGAGCGTCGCGACGGCGGTTCGGTTAAGCATGACATATCGGTACAGATCTCTCGGATACCTGAGTTCGTCGAGGAAGCTGAACGTGTGTTGCATGCGATCGCGCCCCACCGGTTGTCTGTATTCGGCCATGTCGGAGACGGTAACCTGCACTACAACGTTCTACCACCCATGGGAGAGGCGCTCGAAGCTTTCAAGGAAGGGCCGGCCGAGCAAATGTCTAGCGCCTTGCATGAGCTTGCAGTCAGTCTAGGGGGGAGTTTCAGCGCCGAGCACGGTGTCGGTGTACTGAAACGCGATGAACTCCAAAAATATGGTTCCCCTGCTGCTGTCGGACTGATGCGCACCTTGAAAGATGCTCTTGATCCCAACGGCATCATGAACCCTGGAAAAGTCCTCGGGTAGAAACTCCGATTGCTTCATCCATGCGTGTCGGCGAACCAGTACGCTAAGGCCCGAGGGGGCTGTCACAGTGCGAATCGCCGTATGTTAAGCTCACCGTCGCTTGATCAGCATGGACCTTCCATGGCCGCCGAACCGATTTATAAAATAATCTTCATGAACCAGGGAAAGGTCTACGAGATCTATGCCCGGCAGGTCAGTCACGGGGGTCTGTTTGGTTTCGTCGAGATAGAGGAGCTGGTGTTTGGTACCCGCTCCAGCGTCGTTGTAGATCCATCCGAAGAGCGGATACAAACTGAATTTTCCGGCGTCAGCAGAACCTACCTCCCGCTGCACTCTGTACTTCGCATTGATGAAGTCGAAAAGCAGGGCGTGAGTAAGGTTACAGACGCCGAGGGTGGCAACGTCACCCAGTTCCCGGTCCCGATGTACACGCCCCCCGATCAAGGCGGAAAGGGTGGAGCGGGGGATAGCTGACTCGTGACGTTGAGATTCGCTTCTCTTGGAAGCGGAAGCCGCGGCAATGCAATGCTGGTGGAGTCGGGTTCGACGCTTCTTATGGTGGACTGTGGTTTATCTGTAAAGGCCGTCGAAAAGAGGCTAGGCGAGTTGGGGAGACATCCCCGGGACGTCGATGCCTTGCTGGTGACGCATGAACATTCCGACCACATCCAGGGTGTCGCACGATTCGCAGCGCGGCACGGGACACCTGTCTGGATGACGCCGGGCACAGCCTCTAGTAGCGCCGCTCGCAAGCTAACGCAAATCAACACCTTCAACTATCACAGGGAGTTGAAGATTGGCGCGATCGATGTGCAGCCCTTTCCGGTGCCTCATGATGCACGAGAACCGTCGCAATTTGTGTTTCGCGCGGGGGATCGGAAGTTGGGCATCCTAACGGATACTGGACACATCACCGCGCATATTTGTGAAAGGCTTGAGGGCTGTGACGCCTTAGCTCTGGAATGTAATCATGATCTTGATACGTTGTGGAGTGGCGCCTATCCGGAGCATCTGAAGGCAAGGGTCGCTTCCTCGCTTGGGCACTTGAATAATTCTCAGACCGCAGATCTATTGGGCGCAGTCGGGCACCCGGAGTTGCAGTGGGTAGTAGCGTTGCACCTCAGCGAGAAGAATAACAGTCCCGACCTCGTTCATAAGTCTTTGGTGGAGCGACTCGATCACCCTCGCCAGTCTTTGCATGTGGCGACACAAGACGAGCCGAGCGGTTGGATAGCGGTTGACTGACTAGGTGGGTCGCGACGCGGATTCTGGGACCCGGGCTGACATTCCGGTATTATTGCGCGGCCTTTCAGAGCTTGAAAACTTAAGCCCTCACTGAACTCATGACTATGTTGCAGCTGGCCGGACCTGCGGCCGAGACTGCCTTTCGTATCAGCAAGTTGCGGGAGCAGCTTCAGTCCTGCTCAGGCGCAGTTCGCGCGGTGTCTGTGCACTTTGTTCACTTCGCTCATACCGAAAGGTCCCTCGATGCTTCCGAGCGGGGGGTACTCGATGCGCTGCTGACTTACGGGACGCCTGCCGAGGCGGCTCGATACGAAGACGAAATCTTGATCGTACCGCGGCTTGGGACCATTTCACCGTGGGCCTCCAAGGCGACCGATATCGCCCGTAACTGCGGTCTCCCGATTCAGCGTTTGGAGCGCGGTCGCGTCTACGGCCTGCGGTTGGATCGACCGCTAACCGACGCCGAGCGCAAGCGTGTTCTACCGCTGGTCCACGACCGTATGACCGAGACCGTACTCACGCAGTCTTCCAGGGAGAGCACACTGTTTGCGGAGAGCGCGCCGCGGCCAATGAGCCAGATAGATTTGTTGGGAAAGGGGGAGCAGGCACTGACGGTGGCTAATCGGCAGCTCGGGCTTGCGTTATCCGATGATGAAATCCGATATCTGGCTGAGCAGTTCGATGCGCTTGGCCGAAATCCCACTGACGTTGAACTAATGATGTTCGCGCAGGCGAATTCCGAGCACTGTCGTCACAAGGTGTTTAACGCTACGTGGGTGATCGACGGCAGGCCGGCGGAGAAGACCCTTTTCCAGATGATCAGAAATACGCACGCACATGCGCCCGAAGGCGTGTTGTCCGCATACTCGGACAACGCGGCCGTCATCGAGGGTCCGAATGCCACGTGGTGGATACCCGATTTTGACTCGGGGCATTACCAGCCCTTCGAAGAACCTGTCCACCTCGTCATGAAAGTGGAAACCCACAATCATCCAACGGCGATTTCACCGTTTCCCGGTGCAGCCACAGGATCGGGAGGTGAGATTAGGGATGAGGGTGCTACCGGCCGGGGCGCGCGGCCGAAGGCCGGGTTGACTGGCTTCAGCGTTTCTCACCTGGAGCTTCCGGATTGGCCACGTCCTTGGGAGCAGCCTGATCTGGGTAAGCCCGGTCGCATTGCATCGCCGCTGCAAATCATGCTCGAGGGCCCCATTGGAGGTGCTCAATTTAATAATGAGTTTGGTCGACCGAATCTCGCTGGTTATTTTCGAACCTGTTTGCTGGATGCGGATGGTGAATGGCGGGGCTATCACAAGCCCATCATGATCGCGGGCGGGCTTGGCAACATCCGTGGCGGACAGGTGCAAAAGTGCGTAGCACCACCCCGAGCGAAGCTGATCGTGCTCGGTGGTCCCGCCATGTTGATCGGACTCGGCGGAGGCGCCGCTTCCTCTCAGGGCAGCGGCTCGAGTGAGGAGGAGTTGGATTTCGCTTCCGTTCAGCGGGGTAATCCGGAGATGCAGCGCCGAGCCCAGGAAGTCATCGACGCGTGCTGGGCGCTCGGCGCTGAGAATCCGATTCTTTCCATTCATGACGTTGGCGCAGGTGGGCTCTCGAACGCGGTTCCGGAGATCGTCGATCAGAGCAGCCGTGGCGCCGTATTGCACCTGCGGAGCGTGCCCAACGATGAGCCCGGCATGAGCCCAATGGAGCTGTGGTGCAACGAGTCTCAGGAACGCTACATGTTGGCTGTCGGCGAAAATGCCGTCGAAGGTTTCGCTCGCATCTGTGAGCGGGAGCGCTGCCCCTACGCGGTGATCGGCGAGCTGACCGAGGAGCGTAACCTTCGGATTCTCGACGCTGAGTTTTCTAACGAACCAGTCGCCATGCCCATGGAAGTGTTGTTTGGAAAACCTCCGAAGATGCAGCGAGAGGTGACATCGCGTGACTTCGAACTACAGCCCTGGGATGCAGGGGACATAGACCTCGGAGAGGCGGTGGAACGCGTATTATCGTTTCCCGCGGTCGCGGACAAGTCTTTTCTCATCCACATCGGTGACCGTACGGTTGGTGGGATGACCTCGCGAGACCAGCTGATTGGACCATGGCAGGTCCCGGTCAGTGACGTTGCTGTTACGACCTCTAGCTACTGCGGATACACCGGCGAAGCCATGGCCATGGGTGAGCGCACGCCTGTGGCGATTCGTGCAGGTGCGGCCTCCGCGCGTCTTGCGGTTGGGGAAGCGATCACGAATCTTGCTGCGGCCGATGTGTCCCGTCTCTCAGACGTGCGCTTGTCGGCAAATTGGATGGCTGCGGCTGGTCATCGAGATGATGACTATGTGCTCTTTGAAATGGTCAAGACGATCGGTGAGGAGATCTGTCCGGCGCTCGGCGTCTCCATTCCCGTCGGCAAAGACTCGTTGTCCATGCGAACCGTTTGGGACGTCGACGGCGAAATCAACGCGGTCACGGCACCTGTGTCACTTATAGTCTCGGCGTTTGCGCCAGTGGCGGATGTGCGGCAAACGCTTACGCCCCAACTACTGTTATCCGAGGGTGACACGGTCTTGATCCTGATCGATCTCTCTGAGGGTAAGCAGCGGCTCGGAGGCTCGGTGCTAGCGCAGTGCTTCAGGCAGTTTGGCGGCACCGCGGCAGATCTGGACGATCCTGGCCTGTTGACAAGGTTCTTCAAAGCTCAGCGCGCTCTGCGTGAGCGAGCGCTGCTGCTTGCTTACCACGATCGATCCGACGGTGGACTGTTCGTGACGCTGGCTGAGATGGCATTTGCTACTAGGACAGGGCTCGAGATTCAGTTGCCTATCGGCGTGTCGAATGTTTCGGCCTATCTCTTTAGCGAGGAGCTCGGCGCCGTGTTACAGGTTAGGCGCGAAGATCTTGCCTCCGTTCAGGCCATTTGCGTTGAGCATGGTCTGGGCGAGTGTCAGGTGATCGCGCGACCCGCTGCGCACGGCGATGTTGTGATCGAGCACGGAGGTGAGACGCTTTACCGAGCCCCGTTTATTCGATTGCATCGGTGGTGGTCGGAGTTGACTTATCGCATGCAGAGTCTGAGGGACGATCCCAGTTGCGCATTGGAGGCTTACGACAGCTTGTTGGATGAGGAGGACCCAGGTTTGAACGCAAGCCTTACCTTCGAGCTGACAGATACGGGGCGTACGCCACGTGCCCAGCGCCCGAAGGTCGCAATCCTCCGCGAACAGGGTGTCAACAGTCAACGAGAGATGGCCGCCGCCTTCGACCGTGCGGGGTTTGATGCTTATGACATTCACATGACGGACCTTTTCTCCGGGCGCACGAGCCTGAACGAGTTTCGTGGACTCGTCGCGTGCGGCGGATTTTCGTATGGCGATGTTCTCGGAGCAGGCGAAGGTTGGGCGAAGTCGATTCTCTATAACGAGACGGTACGCGACCAGTTCTCGGAGTACTTTCGACGTGACGACAGCTTCGTTTTTGGTGTCTGTAACGGTTGCCAGATGATCGCCGCACTTAAGGCGTTGATCCCAGGCGTCGACCATTGGCCCCGGTTCGTGCGTAATAGATCGGATCAGTTCGAAGCTCGATTGTCGTTGGTGCGCATCGAGCCGAGTCCATCGATACTGCTGAGCGGGATGACGGGTTCGCGTATGCCTATTGCAACCTCCCATGGTGAGGGTCGAGCCGAGTTTCTTTCCGAGGGAGCGCTTCTGCGCTGTGACCGTGAGCTTGCTTGCGTGCGTTACGTTGATAACTATGGTGAAGCGACCGACCGCTATCCTTCCAATCCAAACGGTTCTCCCCGCGGGATCGCGGGACTGACGAGCGAGGACGGCCGTGTGACAATCATGATGCCGCATCCCGAACGGGTTTTTCGCACCGTGCAGAACTCGTGGCATCCGCCCGAATGGGGTGAGGATTCGCCTTGGCAGAGGCTGTTCGTGAATGCTCGCGATTGGGTCGATTCGACTAGCTGACCGCGAAAGAGATCACGTCCTGTCTGCGGAGCGCGTGCCTCCTTGGTCGTCGGGTTAATCAGCCAGGCGTTTGTAACGAATTCTCCGAGGTTGGTTTACGTCTTCTCCCTTGCGACGTTTGAGGTCCGCAGCATAGTCGGCATAGTTACCCTGAAAGAACACAACCTCGCTGTTCCCTTCGAAAGCCAGCATATGGGTCGCGATTCGATCGAGGAACCAGCGATCGTGAGAAATCACCACGGCGCAACCTGGAAAGTTCAACAACGCCTCCTCAAGTGCCCTCAGTGTCTCTACGTCGAGATCATTCGTTGGTTCGTCTAGCAGCAGGAGGTTGCCGCCCGAACGCAGGAGCTTGGCAAGGTGCACCCGGTTTCGCTCACCACCTGAGAGAAGGCCCACCTGCTTCTGCTGTTCGGGGCCGCGGAAGTTGAAACGCCCCACGTACGCTCTGGACGGTGTCTCATATTGGCCTACTTTGATGATGTCCTGGCCGTCTGAGATCTCTTCCCATACAGTCTTGCCCGGGTCTAGCGCGTCCCGTGATTGATCGACGTAAGCGAGGCTAACGGAATCGCCAACCCGTATGGTCCCTGAGTCCGGTTCTTCCCGTCCGATTAGCATGCGGAAGAGAGTAGTCTTGCCCGCGCCATTGGGACCGATCACGCCGACGATGCCGCCTGGCGGTAGGTTGAATGACAGGTCCTGGAAGAGCACACGAACGCCAAACGACTTACTCAGACCCTCGGCTTCGATCACCAGGTCCCCTAGTCGTGGTCCGGGTGGAATGTAGATCTCGTTTGTCTCGTTGCGCGTCTGAAAGTCCCTGGCGGTTAGTTCTTCGTATCGCTGCAGACGGGCCTTCGCCTTAGCTTGTCTGGCCTTTGGATTGCTTCTTACCCACTCCAGTTCTGCTTTGATCGTCCTCTGATGTGCCGCTTGCTGGCTCTCCTCGACTTTTAGCCTGCCCTCCTTCTGTTCCAGCCAAGAGGAATAGTTGCCCTCCCAGGGAATTCCGTAGCCGCGGTCGAGCTCAAGGATCCACCCAGCGACGTTATCCAGGAAATACCGATCGTGGGTTACGGCAATCACAGTACCGGGGTACTCGCCTAGAAACCGTTCTATCCAGGCAACGGACTCGGCGTCCAGGTGGTTGGTAGGCTCGTCCAACAGCAACATGTCGGGGTTGGCCAACAATAGTCCGCATAGGGCGACGCGTCGGCGTTCGCCGCCGGATAGCGACGATACGTCTGCATCCCACGGCGGTAAACGCAAGGCATCGGCGGCGACTTCGAGCTTGCGCTCCACTTCCCAACCTCCAGCCGCATCGATGGCGTCCTGGAGTTTTCCCTGTTCGGCGAGGAGTTCGTTCATTTCCTCGTCGCCCATAGGTTCGGCGAATCGATCGCTGATTGCGTTGAAGCGTTCCAGGAGGTTGGTCAGTTCGACCATGCCTTCGACGACGTTCCCGCGCACGTCCTTATCGGGGTTGAGGTCCGGTTCCTGCGGCAGGAACCCGATATTGATGCCTGGTTGAGGGCGGGCCTCGCCGTCGAACTCCTTTTCTACGCCGGCCATAATCCGCAGTAGCGTAGATTTCCCGCTCCCGTTGAGCCCTAGGACGCCGATCTTAGCGCCGGGGAAAAAGCTCAAGCTGATATCACGCAGGATGTATCTCTTCGGAGATACAACCTTGGACAGACTGTTCGTGGTATAGATGTATTGCGCCATTGGGCGACAGACCTCCGAGTGGAGGCGGGATGATACTGTAGGAGTGAGGGCTGTGGGAGCGTCACGCCTGCCCGGAAAACACAAATAGGAAAATCCTATGGTCGACCAAGTAATCGTTATTTCTGATGAAGATCTCGCCAATTACGGATTTCCTGACGGTCACCCCTTCGGGCCTGACCGGCACGACGTGTTTATGGAGGAGTTGAGCCGCTCGCCGTACGAAGAGCAGGTTGTGAGGCGCCCGTCTCGGATGGCGACTCGAGATGAGATTGAGCAGTTTCATACCGCGGCTTACGTGGACAGAGTCCAGGAACTTTCGGAGCTTGGCGAAGGCTTTCTGGATGCTGGCGACACTCCTGCGTATCCGGGGGTCTATGAGGCAGCGGCGCATGCGGTCGGCGGGACTCTGGAGGCATTAACCGCGATTATGGAGGGGGACATCCGCCGTGCCTTTATCCCCATCGGTGGCCTCCATCATGCGGCGCGCGATCGGGCAGCAGGGTTTTGCGTCTTTAACGACTGCAGCGTCGCGATTGAGGTTGCCATGAGTGTCTACGGTCTCGAGCGGGTCGCCTACGTCGATATCGACGCCCACCATGGGGACGGGGTCTTCTACGGTTTTGAAACCGATCCACGCGCGTTGTTCGCTGATATCCACGAGGACGGTCGGTTTCTTTACCCGGGTACCGGTTCACGCAGCGAGACGGGTCGAGGGGAGGCTGAGGGCACCAAGCTCAATATTCCCATGCAACCCGGGGCTGACGATGAGGCGTTTATGGGGGCATGGGCCGAGGTCGAGGCCTACCTCGAGGCCACGGAGCCGCAGTTGCTACTGATGAACGCGGGCGCTGATTCCCTTGCCGGTGATCCGATTACTCATCTTCAATACAGCGAAAACGCCCACGGCCATGCTGCGGTGCGCCTGCGTCAGTTCGCCGACCGATTCTGCCAGGGGCGCGTCCTCGGCATGGGAGGGGGTGGTTACAATCGCACGAATCTGGCAAGAGCTTGGACGCGGGTCGTGGAAGGCTTCGCAGACCCCGGTGCCGATCCCGAATAGCGCGCAAGCAGCAGGCGCGCGGTCTTGGCGTTACAATTCGCAGCCCGTTGAAAGGACCCATTTTCTCGGCATTGGACGCTGAACATGTACAACGATGAATACAAGATAGAAGGTTTTGACCAACCACTCTTCGAGGCGATGGAAGCCGAACGGCGTCGCCAGGAGGAGCACATCGAGCTCATCGCCTCAGAGAACTTTGCAAGCCCGCGCGTGCTGGAGGCGCAGGGTTCGAGCCTAACGAACAAGTACGCGGAAGGTTATCCCGGCAGACGCTACTACGGCGGCTGTGAGTTCGTCGACGTTGCGGAGCAGTTGGCGATTGATCGCGCCAAGGAGCTGTTCGGGGCTGCTTACGCTAACGTTCAGCCGCATTCGGGTTCTCAGGCGAACGCTGCCGTTTACCTTGCCATGATGGACCCTGGAGACACATTGCTCGGTATGAGCTTGTCTCACGGCGGCCATCTGACTCATGGCGCGAAGGTCAATTTTTCTGGAAAGCTTTTTGATGTCGTCCAGTACGGCATCAAAGAGGAAAATGGAGAGATCGATTACGACGCTGTTGATGATCTGGCCCGTGAGCATCGGCCGCGGGTGATCGTGGCCGGTTTTTCTGCCTACTCACGTGTGGCGGACTGGGGTCGTTTCAGAGAGATAGCCGATGAGGTTGGGGCCTACCTAATGGTGGACATGGCTCATGTGGCTGGTCTTGTCGCCGCGGCCCTGTAGCCAAATCCGGTCCCAATAGCGGGCGTCACGACGACGACGACTCACAAGACGCTGCGCGGGCCACGGGGCGGGTTGATTCTTGCGCGGGAGAATCCAGAGCTCACGAAACGGATTAACTCACTTGTATTCCCTGGCACTCAGGGTGGGCCGCTGATGCATGTGATTGCTGCCAAAGCGCTGGCTCTAGCAGAGGCGCTAACGCCGGAATTCAAGGTGTATCAGGCGCAGGTTCTGGATAACGCGCGGTGCATGGCCCAAACGCTCATGGATAGGGACTACAAGATCGTTTCTGGTGGCACCGACAATCATCTGATGCTGGTAGATCTCATTAAGCAGAACATCAGCGGACAAGCGGCCGAGGATGCTCTCAACCGGGCCAATATCACAGTCAACAAGAACGCCGTACCGAATGATCCTCGACCACCTCGTGTGACGAGCGGCCTCAGAATTGGCACGCCTGCTATTACGACACGTGGTTTCAAGACCGCCGAGACCGCTCAGCTCACTGACTGGATAGCCGACGTGCTCGATGTGCTGCAGGTTGAGCAAGAGGTGGATATCGTCGTAAACCGGGTGCGAGGTGAGGTTCTGGAGTTGTGTAGCCGGTTTCCGGTGTACATGCAGGGCTAGAGTTGGCCAAGCGGGGTGACCCTTGCGCTGTCCATTTTGTAATCATGATGAAACGAAGGTGATCGACTCGCGCCTGGCCGGGGAGGGCTGGCAGGTACGTCGCAGGCGCGAATGCCAGTTTTGCGGTGAGCGGTATACGACGTTCGAGACCGCGGAGCTCGTCTTGCCGCACGTCATCAAACGTGACGATCGGCGCGAGCCTTTCGATGAGGGTAAGTTACGCAACGGGATTGTGAGAGCGTTGGAAAAGCGTCCTGTGAAAAGTGAGGACGTGGAAGAAAGAATCGGACGAATCACGCATCGCCTACAGACCATGGGCGAGCGAGAAGTCTCGGGTCGACTGATAGGGGACATGGTGATGGATGAGCTGCGCGAACTGGATGAAATCGCCTATGTTCGCTACGCGTCGGTTTACCGGAGTTTTCATGACATCACCGAGTTCAAGGAGGAAATCGAGCGACTTCAGTCGCTTCCCGGTTTGATTGACCGCGAGCAGATGTCCCTCCTGCCTGATGATGAGGACGAATGATCACCTCCCTTGATGAAGCACACTTGGCCCGGGCGTTGCAGTTAGCCGGGAGGGTTCTCTA
>CAYLKA010000043.1:0-21511 GCA_964384125.1 uncultured Gammaproteobacteria bacterium | reverse complement strand
CATGACATCACCGAGTTCCAGGAGGAAATCGAGCGACTTCAGTCGCTGCCCGGTTTGATCGACCGCGAACAGATGTCCCTCCTGCCTGATGACGAGGACGAGGACGAATGATCACCCCCCTCGATGAAGCACACATGGCCCGGGCGTTGCAGTTAGCCGGGAGGGGACTCTATACGACTGATCCCAATCCCCGTGTCGGCTGTGTGTTGGCGAAAGAGGGAGCAGTCCTCGGTGAGGGTTGGCACGAGCTCGCGGGTGGGCCCCACGCGGAACGAATGGCGCTGGAACGGGGGGGTGCGGAGTGCCGTGGCGCGAGTGCCTTCGTCACGCTGGAGCCGTGCAGCCATACTGGGCGCACTGGTCCGTGTGTGGACGCCCTGATCGAAGCGGGAATCGAGCGGGTCGTTTGCGCTGGGCTCGATCCGGATCCCAGGGTGTCCGGTGCGGGGGTGAAACGACTGGAGGAGGCGGGGGTCACGGTTGAGGTGGGCATGCTGGAGCGCTCGGCCATCGCCCTGAACCCTGGCTACATATCGCGCATGACACGCGGCCGACCCCTCGTTCGCAGTAAACTCGCCGTCAGCCTCGATGGGGGCACGGCACTGGCCGGCGGCGAGAGCCAGTGGATCACAGGCCAAGCGGCTCGCGCAGACGTCCATCATTGGCGGGCGCGTTCCAGCGGCGTCGTCACGGGCATTGGTACAGTGCTCGCCGATGACCCGTCGTTGAATGCTCGGCTGACGGATCCGGATCGAGTGATCACCCAACCCGCGCGTGTTGTGATCGATGCTCGCCTACAGACCCCTCCTGGAGCGAAACTCGTCTCGCTACCGGGTGACGTCATTGTTTTCACGACGGACGCGGCCGGATCAAACGCACAAGTGCTCAGGGATCAGGGCGTCGTTGTTGAGGTGGTTGCCGGCGAGGATCACTGTGATCTTGCTCAGGTGATGCGGCGACTCGCCGAGCTGGAGTTCAACGAGCTCTGGGTCGAGTCGGGTGCGGGCCTAAATGGGGCCCTGCTGGAGGCCGGACTTCTCGACGAGCTGGTGATTTACGTTGCACCTCACTTGCTCGGAGCTGACGCTCGCGGGATGTTCTCCATAGAGCCGCTCGCAAGCCTTGAGCAGCGTGTTTGGGTCGCGTATGAAGATGTTCGGAGATTCGGAGACGACTTGCGGATTATCGCGTGTTTAGCGGAATAATAAAGGGTGTGGGGCGTGTGCTGGAGCAGACGCATTTCGGCGATGACCGGCGTTTGACTATCGGCTTCGCGGATGTCGTACTGTCTGAGGTTCGACCCGGTGACAGCATCTCGGTCAACGGAGTTTGTCTGACGGCTGTGGCCTGTGACCCAGAGCGTTTCTCCGCAGATGTTTCGCTCGAGACTTTGTCGAAGACTACACTCGGTGACCTGCAGGTTGGGGACGGGGTCAATCTGGAGAATGCCTTGCGAATGGGCGGGTCCCTGGATGGTCACCTGGTGACCGGACACGTGGACGGTGTGGGTCGCGTCGAGAGCTTAGTCGACTCGGCGCGCTCGGTCGTGCTGCGAATCCGGACCGAAGAGGCCCTGGCGCCTTACATCGCCCGCAAGGGGGCAGTGACCGTGGACGGGGTGAGCCTTACCGTCAATGACGTTGAAAACACTAACTTTCAGGTGAATATCATTCCCCATACCCGTGAAATTACGGTAATTGCCGGGTACCGACCTGGTACCGCTGTTAATATTGAGGTCGACATCATTGCTCGGTATGTGGAACGGCTGACCCGCTTCGGGTACGAGGCCGCGGAAATTAACTTGGAGCTATTGAAGAGTCATGGTTACACAAGCCAAGAATGAGGCCGCCTGGTCGGGACTGAATAGTACCGAAGAGATTATCTCGGATCTGCGAGATGGCAAGATGGTCGTCATTATGGACGATGAGGATCGCGAGAATGAAGGCGATCTGATCATGGCGGCCAGCAAAGTGCGCTCCCAGGATGTCAATTTCATGGCTCGGTACGGCCGTGGGTTGATATGTCTGACTCTGACGGGGGAGCGATGCGAACAATTGCGTCTGCCTTTGATGGTGAGTGATACCAATCGTCGGCGGAGCACTAACTTTACCGTGTCCATCGAAGCAGCTGAGGGCATCACGACCGGAATTTCAGCTCATGATCGGGCGCGGACCATTCGTGCGGCCATCGCGCCGGGCGCGAAGCCGGCTGACCTACGCCAGCCTGGTCATGTTTTTCCTCTGATGGCTCAGTCTGGTGGTGTTCTTACACGTGCCGGTCACACGGAGGCTGGCTGCGACCTGGTTCGGCTAACCGGTCTAGAGCCTGCAGCCGCTATCGTTGAAATCCTCAATGAGGATGGCACGATGGCTCGGAGAGACGACCTCATACGTTTCGCCGGCCGGCATGGGCTTAAGCTTGGGAGCATCGCGGAGCTCATCAGTTACAGGCTTTCCAAGGAGGAGTCTGTGGAGGCTATCGCCGAGCTCGAGGTCAAAACCGAGTTTGGACCGTTTCGCCTAGTGTGTATGGAAGACCACATCAACCAGGCCGTGCACCTCGCGCTGGTCCGTGGTGAGCCAGATCCCAAGACGCCTACGCTGGTCCGTGTCCATCTTCAGGACACCCTGAGCGATGTGATCGGTATTCAAGACACGAGGTTGGGGTGGCCCTTGCGCGATGCTATGAAACTCATCGCCGAGGAAGGATGCGGGGTCGTGGTAATACTTCGCCAAGAGGAACTGCCGAAGGAGCTCATGCGTGCGGTGCGAGGCTTGGAGACAGAACTTGATGACCTCGTGATGCGCCGCGACCGGACGGCGGAGCTCAAGACATTCGGCACCGGAGCACAGATTCTCCGGGCTCTCAACGTACAGCGCATGCGCGTGCTGAGCGCACCGAAGCACATGCATGCGATCTCTGGTTTCGGTTTGGAGGTGGTCG
Source organism: uncultured Gammaproteobacteria bacterium (assembly GCA_964384125.1). Lineage (GTDB taxonomy): Bacteria > Pseudomonadota > Gammaproteobacteria > Steroidobacterales > Rariloculaceae > UBA6522. The sequence continues at coordinate 18,568 of CAYLKA010000043.1, read as the reverse complement.
AGTACGTGTCTTCGGAGGGATTTGTCGATGAAGGCGACGCTGATTGAGCGCTATGGACGATCGCGTCAATCAGATTGAAGGTGAGCTCAATGCTAGAGGCCTGCGCTTTGGCGTCGTGGCCTCGCGATTCAACGACTTCATCGTAGACCGATTGGTTGAGGCCGCTGTAGGCACGTTAGTGAAAAACGGTGCTGATGCTGGGGACATCGAGATAGTGCGAGTGCCGGGCGCTTTCGAAACGCCCCTTGCGCTGAACAAACTGGCAGCATCCAAACGTCATGACGCACTGATCGCGCTCGGGTGTGTTATTCGTGGTGCGACTCCGCACTTCGAATATGTCGCAGGCGCCGCGGCCCGAGGCGTTAGCGAGGTGATGGTGGCCCATGAGATCCCAGTGGGTTTTGGGATCCTTACGGTGGATTCTATCGAGCAGGCCATTGAGAGGGCAGGCACCAAGGCGGGGAACAAAGGAGCCGACGCCGCTTTGTCGGCAATTGAGATGGCCGTCTTGCTCAGGCAGTTGGAGCACTAGTGGGCCGCGACGCTTTGGGCGTGACGGGCGACTAAGGCGATTCCAGAGATGAAAACTCAAAATGCTGGCGCAAGACGTTAGCTCCGCGCCTGCAAGGCACGGTGCACGTGAGCTGCTCATCAAGGCTCTCTATCAATGGCAGCTCTCCGGTCATAGCGAGGCGGAACTGCGGGAGCAGTACGCTGCCCTTCCGGAGTTCGAACGCATTGATCAAGCTTATTTCAGTGATCTCCTGGCGACTGTGTTTCGTGACGAGAAGCGGCTGGATCGAAAGATGCAGGAGCATGCTGATCGCGGAGTTGAAAACATCGACGCTATTAGTCGTGCCGCGCTGCTGCTTGGCCTGGCGGAGCTAAACGAGCGCGAAGATGTGCCGACGAAGGTCATCATCAACGAAGTCGTCGAGCTTGCCAAACGTTACGGGCCCGCAGACTGTTTTCGGTTCGTTAATGCTGTTCTTGATCGAGCCGCGAAGAGCATCGCCAGTCGCCGCACTATCTGACCGCGACCGATGAGCCTAGACGAGTTTGAAATAATAGCCCGGTATTTCACCCGGCCGACCGAGGACCCCGATGTTCTGCTTGGAATCGGTGACGATGCTGCCGTCGTGCAGGCCAACGGTTCGATTGTGATCGCAACCGACACGCTTGTGGAGGGCGTTCATTTTCCGGACTCGCTTGACGGAGCGGCGGTCGGCCATCGTGTTTTGGCGGTGAATTTGAGTGATCTGGCAGCCATGGGCGCTGACCCCCGTTGGTGTTCGCTGGCTTTGACATTGCCGACGGTCGATGAGGGGTGGCTCGAGGGCTTTGCGGCAGGACTTTTCGGGCTCGCTGATCGCTACCGAGTCAGCCTGGTGGGCGGCGATCTGACCAGAGGACCGCTGACGGCCACCGTACAAGTGGTTGGCACCGATCGGACAGGTCACCTGTTGACCCGCGGTGGGGGTCAGCCGGGTGATGACATTTACGTCACGGGATCCTTGGGTGACAGCGCGGCGGGGCTCGCCCTAATGAAGGAGGGCGTCGCTGGTGCGAGTAAGGACCATCGCGCCCTGGGGGATCGGTTTTTGGCGCCGACACCGCGTGTGGCAGAGGGTTTAGCACTGGGCGGCCTCGCAAACGCGGCGATCGATGTCTCCGATGGCCTTGTAGTAGACCTAGGACATCTTTGTGAGGCTAGCGGCTGTGGGGCGACCATAGATGTGGAACAGCTGCCCTTGTCCGCCGAGATTCTCTCTCTTTTTTCGCTGCCAGCTGCTCAGGCATATGGATTGAGCGGTGGTGACGATTATGAGTTGTGCTTTACGGCAGCCCCGTCCCAGGCCCAGACCATCGAGCAGTCACTTGAGCCGCTCGGAGCCCGCGTTCACTCGATTGGCCAGCTCACGGAGGGTCAGGGTGTTACCTGCAGGCGCGGAGGTAAGCCCTTTTTGCCTCCCTCGAGGGGCTACGCGCACTTCGAGCATGAATAGCCGCACGCTTTCGTTGACCCTGCTCAAACACCCGGTGCACCTAGTGGCGCTGGGATTCGGTGCCGGTCTCGTCCCCAAGGGGCCCGGCACAGCGGGCACACTCGTGGCCCTACTTCCGGCTTGGTTGATGTTGCCGTTGCCGATTGCGGTCCGTGCGGCGTTGGTGGTCCTGCTCTTCGGGTTCGGCGTCTGGATTTGTGGCGAGAGTGCGAGGCGGCTGGGGGCGCACGACCCATCCGCGATCGTCTGGGATGAGATCGTTGGCTTTCTTGCTGTTTCTGTAATGCTCCCACCGGAACCTTTCTGGTGGGTGGTGGCCTTTGGGTTATTTAGGATTTTTGATATTGCCAAACCCTGGCCGATTCGCGATCTGGAACGAAGATCGAGCGGTGGGGTCGGTATTATGCTTGATGATCTGGTGGCGGCTGCTTTTACGGTGGCCTGCCTAACTTTTGTGCGGTCATTCGCCCCATAGATCGATCTGGTTTAAGCCAGATGCCAAGCGGCCTAAAGTCGGTGAGTCATTGATCCGGGGTGTCGAAGGGCTCGGGTTCTGCATCAGCCGTCTTCTTCAAAAGGATTTCGACCTTTTGTTCGGCCTTCTTCAATGTGGTCTGACACTTCCGGGTGAGTTTAACGCCGCGCTCGAATTGCTTTAAGGCCTCTTCCAGCGAGAGATCCCCGCTCTCGAGCTGCTCGACAACGGATTCGAGTTCTTGCAGCGAGCCATCAAGGTCACCCACAGCTTGATTTTCTTTTTTGCCGGTCATTTTTCGAGCTCCTATCGCGAGCAGGCAGCCACGGTACACAGCGCTTCCGGGCCGGTCAAACCGGGGGTCGGAAGAGGCTGGTTGACACGTTTCGGACAGCGCACTACATTAGGCCTCTGGAATTAGACTGAGTCTAAATCGAGCTCTCCGGTCGTCTCGCGACCGGCGAATGACACCCAGTTATGAGGAGGACAGGATGAATCTGAAGGAAAGCCAGACCGAGCAGAATCTCAAAGATGCGTTTGCGGGAGAGTCCCAAGCTAACCGACGCTATCTTTATTTCGCGGCGAAGGCCGACGTCGAAGGCTACAACGATGTGGCTGCAGTGTTCCGTTCGACCGCGGAAGGTGAAACCGGCCATGCTCATGGACACCTCGAGTATCTCGAGGAGGTGGGCGATCCCGCTACAGGGCTTCCTATCGGGCCAACTGCGGAGAATCTAAAGGCGGCCGTCGCAGGGGAGACTCACGAGTACACCGATATGTATCCCGGCATGGCGAAGTCCGCTCGAGATGAAGGTTTCGAGGAGATTGCGGACTGGTTTGAGACGTTAGCTAAGGCAGAGCGTTCGCACGCGAACCGTTTCCAGAAGGCGTTGGATAATCTGGACGACTGAGGATGAATCTGAAGGAAAGCCAGACCGAGCAGAATCTCAAAGATGCGTTTGCGGGAGAGTCCCAAGCTAACCGACGCTATCTTTATTTCGCGGCGAAGGCCGACGTCGAAGGCTACAACGATGTGGCTGCAGTGTTCCGTTCGACCGCGGAAGGTGAAACCGGCCATGCTCATGGACACCTCGAGTATCTCGAGGAGGTGGGCGATCCCGCTACAGGGCTTCCTATCGGGCCAACTGCGGAGAATCTAAAGGCGGCCATCGCTGGAGAGACTCACGGGTACACGGATATGTATCCCGGCATGGCGAAGTCCGCTCGAGAAGAGGGCTTTGACGAGATCGCGGATTGGTTTGAGACGCTATCTAAGGCAGAGCGTTCGCACGCGAACCGTTTCCAGAAGGCATTGGATAATCTGGACGACTAAGGTGATACCCGCGTCGGTTTATGGCCTAGGCGGGTAGATCCCCGGGTGACCGATATGAAGCAGACACCCCGTGAGGGGAGCCTAGAGGCGCCGACTCGTCACCCCATGGACTGGCGGAGTTCGGAGTTCGGAGATCCAACCGCACTGGACGCTGAGCTCGAGCGGGTATTCGATATCTGCCACGGTTGCAGGCGTTGTTTTAGCCTCTGCCACTCGTTTCCGACTCTGTTCGATGTGGTTGATGAGTCCGAGACCGGTGAACTCGATTCCGTCTCAAAGAAAGCGTATTGGGATGTTGTGGAGCACTGCTATCTCTGCGATATGTGTTACATGACCAAGTGCCCCTACGTTCCACCCCACGAGTGGAACGTTGATTTCCCTCATCTCATGCTGCGCGCGAAGGCGAAGGCATTTCAGGACGGTCGGCCCAGCTGGCGTGACAAAATTCTGAGCGCGACCGACACAGTAGGCAGCTTGGCGGGGATCCCAGTGGTCGCCCAGACCATAAACGCTGTCAACCGGTCGCGGTCCGGGCGTCGCTTGCTGCAGCAGACGTTAGGTGTTCACGCAGAAGCGCCTGTTCCAGCGTATCACTCCAATTCGGCGCGTCGGCGGTTGAGGCAGAAGGTCGGAAGACGAGACGCTGACGCCGTTTCGGCGGGTGGGACGAAGGGTAGGGTGTTGGTTTTTGCGACTTGCTATGGAAACCGGAATCAACCCGGCCTCGTCGAGGATCTAAACGACGTCTTCGAACACAATGGCATTCCAACCGCATTGGCTGAAAAGGAGCGCTGCTGCGGTATGCCAAAACTGGAGCTGGGAGACCTAGAAACTGTAGAACGCTACAAGAATGACAACATTGAAGAGCTTCACGAGTGGGTGGAAGGGGGGTGGGACATTATCGCGCCGATTCCCTCCTGCGTGCTGATGTTCAAACAGGAACTGCCACTGCTTTTTCCGGACGACGAGAAAGTTGCGGCGGTTGCAGCAGGTTTTTTCGATCCGTTCGAGTATTTAATGCTTCGCCATAAAGTCGGCAGGTTGGACACGAATTTCAGAAATACACTCGGCAAGGTCGCTTATCAGGTTCCTTGTCACTTGAGAGTACAGAACATTGGCCTGAAGACTCGCGATATCTTGGCGCTGATCCCGGAGACACAGGTGCAGGTGATCGAACGGTGTTCGGGTCACGATGGGACGTACGCGGTAAAGAAGGAATTCAACGCGATCTCTAAGAAGATCGCCCGTCCTGTGGCGCGCCGGGTTGATGCGGCCAAGGCCGAGTTCTTTACTAGCGACTGCCCGATGGCGGCCGAGCAGATCGCGTCGGTTTCCGACGTGGCGGAACCAACCCACCCGATGAGCCTGTTGCGTCGGGCCTATGGAATTTAAGTAGAGCAGGCGAGCAAGGAAACGGGGAGGCCCTTATGAGGAAGCTAGAGGCCTCGGACCTGATGGGTCTCGAGGCGTATCACAGATCTCGTCTGGCATTCCGCGAGAAAGTGATGGCGCACAAGCGGGATCGCCAGGTTGCGGTGGGTCCCAACGCGACGCTGTATTTCGAAGACCTGCTGACGATTCAGTACCAAGTCCAGGAGATGCTCAGGATCGAGCGGATTTTTGAGGCTGAAGCAATCGATGAGGAGCTGCAGGCCTACGTCCCGCTCATACCAGACGGTTCCAATCTCAAGGCGACTTTCATGGTGGAGTTTCCCGATCCTGAGGAGCGTCGGCGGGAGCTGGTGCGGTTGGTGGGCATCGAGGACAAGGTCTACATCCAGGTGTCAGGGTGTGATCGCGTTTATGCGATTGCTGATGAGGATCTCGAGAGGGCTACGGAGGAGAAAACCTCGGCAGTTCACTTTCTTCGTTTCGAATTGACTGCGCCCATGAAGTCGGCGTTACAGAGCGGGGCGGAGCTGAGCATAGGTATCGATCACTCCAACTATCCTCATCTCGTGGACGCCATCTCGGCTGCGGCAAGAAACTCGCTTATAGCTGATCTCGATTAGCGCGGCCCACAGGCGTTACAATCGGTGCACCCTCGCCCGATCGGGCACTGCGGCCAGCTCGGGGTGGGGTTGGGATTCAATGACTAAAAATTATCGCGCTGCCGACATAGAGGTTTTAAGCGGCCTGGAGCCCGTGCGTCGTCGCCCGGGTATGTATACCGACACGGCGCGACCCAATCACCTCGTACACGAAGTTATTGATAACAGCGTAGATGAAGCCATTGAGGGCTACGCTAAGCGTATCGACGTTAAGCTTTGCGATGACGGCTCGCTCGAAGTTTCCGATGATGGGCGCGGTATGCCTGTGGATATCCACCCAAAAGAGAAGATACCGGGGGTCGAACTGATCCTCACAAAGCTTCATGCAGGCGGTAAGTTCTCCAACAAGAACTATCGGTTCTCCGGGGGGCTACACGGCGTCGGTGTTTCCGTTGTGAACGCGTTGTCGAAGAATCTGGAAGTATGGATTCGGCGCGAAGGCAAGGAATACAACATGAGCTTCGTCAACGGTAAGCGCCGCGGCAAGCTTGACGTAGTAGGTAAGGTGGGCAAGGCCAATACAGGCACCACGCTGAGATTTTGGCCGGACTCCCAGTATTTCGACAGCCCGAACATTTCTCTGCCCAGTTTGAAGCATGTGCTGCGGGCGAAGGCCGTTTTGTGTCCCGGATTGGACGTGCGTCTTGAGGTAGAGAAGCCTAAGGAGAAAATGCGCTGGCAGTACAGCGGTGGGCTTGAGGAGTACCTCCTTGAGGCGCTCGGGGAGGGAGAGTGTCTGCCAGAGCAGCCGTTTACCGGGAGTCTGCGGGGAAAGCGAGAAGCTGTCGAATGGGCGCTCGTCTGGGCGATGGATCGCTCGACACCCGTGAACGAGAGCTACGTTAACCTGATACCGACTCCCCAGGGAGGAACGCACCTAAATGGGTTGAGAGCAGGTTTAACCGAAGCCTTGCGAGAGTTTTGCGAGTTTCGAAATCTCCTACCCCGCGGCATCAAGCTAGCGCCGGAGGATGTATGGGAGGGGGTTGCGTTCGTCCTGTCTGTAAAGATGGAGGACCCTCAGTTTTCCGGGCAAACCAAAGAGCGGCTGGGTTCGCGAGAGTGTGCGAGTTTCGTTAGCGGTGTCGTTAAGGATGCTTTTGCACTCTGGCTCAACCAGCACCCGGAGACCGGTGATGGAATCGCCCAGCAAGCGATTAATAATGCTCAGGTCCGACTGAAGAACTCGAAAAAGGTCGTACGCAAACGTGTTGTGTCGGGGCCGGCCTTACCGGGTAAGCTCGCGGACTGCAGCAGTCAAGAACCCGCCCTAACTGAGCTTTTCCTGGTTGAGGGAGATTCCGCGGGTGGCTCGGCGAAGCAGGCGCGAGATCGAGATACGCAGGCTGTCATGCCTTTGCGTGGCAAGATACTGAATACGTGGGAGGTTGAGCCCACCGAACTTTTGAGTTCTGTAGAGGTGCACAACATCAGTGTAGCCCTCGGCGTTGATCCGGGTTCCGATAAGCTCGAGGATTTGCGTTACCACAAGGTCTGCATACTCGCGGACGCGGATTCGGATGGTTTACATATCGCGACGCTGTTGTGTGCGCTTTTCCTCCGGCATTTCAGAGCCCTGGTCATGGCTGGTCACGTCTTTGTCGCCATGCCGCCCTTGTATAGGGTCGATGCAGGGAAAGAGGTGTTCTACGCACTGGACGATTCGGAGCGGGACATGATCTTGGACAGAATCGAAGCGGAGAAAAAGACGAGCAAGCTTTCGGTGACCCGCTTCAAGGGCTTGGGAGAAATGAACCCAGCACAGCTTCGCGAGACGACCATGGCACCTGAAACACGCCGACTTGTCCAGCTGACTGCAACGGGCAAGGGTAAAGCGGACCAGATGCTGGATATGTTGCTGGCTAAGAAACGTTCTTCCGATCGTCGGGAGTGGTTGCAAGAAAAGGGCAACCTGGCTGATGTCTAGGTATAGGCGAACCTTATGAAAGAGCAGGAACTAAACTTCGAAGGGATCGAGCGAGTGCCGCTCGCGACCTTTACGGAGAAAGCGTACCTCGACTACTCGATGTACGTGATTTTGGATCGTGCACTGCCGCACATCAGCGATGGGCTAAAGCCGGTGCAAAGGCGCATCATCTATGCGATGAGCGATCTCGGGATGTCCGCGGCCGCGAAACCGAAGAAATCCGCCCGCGCTGTGGGAGACGTCATCGGTAAGTTTCATCCCCACGGTGATTCTGCCTGTTACGAGGCTATGGTGCACATGGCTCAGCCGTTTTCCTATCGCTATCCAATCGTCGATGGTCACGGCAATTGGGGTTCACAGGACGATCCAAAATCCTTCGCCGCGATGCGTTACACCGAGGCACGACTGACGTCCTACGCTCAGGTGCTGCTGTCGGAGCTGGGCCAGGGCACAGTGGATTGGATTCCCAACTTTGATGGCACGCTGCGGGAACCAACCCTTTTGCCTGCCAAGCTGCCGAATCTACTCCTCAACGGTACGAGTGGTATTGCTGTTGGGATGTCGACCGACGTTCCGCCACACAATATTCGCGAGGTCATCAGCGCGCTAATCAGGCTTCTGGACCAACCCAAGACGACGCTCGGCCAGCTCATGAAGCACATCAAGGGCCCGGATTTTCCAACGGGGGCGGAGCTCATTTCGCCTCGCTCCGACATCATGGCGATCTACAAGACGGGGTCCGGCAGCCTGAAGCTCCGAGCGTGTTACGAGGTTCAGGAAGAGGGAATCGTCATCACGGAGTTACCGCATCAGGTCTCTGGCGCAAAGGTGCTGGAGCAGATAGCGACCCAGATGCGGACCAAGAAGCTTCCACAGATGGAGGATCTTCGTGACGAATCGGATCATCAAAACCCGATACGTCTGGTATTGACGACTCGCTCGAATCGGGTCGATACCGAGGCACTCATGGGGCATCTCTTTGCGACCACGGACTTAGAGCGCACGGTTCGCGTAAATCTAAACGTGATCGGGCGAGACGGCAGACCTGCTGTCTTTGGATTGAAGTCGCTACTAGAAGAATGGCTTAAGTTCCGCTTGGATACGGTCAAGAGTCGACTCAGATACCGTCTGGAACGGGTCATAGAGCGACTCCATATCCTTGATGGCCTGTTGGTCGCATATCTCAATATTGATGTCGTCATCAAGATCGTCCGAAAAGAGGACGACCCAAAGTCTGCTTTGATGAAGCGGTTTGAGCTCAGCGACACACAGGCGCAAGCGATCCTTGAGCTTCGCTTACGCCACTTGGCCAAGCTGGAGGAGATGAAGATCCGGGGCGAGCAGGAAGCGCTTGCGGGGGAGAGAGTGGATCTGGAGAAAACGCTGGGTTCCAAGGCGCGGTTAACCAAGTTGATCAAGGAGGAACTCTTGTCGCTGGCTAAGGAGCACGGTGACGAGCGGCGTACTACTATTGTTGAGCGAGATGCCGCTCAGGCCATGAAGGAATCGGAGCTCGTGTCCAGTGAGCCGGTCACCGTCGTGTTATCAGAACGGGGTTGGGCTCGGGCGGCGAAAGGTCGTGAAGTGGATGCTGAGACTTTGAGCTACCGATCGGGCGACCAGTTCCTCGCCGCGGCAGTGGGACGTAGCAACCAACTCGCTGTGTTTGTGGATAGTACCGGGCGAGCTTATAGCTTGCCGGCTCACACGCTGCCTTCCGCGCGAAGCCAGGGCGAGCCGCTTTCTGGCCGCCTCAAGCCTCCGGATGGATCTAGTTTCAGAGCCGTGCTTATTGGGACGAATGACGAGCGATGGGTCTTGGCTTCTTCGACGGGATACGGTTTTGTGGTCAAGTTGCAAGATCTGCATTCGCGAAACAAGGCCGGCAAGGTAGCACTTACCCTCCCCAAGGGAGCTACTGTGGTGCCAGCGGCGCGGATTCACGAGGAAGATGAATATCTGGTGGCGGTTTCCAGTGATGGTCGTTTTTTGGTGTTCTCACTCGAGGAGCTTCCAGAGCTGGTGAGGGGCAAGGGAAATAAAATTCTCGGTCTTCCCAAGGACTCGGAGTGTGCCCTCGTAGCGATTTGTGCTTTTACGGAGGGTCAGTCCGTGAAGGTCATCTCGGGACAGCGGCACATGACGTTGAAGCCGGCGGATCTGGATGAGTATTTCGGGTATCGGGGTCGGCGCGGGTTGGCGTTACCTCGGGGCTACCGAAAGGTCGACCGGTTGCTCGTCGAGTGATTGGGGCTTAGGTAGAATGAACGCCCAAGACCAACCCGTTCTTGGGATAGGGCGCCGATGATCAACGATCCCACTTGCGAGACATGTGAGATCACCGGTTTCGATATGGGTTTTTAATCAGCGGGCGTGGAGGTAGACGCATGCGATTCAGATATTTAGTTCATTGGCTCCAGGGTGTCTTGCTGGTGGGTTTGTTTTACTCCAGCGGAGCCATGTCGGAGACGATTGCCATGATCGGGACCGGTAACGTGGGGCGTGCGCTTGGACCTGAGTTCGCTGCGCTAGGCCACGAGGTCATTTACGGATCGCGTAACCCGGACCGCCCGGAAGTTAGGGAGTTGGTTGGCCAAACCGGAGGCAATGCATCTGCGACCAGTCCGGCCGAGGCAGCAGCCCGGGCGGACGTGGTGATGCTCGCGGTGCCCTGGAATGCTGTCGAATCCGTCATGGAAAATATCGGGGACCTCTCCGGAAAAATCATCATCGATCCGACGAACCCCCGAATGGTGGGTGACGACGGCCTCCGGGACTTTGCGGTCGATCCCTCGAATGCCGAGTGGATCCAGCGTTGGGCGCCGGGAGCGACGGTGGTGAAAGCCTTCAATACGATGAATTGGGTCACCATGGTGGACCCCGCTTCTGCCGGCGGGCCAGTCACGTCACCCATAGTTGGGGATGATCCTGAGGCGAAGGCCTTGGTGGCAAGCCTTGTTGAAGGGATCGGCCTTCAATCCATCGACCTGGGGCCGCTCCGCCATGCTAAATCGCTGGAAAGCCTCTACATAATTTGGGGCAATGCGAGGACGCTCGGGAGGCCGTTCGAATATTACTTCCGGCCGCAATAGGACTGGGCCTGGATCTGCTATTTCAGCGTTCAGAGAATAATTGTTTTACTTAACTCCCCTGGCACGTCGCGCGCCAACCGCGGAACCAGATAACCGGGAAGTCGGTTCTGGAGACTGGTGACTAGCTTGCGAGCACGGGATTCGTCGACTTCAAAATGTGCTGCACCCGCTACCGGGTCGAGGAGATGTAGGTAGTAAGGCAAAACACCGCAGTTGAATAGCGCGCGGCTTAGGGCCTCGAGCCGATCGACAGCGTCATTGATGCCCAGCAGAAGTACCGATTGATTCAGCAATTGAGTCCCCGTCGACTTCAACCGGCGTAGGGCGGTCCGCACGGAGTCGTCTATCTCATTGGCATGGTTGCAGTGCACGACCAACACGGTGTTCAAATGGGTCTCGGATAAGGTTTCGAGCAACCCGGCATTCACACGTTCCGGAAGGATAATCGGAAAGCGTGTGTGGATTCTGAGCGTGTCAACGAAGTCGAGTTCCTCGACGGCAGATACCAGCTCCGCTAAAGATTGGTCAGACAGGCTGAGTGGGTCACCGCCGGAAAGAATAACCTCGGTTATATTTTCGGCCTGGCGCAGCGCCTTGAAGACACGGTCCCAATGATTTTTGCGCGTATGCTGCTCAGAGTACGGGAAATGCCGCCGGAAACAGTACCGGCAGTGGATCGGACAGGCGGCCGTGGTTATGAGCAACGCGCGGCCAGCATATTTTTTGAGAACGCCGTCGCTTGCGAACGCCACTTCCCCGAGCGGATCACGGCTGAAGCCAGCGACATCGACCCGCTCCCACAATTGTGGGAGAACCTGCAGCAGGAGCGGATCGCGGGGATCCCCTTTGCGCATTCTGGCCACGAAGGAGCGAGGAACAAGGAGAGGAAACTCCGACCCTTCGGGATCATATTTTTCCGCGCTCGCCGGATCTAGGTCGAGCATCTCAAGCAGCTCGCCCGGTTTCCGGATGGCTTCACGGAGGGCACTTTGCCAACTCATGGGTTTGAATACGCTTTGCTTGACGCAAGCAGCGGGGTGCTGCACTGCACGACTGGTTGATGGCTCGGACACGATTAGAGTTCGTTTCCTGACTACTTGGGGCTATTATCCCCCGATTCCTTTCCGACGTATCAACCCGAAGTATCAAAACGTCTATGGCGAGTTACAGCACCAACGAGTTTCGAGGCGGACTAAAGATCATCATCGACGGGGATCCTTGCGCGATTGTCGAGAATGAATTCGTAAAGCCGGGAAAAGGCCAAGCGTTCAATCGCGTCAAGATCCGGAACCTTAAGACAGGTCGGGTTGTTGAGAAGACGTTCAAGTCAGGTGAGTCGGTGGAGGTGGCCGATGTGCATGAGCAGAGCATGCAGTACCTCTACACCGACGGGGAATTTTGGCACTTCATGGTTCCAGACACTTATGAGCAGCTTGCCGCGGACGAAAAATCCGTGGCTGATGCGCGGCAGTGGCTCAAAGAGGAAGATATTTGCCTTGTCACACTCTGGAACGGTGTGCCGCTGCTGGTCACACCGCCGAATTTCGTCGAGCTCAAGATTGTGGAGTCGGACCCAGGCGTGCGGGGGGACACGGCACAAGGTGGTGTCAAACCCGCGAAGCTCCAGACTGGTGCGGTCGTTCGTGTGCCGCTGTTCGTCGAACAGGGAGAGATGGTGCGGGTCGATACTCGCAGTGGCGAGTACGTCTCGCGCGTGAAGGACTAGGTAAACGCTTATTCTTCGCCCGTATGGGCAAAGCTTGTAGTGTCGTAGAGGCTCTGTAACCCCTTAGCAACCGCAACCAGCCGATCAATGCCAATGGCCACGCCGGCACAGCCCGGCAATCCATGAGCGAGCGCTGCTAGAAATGGTTCATCGATCGGTGGGGTGTGGCGCCCCTCGTCACGTCGGCGCTTCCTGTCAGCTTCGAAACGCCCTCTTTGCTCGGCCTCGTCTGTTAGCTCATCGAAGCCATTCGCGAGCTCGAGTCCACCGAGGAAGGCCTCAAATCGGGCCGCGACCGGGGGCTTCGTCGATTTCAGGCGGGCGAGCGCGGCCTGATGTTCGGGGAAGTCATAAACGAATGAGATTGCGTCAGGGGGTAGGCGTGGCGTGATGGCCAGACCGAACGCGAGATCGATTACGCTGCTTTCATCCAAGTCGGCGGGCACGTCTACAGTGGCCGCGCGGAGCCGCTCTCTGACCTGGTGTGGTTTGGCGAATACGTCGATACCGAGGAATTTCTGGAACGCTTCTCGATAGCTCATGCGGATGGTTGGGCCCAGCGGCCGGTGAGGTTCCACTATGCTTCGCAGGAGCGTCTCGACCTCACGCATGAGCTCTTCCTCGTTCCAACCCACCCGATACCATTCAAGTAGCGTAAATTCGGGTTGGTGCCAACGCCCAAGTTCTCCATCGCGAAAGACTCTGGATATTTGATAGATGTCACCGAAACCTGCCGCTAAAAGGCGTTTCATCGGGAATTCCGGGGATGTCGAGAGGTAGAGTGGATCAGCACCGAGGGATTGGACGCGTGCAGTAATGGCGTCGAGTTGCGGGTCGGTGGTTCCCGCACGAGATAGCGCGGGCGTCTCTACCTCCATGACCCCTCTCTCTGCGAAGAAGTTCCGGATAGATGCCAGTATTTCGGCTCGCGCGCGCAGCGTCGCACGAGAAGCGGACGGTTGCCACCGGACCGTGCTGCTCACCGGTTCCTGTCGAGCACGGGGCTGAGGTGGCCTAGAGACTCTCCCATATTGAGCCTTTGCCCGGACTGCAGCCCCTCGCACCAGGTCACCAGGCCCGCTGGCAGTATGAGGATGACAGTGGAACCCAGGTTGAACGCCCCGATTTCATCGCCTCGTTCGTATCGGTGCCTCGGAGTCACGTCGTTATGCCACTCTCTGCGCTTACCACTCGGTATCTCCCCAAGCCACTGAGTGCTGATGCTGGATACGTTTAGTGCTCCGACGAGGACCATTGCCAAGGGTCCGATTAGGGTATCGAACCAGCAGACCACCCTCTCGTTTCTGCAAAAGAGTCGTGGGATGCGATCCGCTGTGTGTTCGTTCACGCTGAATCGCTTGCCGGGAATATAGCGGGTTCGGGTCAACGTGCCTGTCAGTGGTAGGTGTACTCGATGGTAGTGGCTCGGTGCTAGATAAAGCGTCGCGTAGCTGCATAAGATCAGACTGGCGGCGCCATCCCTAGGTTCCCCAAGAAGCTCGTCGACCCTGTAGCCCATACCCTTCGCTTGAATCAATTCCCCGTCTCGGACGGTACCGAACTGGGTTAGATAGCCGTCAACGGGGGAAATTACGGAACGGTCATCTCCCTCGATCGGTCTGGTACCGGGTTTCAATCGACGCGTGAAAAATGCGTTAAAGCTCTCATAGGCCTCAGCTTCATGGCTCTCTGCGTCATGGAGGTCGACGCGATAGCGCTTCACAAACCAGCGAATCAGAGGATTCTTTAGTACTGGCCAGGTAGAGCGGGAAATGTGATAGACGAGCCATGCGAGGAGTTGCTGGGGCAGCAGGTATTGCGCCCAGACCGAAACTGCGGGGCTCATGAAGCGGAGGGATCGAGGGAGCGTGACGGGTCGTTGAGATAGTGTTGGCGAATCTTCAGAAAGTCGGTTGCGATGATGTTTGCGTCATGTGGAGCGCTGAAGATCGCAAGCAACTCAGCTCCTGGCCCAACGACGTAAATAGTGGAATTATGGGTAACCGCGTAGGGTTGGCCGTCGGGTTGAGGTTGAATGTGTACGCTGACGCCAAGGGCGTTGAGCCAAGGTTCCATATTTTCCCGTGGACCCGTGATCCCGTGGAAACTCGAGTCAAAATTTTCGAGATACTCGGTAATACGGGCCGGGTTATCCCGTCCGGGATCGACACTGACGAAAACCACCTCTGGGGCTTCGATGTGTGAGGTGGACCAATCTCTGTGGACACTGGATAGCAGGCTCAATGTGAGCGGACATATATCGGGGCAGTGAGTGAAGCCGAAGAAGAGCAGGCTGAACTGTCCGGTTAGATCGGATGATTCGAAGGCGCCGCCCTGTTGGTCCGTTAGCGTCACATGTGGCAGTGGGCGCGGATCGCTCAGTAGGGTAGCCACCACAGGCGGTGGTAACGACTGCGGCCCGCCGCGCAGCAGAAATAGCGCGCCGACCAGCAATGCTAGCCCAACAAAGAGGGATCTCGGTATAGCTCCAATCACGCCGTTCATTATCTCACAAGGGGTATCATCCGCGGCCTATGGATGTCAGTGAGCTCAGGTGCGCGCTCGAGGAAGGTGGCTCTTCGGAAGCGTGGACCACCGTGCTCGCGCGTTTTTTCGAGTCTCACCATCTCAGTTACGGTCACGGTACGGACAACGCCTCGGATGAGGCGTACTGGCTCATTCGCGCGCAGCAGGGTTGGTTACCGGAGGCCTGGTCTCAGCCCCCGTGCCGAGATCTAATAAATGCCGTCGTCGAGTTGGCCGAGCGGCGGGTGCTCGAACGAAAACCCTTGGCCTATCTGCTGGGCGAAGCCTGGTTTGCTGGGTTGTGTTTCGAGGTCGATGAGCGTGTCTTGATTCCCCGTTCCCCGCTGGCGGAGTTAGTGGAACGCGGCTTCGAGCCCTGGTGTTCCTTGGAGCCAGGTGATCAGGTGTTGGATATCGGTACGGGCTCTGGCTGTTTGGCTGTGGGGACAGCCCACTATTGCCCTGGTGTCATGGTTGATGCCACGGACGTGTCAGGTGAGGCTTTGTCGGTGGCGAGATCTAACGTGGAACAATACAGCTTAGAGTCCCGAGTACGACTCATCGAGTCAGACCTTTTCTCTGCGGTCCAAGGAAGGTATCGGCTGATGCTTTCCAACCCGCCTTATGTCCCGCACGCACGGTTGGGGGAGCTTGCGCTGGAGTATAGCCATGAGCCCGTGTTGGCGCTTGAGGGAGGCCTAAGCGGACTCGACATCGTCAACCGAATCCTAACCAGCGCCGGGGACCATCTCCTTGCGGACGGCGTGCTCATCGTTGAAATCGGGGAGGCGCAGGAGGCTTTCATGGCGCTCCATCCTGAGCTGCCAGTAACCTGGCTCGAGTTTGAACACGGCGGTGAGGGGGTGTTCATGTTGACGCGTGCCGAATTGACTGGATACTTGTCAGGCTAGGCCCCGCTAGGGAGCTGGGACGCTCTTGGGGCGCCAGGCCTCGACTGAGGGAATACGATGGGCGGGGTCGCCCGGCCGTGGTGGCCGAGCACAATCTGAACGGATAGACCAACCATGGCCGGCGACACATTCGGAAAACTTTTTACAGTAACTACTTACGGCGAGAGTCACGGTCCGGCAATGGGCGGTGTAGTGGACGGTTGTCCGCCCGGACTAGAGCTTTCCGAGGCAGATATCCAGGTGGATCTGGATCGGCGGAGGCCGGGGCGCTCGCGCCACGTAACCCAGCGCAAGGAGCCTGATCAGATCAAGATCCTTTCCGGGGTTTTCGAGGGTCTGACCACGGGTACGGCCATCGGTCTGGCGGTGGATAACGTCGATCAGCGGTCGCGCGATTACAGCAAGATAAAGGACACTTTCAGGCCGGGCCATGCCGATTACACGTATCAGCAAAAATACGGTATCCGTGATTATCGTGGGGGCGGCCGCGCATCTGCCCGAGAGACCGTTATGCGAGTGGCCGCGGGCGCAATTGCGCGGAAATATCTCAGCAAACAACTGGGGCTGCGTATTTACGGTTACCTTGCCCAGCTCGGGCCACTTGAGTTGGGCGCGCACAACATCGATGTCATCAACGACAACCCGTTTTTCTGTGCCGATCCGGCGAAACTAGATGAGCTCGAGCGCTTCATGGACGATCTCCGCGAGGCGGGGGATTCGATCGGGGCGCGGCTTAACATCGTGGCTTCCCAGGTTCCGCCCGGGCTCGGTGAGCCCGTTTTCGACAAGCTGGAAGCAGCCATTGCCCACGGAATGATGAGCATCAACGCTGTGAAAGGGGTCGAGTTCGGAGACGGTTTTGAATGCGTTACTCAGAGGGGCAGCGAGCATCGGGATGAGATGACCCCCGAAGGGTTTGCCAAGAACTCCTCGGGCGGCACACTCGGTGGTATCTCCTCCGGACAAGATATTCTGGTCAGCATCGCCTTAAAACCCACGTCGAGTATTCAAGTGGCGGGTAGTACGGTGGACCGTTCGGGCAGCGCTGCCGAGATTGTTACGACGGGGCGCCACGATCCTTGCGTGGGGCTGCGGGCAACGCCTATCGCAGAAGCGATGCTCGCGTTGACGCTGATGGATCATTATCTTCGCCATCGCGCACAGAATGCGGACGTGCAGTCCGCAACGCCGGCCATTGGCGTCGAGCGGAAGGCCTGACTCACTTTTCAATTGTAATCAGGGGCAGTTGTGTCCAGAACCTATGATGTTGCCATTGCGGGTGCGACCGGCGCTGTCGGGGAAGCATTGCTTCAAATCCTCGAAGAGCGGGAATTTCCGGTAGGGAGGCTATTTCCGCTTGCGAGTGAGCGCTCCGTGGATCGAACGGTGAGGTTTCGTGGCGAGGATCTGCGCGTCGAGGTGCTTGACGACTTCGATTTTGGGCAGGTGCAGCTGGGATTGTTCTCGGCGGGCGGTAGCGTTTCCGAGAGGATTGTGCCGCGGGCCGTGGAGGCGGGGGCAGTCGTCATCGACAACACCTCCCGGTTTCGATATGACGAAGAAGTGCCGCTAGTCGTGCCGGAGTGCAACGCGGAGCGAATTGCGGACTACACTCGACGCGGCATCATCGCCAATCCCAATTGCTCCACGATCCAGATGGTGGTCGCATGCAAGCCTATTCAGGATGCGGTAGGGATCGACCGAATAAATGTGTCGACCTACCAATCGGTGTCCGGAGCCGGCCGACAATCAATGGAGGGGTTGACTGAGCAGAGTCGCACCATCCTTGCTAATGGTGAAACAAGAACGGCGGCGGGTGTTGAGAAGGTGGTGGCTTTTAACGCGGTGCCCAAGATCGGTCCGTTTCTGGAATCAGGCTACACCGAGGAGGAGATGAAGATGATCTGGGAGACTCAGAAGATTTTTGAGGATCCCGGCATTATGGTGAATCCTACCTGTGTCCGTGTGCCCGTCTACCTGGGTCACTCCGAGGCAGTGCATCTCGAAACCCGAACGAAAGTGACAGTTGACGAAGTCCGGGACATGTTGAGTTCCGCACCGGGAGTCATCGTCGTTGACGGCGATGGTCCTGGTGATTATCCGACTGCCGCTACGGAGGCCGCGAACCGGGATGCGGTATTCGTCGGACGAATTCGGGAGGACCTGTCCCACCCGCGGGGCCTGGACCTGTGGGTAGTGTCGGATAATTTGCGTAAAGGAGCTGCGTTGAACAGCGTACAAATCGCTGAAATTTTAGTAAATGAATTTATGTGATGTATCTTTTGGTGGGTCAACCAAGGGCTTTTCGGGTTTACGCGACCAGCCCTCTGATTCTCGGGTCAGGGCTGTAATAGGTAGGGGATTTTGATGACACTAAAGGCACGTTGGAGTGGTGTGGCACTGTGGCTGGCACCGCTCGGAGCGTGGGCTCTGGGGTTGGGAGATATCGAGTTGAGGTCCGCCCTGAATCAACCCCTCGAGGCGGACATCCTGCTGGTTGCGGCTACGCCTGATGAGCTGG
>CAYLKA010000042.1:0-21894 GCA_964384125.1 uncultured Gammaproteobacteria bacterium | reverse complement strand
TCTGTGTCGAAAACGACAATGCGCCGGTTTCCGTACCCGTCAGCTACATAGACCTCTCTGGCTTCGACGTCGACGAAAAGATCCGCCGGGCGACCGAGGTTTTGTGTGTCGTTGCTGCCTTCGCTCTGATCTGGTTCACCGATCTGCATGACAAACTCACCATCCATAGTGAACTTCAGAATGTGGCTATCTCCCTGGCCGTTGCCGGCGAGCCAGACGTAGCCGTTAGCCAAATGAATACCGTGCTCCGACCGCGGCCAGTCATAACCCTCTCCGGGGCCGCCCCAGGCTCGTAGCACGTTACCGCTCAAATCGAACTCGAGCACCGGTGGGGCAGGGAAACAGCACTTGCTGAGTGGTGGATCGAAGGTGGCCGCGATATCGCGCTCGGAGAGAGAGTTCGGACGCTGTACGATCCAAATGTGGTCATTAGAGTCCACGTGGACGCCGGAAACTTGCCCGATCATCCAGTTATTGGGCAGCGGCTTGGGCCAGAAGGGATCCACCATGAACTGCGGAACGCGAGCCAGCTCCTCACTGGCCAGAACGGTAGTGGGAGCATTAGCGGTGCTCCTGTGGAATGGGATATCCTGCGCGACGTTCTGGGCAGAAGCATGATTCATCGGAATCGAGGCAGCCCAGATTAGAACGATAGATTTCAGCGACCGGTATTCAGTGGGCATTGTTTTTATCCTTCCCTAATCCATTCAACTCGCTTGAGATAATAAGCTAAGCCAATCTACCCGAGGCTACAATGGCTGAAACGATCACGCACGGTGAGAGCGCATGAGAAAGTCGATCGGCGTCACGCTAACGGTGGCATTCTATGCATTGGTTAGTGCGGGTTTCGCGCAAGAGTTCGACCCCCCCAGTTGGGCGTACCCGCAGATGGACGAAGGCCGGGGGCTCGGCCCCGACGACGGCACTCTGCTCAGCGTCCCTGGCAGTGACCTGCAACGCACACAAACCCAGATTAATGATCCCTTCAACCCGCCGGATTGGTATCCGGATGAGCATCCTCCGCTGCCGGAGATCGTCGCTCACGGTAGGGCGCCCAATGTCCGTGCATGCGGGCAGTGTCACATGCTGCATGGCATGGGTCACCCGGAATCCTCGATGTTGGCCGGGCAGCCCGTCAACTACGTCACGCAGCAAATGCGCGACTTCAAGAGCGGCGCCCGAACCAGCCTGTACAGAAGGCACAACAGCATGGTGCTGAGTGCGACCCACATAACCGACGAAGAGATCAGGTTGGCCGCGGAATATTACTCACAGCTCGAGCCCGTGAAGTGGGTAACGGTCATCGAGGCGGACGAAGTACCAGAGACCTATGTCGGTCAAGGCAACATGCGGCATGCTGAGCCGAACGGCGGTATGGAGACGATCGGGCGGCGGATCATAGAGATCCCGGAGGATTCACATCGCGCTGAACGCCGTGATCCTCATAGCCCTTTTATCGCCTACGTACCGCCTGGCAGTGTTGCAGCCGGCGAGGAGCTAGCGAGAACGGGTAGCGGACGGACGATTCAGTGCGACATTTGCCATGGGCCGGATCTCAAGGGTCTCGCTGACGTGCCCGCTCTCGCCGGCATGTCCCCGATCTACATTGCCCGTCAGTTGTGGGATATGAAGCACGGGACCCGGGCCGGTCAGTCTGCCGCCCTGATGTTGCCGGTCGTTGTGAATCTGACGGATGACGATGTCATCAATCTATCTGCGTACATTGCGTCTCTGGAACCTTGAGACGGGTACCCAGCCACCCCAACCACGAGAAGAAAAATGCGAGGTACTCGTTAGATGAAAGGCAAGATCGCGTTCGAAGAACATATGGCGATCGAAGAGACCCTGCAGGCAACGAAGAGCTTCGCGGGCGAATCCGGGCGCTGGGACGACTTCACCAGTCAGATTCTCGATATGGGCGCCCGACGTCTGGAGAATATGGACGCCACCGGCATCGAGTTTGCACTGCAGTCTCTAAACGCGCCCGGCATCCAAGGCATTCTCGATACGGACGAAGCTATAGCCGTTGCGCAGAAGGGGAACGACACAATCGCGGACGCCGTCGTCCGTCATCCGGATCGTTACGGTGGCCTGGCAGCCCTGCCCATGCAGGAGCCTGATGCCGCTTCCGCCGAACTGACTCGCTGTGTCAAAGAGCTTGGATTCAAGGGTGCAATGCTCAACGGTTTCACGCAGAAGGACGTGCCCGATTCGGCTATCTACTACGATATCCCGGAATATCGAACTTTCTGGGCAACGGTTTCCGAGCTGGATGTTCCCGTCTATCTGCACCCCCGCATGCAGGTTCCCGCCCGTGCCCAGAATTATGAAGGTCACCCATGGCTGATGAGTGCGCCCTGGGGTTTCGCGGTTGAGACCTCGATACATGCCCTTCGTCTATGTGGTTCGGGATTGTTCGACGATTATCCTAACTTGAAGATCGTCATTGGGCACTTGGGCGAGTTTATTCCCCACTCGTTGTGGCGAATAGATGCTCGGATGCGTTTTTCACCTCGCGGTTACCGTGGCACCCGCCCTCTTGGCGAGATTTTTCTCGATCATTTCTACGTGACCACTAGCGGTTTCTTCAATGATCCTGCGCTTAGGAACACGCTTGAAGTTCTTGGAACTGACCGCCTGTTCTTCTCAGCTGACTACCCATTCGAGACCATGCAGGACGCTGCGGAATGGTATGACGACACGCCGATCGTCTCCGAGGAGGACCGGATCAGGATTGGCAGAACCAACGCTATCGCGCTGTGGGATCTGGATCTGGAGTGAGCGCAGCGGCTGCCTGGCGAAATAAACGGGCTAGAACACCAGGCTGGGCAAATACGTTGCGATCTGCGGGTAGGTGGCGATGGCTATCATGCATGTCAGCATGATGATCCAGTAGGGCATTGAGCTGCGGAAAATGTGCATGATGGAAACATCATCGTCCTCCTCCCGAATCGCTGCCTTCACCGTATAGACCAGTAAGCCGAAGGGGGGTGTCAGCAAACCCGCTTCAATGGCGAGGATGCCCACGATTGCGAACGCGATGGGGTCATAGCCGAGACTCACGGCGATGGGTTCGAAGATGGTGACGGTGAGTAGCATGATCGAGATTGAGTCGATCACCATGCCCAATAGAAACCAGACACCAACCATCGCCGCGATGATCATCCAGGGCAGCATGTCTGCGCCGAGGAAAGTGTCTTGGATGGCTGTCGAGACGCCTGTCATGGCCAGCGTCCGGGAGTAGAGTGAAGCGGACACCAACAGCAGAAGTATCGGTGCCGAGGTTCGGCCAACCGAAAGGATGGCCTCGACGATCTCTTTGGTTCTCATGCCCTTTGCGATCGCCATGATGAGCCCAATGAAAGCTCCGGCGCCTGCGCCTTCCGTGGGCGTAAAGACGCCAAACCAGATTCCACCCAGGACGGCTACGATGACGAAGATAATACCGAGTGCGCTGCCCCATACTTTCGGAGCGCTAGGCAGGGACTCTGGAGTCTTCAGCTCCGGTTCTGGAAGGGTCTTATCCTTACGGGTGCCGACCAGCTCTGGGCGCAGTAATGCGATAGCTAATACGTAGGCCACGAAGAGGCTCACCAGCAACAACCCGGGTAAAACGCCGGCTAGAAAAATTTGGCCTATGGATCTCTCTGTGAGCAGACCCCAAACGATCATTAACACGCTAGGTGGGATCAGCATGCCGAGACAGCTTGAACCGGCGATGGTGCCGAGCGCGAAGCCGCGATGGTAGCCAAAGCGCTTCATTTCCGGGTAGGCGATGCGTGAGAATGCCGCGGCTGAGGCGATGCTCACGCCGGTGACGAAGGAGAATATCGCGTTGCCTAGAAGAGTTGCTATCGCAAGGCGTCCCGGAATGCGTTTCAAGCCTCGATGTATGGCCTGGTAGACGTCTGTAACAGCTCCGGACTTACCGATGAACTCTCCCATCAACATGAACAACGGAATCACCGCGAACTCATAGCCGCGTAAGGATTCGTAGGCGGTGCTCCCCAGCATCGCCAACACGACATCGAAGTTTCCACCAGTGATAAGGAAAATACCCAGTGCGCTGGTCATTCCAAGCGCAATTGCGATGTGTACGCCAAGCCCAACCATCACCAGCAGGCTAACGATCAGAACAGTGGCGATGTTGACGTCGAACACGAAGTGGAGTTCAGGTAGTAGTTGGTAGTTTAGTCATGAAGCTTGGCCTCTGGGGCAATCTCCGCATCTGGCTTTTCCGGTCGGAAGATATCCAGGTAAGCCATAAGCAGGTAGCTCATAGTGGCGACGGCGCTGCCGAAAACAATCGTGAAGCGTGTCGGCCATGCGGGTACCCGCAGCGCCCCTTCGCCCTCGTATTCGTTGGCCACCCAGGCATGGATGGCTGAATCCCAGCTGCCGAAAAGGATCATGATGAAGAACGCAGCCCCGAGTAAGTAGCCTGCGGTAAGCATGATTCGACCGAACAAGGGTGTAAATTTCCTGGCGAGAAAATCTGCTCGCAGCATCGATCGACTTCGGATCGCATAGCCTGCTTGCAGAAACACGATCATCACGATGGAGTTCATTACGATCTCGGGGACGCCGTAAACTGGCGCATTGAACACGGTGCGGCCGATGATGTCGGCGATGATGAAGAAGGTCAGGATGAAGGCCCAACACGCCGCAAGCACCATGAGTGCTTTGGTTAGGTGGTCGTTAAGCTTGATGATAGACATGCTCTACCCGATATCCGGTGGGCTTGGCCGAGTCAAGCCCCGACCGGCGGTAAAGGAAATTTCAGTCCGAGTGAATTCGAGGCGCTACTCGAGTTCATAGCGAACCGGCCATGTATAGCCATGTCGCTCAGCTGAGGAGAGCGTTGCCTCAAGTACTTGAGTTGCCGGTAAGCCCTGGGCGTCAAGCTCAGTGACCATCTCTTTGGGCCAATCTCGAAGTGAGTCTGCCCATTCTGTGCGCACGCTCGGCGCGAGTTCTTTCACAGTGATAAGTTCTCTAAGGGTTGCAACGTCATTTCCATAACGTTCCAAGTTGTTAGTACCGGTTCTCTCCTCAAAGTCTGCGGATACCTCAAGTAGGATCTCCTGGAAGTCTGCTGGCAGTCTGTTCCATGTGTTGAGGTTGATGGTTAGTCCATGCCAGGTCATGGAGCCAAAACCGATCATTGTGTAGAAGGGGCTTGGTTCGTAGAGCTTAAGTTGAACTACTGCGCTGGGAAATACGACCCAACCTTCATAGACGTGGGTTCTCAGGCCCGTATAGGCTTCGGGTAGAGCAGCCTGTACAGGGGTGACGCCCGCGTAGCGTAGCCAATTTAAGTTAAGTCCCGCTCCAGCAATCTTGATTGCGTCCAGATCCTCGACGGTGTTCCAGTCAAATGATGTGACTAAGTTGTAACCTGCATCGGCGACTCGGGCCAGGAGCTTCTGGTTGAACTGTTCCTCGAAGACGTTGGTCAGGTAGGGGACTTCTCGATAGACCTCCTGAGCGATCTTCAGACTGACCGTGGGATCCATTGTCCCGAAGGGCAGCATTACTTGGAATGCATGCAGCGGGAGGTTCGAAGGCTCGAAACAATAGCAAAAGCCACCGATGTCGATGATCCCGTTTTGCACGCCTTCGAGAGTCTCTGAAGTTCTGACTATGGATCCGCTGTAACCCTCGATGAAATTAACGGTGTGTTCCGTGCGTGACTCAACGCGGCTTTTCAACTCGGTTTGAAAATAGTCCTTCATCAGGCCGGCGTAAACGACTCCCGGTGGATGGCCTGTAGCGATCCTGAGGGTAATTCGATCTGCTAAAGCGATCCCCGACGTGAAGAGATAAACAGCTGTTGCGAGGCTGAACGCCGGTAGCGCTGTGAGGTTCATTGTTCTTTTTTTCATGTGATTTTCCCCAAGAGTCGCCGCGGGCTTGTTGAACAGAAGACTATATAAACCCATATCTTAGATTACAATAGGCTGCAAGGTATTGATAAAAAAGACGGATTTAGGAGGATCGCAATATGAGCCTAAAGGTTGGAGTTATTGGTTTAGGCCCGATGGGTGGGAATATAGCCGGTAACCTTTTGAAGAAAGGGTTTGATGTTGTTGGCTATGACATCAAGTCAGAATGCATGGACGCGTTAGATGAGTTAGGGCTGGAGAGAGCCTCGTCCGCAACGGATGTGTCTGAAAGAGCCGATTTACTTGCTTGTTCTCTCCCTAATGCTTCGTCTTTGCAGACGGTTATCGCTGATGTTCTGAAGCATCCAAAACCCGGTCAGATCATGCTCGAGTGCAGTACGCTAAATGTAGTTGACAAGCTAGCAGCTCATGAGAAATTTTCGGCTGGCGATAAAATCCTCCTCGATGCGCCAATCAGTGGAACTCCGCCAATGCTGGTGAATATGGTCGCCTCCATTTATGTGAGTGGTGATGAGGCGGCTTACGAGAAATGCGTGCCGGTGTTGGAGGGATTTACTGCGACGAATTTCTATTGTGGAGAGGTGGGTAACGGGACCCGAATGAAGCTTTGTGCTAACTACCTGGTTCACGTTCATGTGGTCGCCGCGGCCGAGTGTATTGTTATGGGGCAAAAGGCGGGCCTAGATCCCGAACTTATCCAAAGTGTGCTCATCAAGGGCGCAGGTGGATCTAAGATGTTGGAAGTGCGTGGGGCAATGATGGCCAAATCAGACTATCGTGAGGGTGGAGGTACTATGTTTGATGTCTTTGAAAAAGACGCCTCCATCATTACCGAGCATGCCGCCACTGTCAGAGCCCCAATAGAGCTTTATGTGTCTGCTCGGCAGAAGTTGAATTCTGCAATTGCCCTAGGATTAGGGCACCTCGATACTTCAGCAGTATGCAAGTCAATCGAAATGTCTGCTGGGATAGCTCGCGATTTAGTTGAATGAAAAATAGCCGCCTGCTGAGACAGGCGGTTAACTTAGTTTTTCAAATAGTTGTGCGTGACGTTCGACGTTATCACCGAGTTCCTGCATAAGGTTCCAGTAATTTAGAAAATGCGGCGTCTGGCGGTGATCCGCCAGCGCCTGCTCATTTTCATACACCTCATAGAACATGAACGTGTGTTCGTCATCTTTGGAGACGATCACGTCGAACTGATGACAGTTCTCCTCTTGAACCGATTGGGCGGCGTTTTCCAACATCGCCGGTTTCAGGCTTTCTGCGTACTCAGGTTGTACTTTTACCGTTACAACTAAGACCAGGTTAGACATCGTCCTCTCCGTAATTTTGTTTTCAAGCGATGCTCCTTCAGCTCGTCCAGTCCTCCGCCATCGCTGTGCGGTCCAGTTCCTCGCCCCTGATATAGACGTTCGAGATCGCCCGTGTGTTCTTGATGTCATCGAGAGGATTGGCGTCCAGCACGACGAAGTCGGCGCTCATCCCGTCTGCGACCGTGCCGAGGTCGTAAAGTCTTAGGAGTCGTGCAGCGTTGCTGGTTGCAGCCACGATAGCATCAGCTGGGCTAACGCCCGCAAGTACCATGTCCGCAATCTCCTCATGCGCTTCCCAGCCCGCACCGTCGCCATCCGTTGCCAGGATGATGGGTACGCCCGCTTCGTACATGCGCATCAGGTTGCGTGCCTGCACTTGGAATCCTTCACCAGGATCCTCCGTTGCGCCTTCTGCAATCACGGCACGCATTTGACCTGCCGCGTTCTCAGAGAGGGTCTCGGCGTAGAACGGCAGGTCGTCTGTTGTTCTGGCGCCGCTATCCGGGAGATTGGGCATCAGGAACGTGTAGGGCCTTGTGGCAAGTAGTTCCATGAACTCATCGTCCACATCGACATCCCGGACGCCGTGTGCGAATCCGTCCACGCCAGCTCGCAAAAGGTCCTTGGCATCCTCCAGATAGAAGATATGCGCCGTAACCTTGAGCCCTAGGCGATGCGCTTCGTCGATGATCGGGCCGTAGAGATCGGGAGTTAGCTTCGGCACGGTGCCGTTACGATCGTCCACCCAGAGTTTCACCAGGTCCACTTGATTGACAGCAAGCTCCCTGACCGCCGCGATACCTTCTTCGACAGTATCGATACCGTAAACGACGTCCCTGCGGTCGGCGGCGCCGGGTCCGGCATTGGGCCGCCCCATGCCGCGCCCCGCCCAGCGGAACCGGGCCGCTCCCTCTATGTCTTGCCGGCGTAGCTCGACCATATTGAGCGGATCGATTCCCATGCTCATCGCGGCGCTGAGCCCGTAGTACGCTGCGCGGTGTAGGTGCTCGATGATGTTGTCTCGGGAGTAGTTCGCTCGCGCGTCTGTCATTGCGTTGGTATTGAGGTACCCGAGATGACAGTGCGCATCAATGAGAGCAGGCATGACGGTCTTGCCCGTCAGGTCTATTCGGGCTGCACCAGGTGGTGTGTCGAGGGTGCCCGCGACGCCCACCTGGGTGAAACGACCATCTTCGACGAGGAAAGCCGCGTTCTCTATGGTGTTGCCGTCTCCGACGATCAGCCGGCCGCCTTCGAACAAGACCGCGTCCGACATCGGAGCCGGCGGCTCGTTTGGCTGCTCGGGCGGAACCGGAGCCTCCTGCGGTGTACAGGCCCCTAGCCAGGGCAGGCAAAGGAGCACCAACCTGATCATTTTCATATTCCCCTCCTAGAGTATCTATATGACGCCGTTATGCAGCGATCAAAGTACCTGCTGGCTTTTCATAGTGTCGCGAACGAGCCGGTCGGTTAGGTAATTGCGATAACGACGTCTTCCTGAACCAATTGTTCCACCTCAGCTGCCGAATAGCCAAGCTCTCCAAGGACCTCCACAGTGTCTTCCCCGAGACGCGGTGCTCCACGCCCGATCGCCGCTGGTGTCGCGCTGAATTTGACTGGAAATCCGATGGTCTCGATGGGGCCGAGGCTTGGATGCTCAGCCTCGACCACCATAGCCCTGGCCCGAGCTTGTGGATGCGCCAGCATGTCGCCGATGCTGAGGACGGGGCCGGCAGGGACGCCCGATTTCTCCAATAGCGTCAGCCATTCGTCTGTCTCCCGTTGTTTGAAGGCGGGCGCAAGGGCTTCGTTGAGTGCTTCCCGGTTTCGCATGCGGTCGATGTTTTTTAGAAATCTTTCGTCGTCGAGTAATTCTGCTAGGCCTAGGACGGGTGGGAGGCGCTGCCAGGTGGCCTCGTTTGATGCGCCGATCGTGATCCAGCCGTCTGCGGTTTCGAACGCCTCGTAGGGAGCGTTCAGAGGATGAGCGGAACCCATCGGTTCCGGGGAAACGCCGGTGGCGAGCGCGATGGCCGACTGCCAAAATGTCTGCGTGATGCCGGCTTCAAAGAGCGAAGTGTCCACCCTCTGGCCGCGGCCGGTCTTCAGCCTCTCCACATAGGCGGCCAGGACCCCCATTGTCGCTAGCACTCCAGCGGTGATGTCGGTCACGGGCGGCCCGCATTTGACGGGCGGTTGGTCGGAGCCCTCGCCGGTGATACTCATAAGTCCGCTATAGCCTTGGGCGACGAGGTCGAATCCGCCCAGATCAGCATAGGGTCCGGTTCGCCCGAACCCAGAAATCTCGCAGTAGATCAGGCCCGGATTCATATCTCGCAGTTTCTCGTAGCCGAGACCGAGTCGTTCCATGGTCCCCTTTCGGTAGTTTTCGATGACGATGTCGGCGTCTTTCAACAAGCGCTCGACGATATCCTTGCCGGCCTCGGCTTTGAGGTTCACCGCGATGCCTCGTTTGTTGCGGTTCATCATCATGAAGGCGGCGCTTTCCCCATCGATGAGCGGCGGGGCGAATCCACGGGCCGCATCGCCTTCCGGGACCCGTTCGACCTTGATGACGTCCGCGCCCATGTCGGCAAGCATCCGGCCACATACAGGGCCTGCCATGATGTGAGCTAGCTCGATCACGGTCAGTCCCTGCAATGGACCAGTGGTTGGCACGTTCATGAATTAACGACCCTCGAATTTGGGTTTTGTCTTCTGGAGAAACGCGCGATATCCGGTCTGGTAGTCTTCGGTGTCAAACGCAGCATGACCCTCTTCGATCTCTTCCTCGGTGAGAGGTGTCGGATCCTGCAGCCTGTGCACGAACCTCTTGTGCCAACGGTTCACCAGTGGGGCTCGTTCCGAGATTTTTTGTGCGAGTGACTGGGCTTCATGTTCGACGTCTGCGTCCGAAACGATGTGATTGACGAGGCCTAGTTCCTTTGCGTGTGCTGCTCCGAAGACGTTGCCTTCGAGAAGGATCTCCAGGGCGGCGGATGATGAGACAATTCGACTGAGTGCGCCCAGTTCGGCATATGAAACGGTCATGCCGAGTCGGTTGATCGGTACGCCGAAGCGACTCGATTCGCCACAGATTCGGATGTCGCAAACGCTTGCGATCAGGAGGCCGCCACCCATGCAGACGCCGTTGATCGCGGCGATGACCGGGTGGCGACATGAGAAAACTGTGTGCACGGAATCTTCGAGGGTTTTACTGTAGTCGCGGACGTCTTCGCGCGTCGTACGCTGCTCGCTCCAAGCAGAGATATCCGATCCGGCGGAGAACGCTCGGCCGTCGACTCCACGAACGACGATACATCGGACATCGTCTTGCGCATCGAGCTCAGCCATGATCCCATCGAGGAGAATCCAGCTCGTTTTATCCATCGCGTTGAGCTTGTCCGGTCGATTCAGCACGACAGTAGCGATGCTGCCATCGCGTTCCGCAAAGACTTCGTCTGCCATCGATTTCCTCCTGCTGTTCTTGTTAGTCCCCTAACTATACGGTATAGAGGCGAGTCAACTCATGCCGCTGCCTTTCGTTCTTGCGGTCATGAGAGGTTCGCCGAAAGGCAGGTATGTTAGCCCGCGGCGTTTTCGATTGTGGTACTGTCGCGCCTGTGTTCGCGGCCTCATGACGCGATTAAGAAGAAGAAACCAAAGCCATGGCAAGGAAAATCGGTCGTCAATTCCTGCAGATTCCCGGTCCCACAAACGTCCCGGACCAGGTTTTGCGGGCCCTCGATCAGTCCGTCCTCGATCATCGGGGCCCGGAGTTCCAGGAGTTGTCACTTGGGGTCCTTGAGGGAATCAAAAAGGTCTTCAAGTGCGCTGGCCCAGTTGTCATCTTCCCGTCCTCGGGATCCGGGGCTTGGGAGGCTGCCCTAGTAAACACCCTCTCCCCGGGGGACCGGGTGTTGATGGTGGAGACTGGGTGGTTCGCTGCGCTCTGGCGCGACATTGCCTTGAGCATGGGGTTAGCGGTGGATTTCATTCCCGGAGATTGGCGCCACGGGGTGGACGCCGAAGCCGTCGCGGCCAGGCTCGCGGCCGATGAAGATCGGTCCATTAAGGCCGTCGCGGTGGTTCATAACGAGACGTCCACAGGTGTCACCAGCGACATCGCCGCGGTTCGCGAAGCGATAGATGGGACGGACCATCCCGCTTTGTTGCTCGTGGACGTGATTTCGTCGTTGGGTTCGATCGATTACCGTCACGACGAGTGGGGCGCGGACGTGACCGTAGGGGGATCACAGAAAGGGCTTATGCTGCCACCAGGGCTAGGTTTTAACGCTTTGAGTGAGAAGGCTATTGCGGCCTCGGAGGAAGCGAGCCTGCTCAGGTCCTATTGGGACTGGGGTCCGATGCTGGAGGCGAACCGCAGCGGTTTTTATCCGTATACGCCGGCGACCAACCTGTTGTATGGGCTCGACGTGGCTTTGGGGATGCTCTTCGACGA
Source organism: uncultured Gammaproteobacteria bacterium (assembly GCA_964384125.1). Lineage (GTDB taxonomy): Bacteria > Pseudomonadota > Gammaproteobacteria > Steroidobacterales > Rariloculaceae > UBA6522. Next base: position 10,210 of record CAYLKA010000042.1, on the reverse strand, counting down.
AGGGCTTGAGAATGTGTTCGCACGTCACACGCGCCTTGCTGAAGCGACACGTCGTGCCGTTAGCGCCTGGGGCTTAGAGAACCTGTCGTTGAATCCTGATGAGCATTCCGACGCTCTGACCGCCGTGCTGGTGCCCGAGGGCCATGATGCCGACGCGCTCAGGGACGTCATACTGCAGCGGTTCGATATGCCGTTGGGCACCGGTCTGGGGAAGGTGAAAGGCAAGGTTTTCCGCATCGGCCATCTGGGCTGGTTCAATGAGTTGATGTTGGCCGGAACACTCTGCGGCGTAGAGATGGGTCTGGTTCACGCGGGCGTGCCGTTCGAGCCAGGCGGCGTGCAGGCGGCGCTCGACTGGCTGGTCGAACAAGCCGAGTGAGTTCGGGATGGATCCATCTACCGCGGTTGTAACTAACCCCCTGGTGGCCCTTTTCGGCTTCCTGGGCGTGATATTACTTTTGCTTTTTCTCATCGCTAAATGGCGTTGGCACGTTTTTCTCGCTTTGCTCGTGCCGATGCTCATTTTCGGCGTGATTCCTGGGGTCCAGCGGAACAATTTCATCGAGGCGTTCGAGTCGTGTTTCGGCTCCACTCTTGGTTCTATCGGCGTGGTGATCGTGCTTGGGTCCATCATCGCCGAGGCGCTTCGTCACACGGGCGCGATTCAGACCATCACCCGCACGATGGTGCGTTTGGTCGGTTCCCAGCGCATGCCCCTGGCACTTACTTTGACGGGATTCATCCTGGGTGTGGCGATCTTCTCCGACGTGGCGTTCGTCATCTTGAATCCCCTAGTGCACTCGGCCGCCAAGATGATGGGTACGACAGTTGGTGTGATGTCGATCGGTCTGATGGGCTCGATGCAACTGACCCACGCTATTGTGCCACCCACACCTGGGCCTTTGGCGGCTGCGGCATTGCTCGGCGCCGACATCGGCGCCACCATCATCTACGGTAGCGTGGCATGTCTGGCGGGATCGCTAGCGGGCTGGATTTGGGGGCAGTACATCGTTGGGCCGCGACTCAAGACACTACCGTCGGATGACTATGCCGGCGAGGATTTTCTAGCGGAAGACCTAGACAAGAAATTGCCGGGTACGCTTGCCTCTTACGCGCCTATCGTCGTGCCAATTCTGTTGATATCGGCGCAGAGTGTTTCCCGTCTTTTTCTCGAAGAGGACAATATCATTCGGGCGGGTCTCGCTTATGTGGGCTGGCCGGTGATGGCCCTTTGTGTCGGACTCGGGCTCGCCTACGGGAACATCCGGACACCCGAGCAGAGGAAAGACGCAAGAAGCTCTTGGGTGGAGGAGGGGCTGAGGGTTTCTGCCATGATCCTGGTGGTCACGGGGCTCGGCGGATCTCTGAGTGAGATCTTGAGGGCGACCCCGGCTGTGGACTACATCGCCGGGTTTTTTGCTGACTATGGGCTGCCATCGATTTTGCTGCCGTTCGTCATTGGCATCGTCGGCAACATGATCACCGGTTCCACCACCGTCGGGGTGATCACGGCGGGTTCCCTGGTTGCACCCATGTTGGGAACTCTGGCGCTCTCACCTGAGGCCGCGATGCTCGCCGGCGCGAGCGGCTCGATCATCATCAAGTACGTGAACTCGAGTTATTTTTGGGTTTGCACGTCGCTTACTCGCATGCCGGTAAACGAAGCGCTTCTCGGCTACGGTGGGGCCTCACTAGTATGCGGACTTGTATCGTTTTTGGCGGTCTGTGTAATGTGGGCGCTGGGAATCGTTTAAGACAGTTAAGCGTGCTGTCTGGCCCAATGGGTGACTCTGTCACCACTCATCTCATAAAATAGCCGGCTACGAGCCATCGTCGGCGATCGAATCCACTTAGGGAGTCAAGCATGCCTGATCAATACAATATTCTGTTCCTGGGTGCTTCTTACGGTTCGCTGTTCGGCGCGAAGGCTGCGCTCGCTGGACATTCCGCCCATCTCATCTGTCTGCCTGAAGAAGCGGAGTTGATTAATAGCGAGGGGGCGATTGTGCGCCTGCCGGTGCGAGGGCTCGACGGACCCGTTGAGCTGAATACGACGAAGATGCCGGGCACCGTCAGCGCGGGCGCGCCCGAAGATGCGAATCCCTCGGATTACGATCTAGTCGTGCTTGCCATGCAGGAGCCCCAATATCGAGTTTCTGTCGTGAAGGATCTGCTGAGCCGGGTGGGCACCTCCGGCAAACCGTGTATGTCCATCATGAACATGCCACCACTGAGCTTTCTGAGAAGAATCCCAGCCGTCGATCCCGACGCGATCCGCGGTTGTTACACTGACCCGTCCGTTTGGGATAACGTGGATCCCTCGCGGATCACGCTCTGTAGCCCGGATCCTCAGGCGTTTCGGCCACCGGAGGAAAAGGTCAACGTGCTCCAGGTTGGTTTGCCCACCAACTTCAAGTCGGCCCGTTTCGAGTCGGATGAGGACACCGCTATCCTCCGACAGATTGAACAGGACATTCAGAACGTTCGTTACGACGCCAATGGTACGGAAGTCGAGTTACCCGTTAAGTTGCGTGTGCACGATTCGGTTTTCGTTCCCCTCGCCAAGTGGTGCATGCTGCTTGCCGGCAACTATCGGTGTGTTCAGGAGGAGGAAATGATTCCGATTAAGGAAGCGGTGCATTCCGACCTGGACGCTACGGGGGCCGTCTACAGCTGGGTCGCGGACTTATGCGTCAAGCTGGGCGCTGACCCCAACGATTTGGTTCCATTCGAGAAATACGCCAATGCGTCTTTGTCGTTGCTGAAGCCCTCTTCCGCAGCCCGCGCGCTTGCGGCCAAGGCGCCTTATATCGAGCGTGTGGACAAGTTGGTGCAGGCGCTCGCTGCTACCCAGGGCATGCAGTCTGATCACGTGGATCGCACGGTCGAGTTGGTTGACGGCTGGTTGGCTCGCAATCGCGGTTAAGCACAAGTCGCGCAAAGCTGTTGCGGGTAAGATAGCCAGGTCGACCGAGGTAAAGAGAGAAGAGTAAGCTTATCGATGTCGAATCGATCCGATCACGCCGCCGACTCTCCCCTTGCAAGGCGATTGCAAGCGGAGATTGAAGGAGAAGTCTATTTCGACGCTCTGAGCCGCGGCCGTTACGCCACGGACGCCTCCATGTATCAGGTGTTTCCCCTTGGTGTGGTAGTGCCCCGTCATGTTGAGGACGTCGTCTGCGCCCTGCAAATCGCTGCCGAGAACCAGGTGCCGGTACTACCACGCGGTGCCGGCACGTCACAGTGTGGACAGACCGTAGGCGAAGCCCTGGTGTTGGACGGAAGTAAGTTCCTTAAATCCGTGCATCACTTCGAGCCCGTAGAGCGCAAGATCACCGTCGAGCCGGGAATTGTGCTCGATGTCTTGAACAGCTTCCTGAAACCCCATGGCCTTTTCTTTCCTGTAGACGTTTCCACATCAAGCCGCGCCACCATCGGTGGCATGGCGGGTAATAACAGCGTCGGTGCGAGGTCCATTCGCTACGGCCTCATGGTGGATAACGTCATTGGGATCGACGCACTGCTGGCTGATGGCGAGAGCGTCCACTTCCGTCCGGGCACACCCCAAGCTGAAGAGGGGCGCCTACCGGACCTGTTCGCACGCATGGAGGCTTTGTACGCGCGCGAGCAGGAGGAGATCGACCTGCGTTTCCCGAAGATCTTGCGAAATGTTGCCGGGTATAACCTGAATCGACTGGGGCGTGCCGATATCAATCTGTCCGACCTCTTGGTGGGGTCCGAGGGAACTCTTGCGTGGTTCCAGACTCTTGACCTGGATCTTCAGCCCATCCCTTCTCACAGAGTGGCCGGCGTTTGTCATTTTCCGACGTTTGCCTCAGCGATGGAGTCCACTCAGTCCATCGTCGAGCTCGGGCCAGCGGCAGTCGAGTTAATCGACCGCACGGTGATTGATCTGGCGCGCGAGAACCCCGAGTTCAATGCGGCAATGGCCACTTTTATGAAGGGTGAACCCGCCGCTCTTCTGATCGTGGAATTTGCGGGCGAAGATCGCAACGAGCAACTGCGTCAGCTATCCAAGCTCGAAGAGGTGATGGGGGACCTAGGCTACCCTGGCGGTGTCGTGCGCGCTGAGGATTCCGCCGTGCAGAATGCGATGTGGAGCGTGCGCAAAGCGGCCCTGAATATCGTTATGTCCATGAAAGGGGACGGCAAACCAATCTCCTTCGTGGAAGATTGCGCCGTTCCCTTGGAAAATCTCGCAGAGTACACGGCGCGTCTGACAGAGGTTTTTTCAGAACATGGAACCACCGGTACGTGGTACGCACACGCATCGGTCGGTTGCTTGCACGTGCGTCCGATCCTGAACCTGAAGGACGACGTGGAGGTCAAGAAGCTGCGGACTATAGCCGCAGCTGCTCACGAGATGGTTCGTGAATTCAAGGGGTCTCACTCCGGGGAGCATGGCGACGGTCTTGTGCGCTCGGAGTTCATTGAACCCATGCTGGGCCCTCGGATCACGCAGGCCTTTGGCGAAGTGAAAGAGTGCTTTGACCCTGACGGTCGGTTCAACCCAGGGAAGATAGTTGATCCGCCACGCATGGATGATCGGGCGTTAATGCGTTTTCCACCCGATTACCAACCCATAAAGCGAGAAGACGCGCTGGACTGGTCAGATTGGGGCGGCCTCTATCGCGCGACGGAAATGTGCAACAACAACGGTGCGTGTAGGAAGTTCGATGACGGGGTGATGTGTCCTTCGTTTCGCGTGACGAAGGACGAGCAACATCTCACGCGTGGTCGTGCAAATGCGCTTCGTCTTGCGTTGACCGGTCAGCTCCAGGCCGATGCTCTGACGTCGCCGGAGATGTACCGCGCTTTCGAGCTGTGCGTGAGCTGCAAGGCTTGCAAACGCGAGTGTCCTACTGGCGTTGACATGGCTCGCATGAAGATCGAGTTCTTGAACGAGTATCACAAACAGCGGGGCTTGGGCGTGAGGAATTGGTTGGTTGCCCATCTGCCTCGGTATGCGCCCTGGGCGGCTCGAGTGCCGGGGTTGGTTAACCTGCAAAATAGCCGCGTGCTTCGTGGGTTACGTCGCCGGTTGCTCGGGTTCGCGCCCGAGAGGTCTGTACCTGCTTGGCGTAGCGATAAATTTGAGGGTGTATCGAGCGATTCGTCTTCCGAGGGACCCGAGGTGGTCTTGTTCGCCGACACATTCAATACATATTTCGAGCCGGAGAACCTGCGCGCTGCTGTGCGGGTTCTGGAGGCGGCCGGCTACCGTGTGGTGACGCCGAAGCCAGCGGACACGCAGCGACCACTCTGCTGCGGGAGAACATATCTCAGTAGTGGTCTCGTGGATGAGGCACGCAAGGAAGCTCAACGCGTTCTAGATGCGTTCATGCCTTACGTTGAACGAGGTGTGCCGGTCGTAGGCTTGGAGCCCTCTTGCCTTTTGTCGCTGCGGGATGAATTCAGTGTGTTGTTGCCGGGCGAAGCCACGCGCGAACTATCGAAGCGGGCGATGTTATTCGAAGAGTTTCTTGTTGCCGAGCACGACGCGGGTAGGTTGAAGCTCGATCTCCAAGCGCTTGATCAAACGAAGGCGTTGATTCACGGGCATTGTCACCAGAAAGCTTTCGGTCTGATGCCCACTGTTAAGCGTGTACTGGGCTGGATCCCGGACCTCGACGTAGAACACATCGAGTCAAGCTGCTGCGGTATGGCAGGCTCCTTCGGTTACGAGGCCGAGCACTACGACACCTCGGTCAAAATGGCCGAGCTCAGCCTTCTGCCGGCCGTCCGCGAGGCTGGTGGCGATACGCTCATTGTTGCGGATGGCACCAGTTGTCGTTGTCAGATTCGTGACGGTGCTGCTCGTGACGGATTGCATGCTGCCAGAGTGCTAGAAACCGCTCTGGGTGGGGAAGGCCGCTAGAATTCATCTCCTCCCGACGCCCCGAATGGGACGTTCTGATGACTGTTTTTTAACTTAGCACGCTTACTGGGGCGCGCTATGATCGCCGGGCTGGGCGCTGTAGTGGTGTTCCACTCGAGTACAAAGGATTGTGATGCATAGCGGCTTCTGCAGCGGTGATCGCGGATGATTGGGAACTCCCGCTCTTCGCTTCCATGGGTCCTAGGCTGGATTGTGGCGATAGTGCTGTGTCTTGAGGCCGCAGCGCAAACAGACTCCTCCGTCACGAAGACTTTCCAGATACCAAGAACCGAGACTCCGCCGATCATCGACGGGCAGTTAGACGATGAAGTCTGGGTCCATGCTGCCGTGATCACGGATCTGCATCAGATGGATCCCATCGAGTATTCGGAGGCGTCCGAAGCAAGCGAGTTTTACGTTGCCTATGACCAGGATGCCCTCTACGTGGCCGCTCGGCTGTATAGCGGTCAGGTTACGGCCAATGTCCTCAGGCAGGGAACCAACCTTAATAACCAGGACGACCACATCATACTGACCTTAAACCCTTTTAATAACGGCCGCGACGGATATCAGTTTCAACTTAATCCCAACGGCGTTCGGCGTGAGGGGCTCTTCATTGGTCCCAACCAAATCCAATGGAACTGGGCTGGTATCTGGGACGCAGCCGCGACAGAAACCGAGGAGGGTTGGGTGGCGGAACTGGCCATCCCGGTCAAGAGTTTGTCCTTCGACCCCGAGCGCGACACCTGGGGCATCAACTTCGGACGCCGTGAGCAGTCTAGGCAAGAACGTATGGCTTGGGTATCGCGCAATCGTCAGATGACGCCGGCGATCTCGGGGAGTGCGGTCGGGTTCCGGGATCTGGACCAAGGGCTTGGGCTGGACGTCGTTCCGTCCTTTAGTGTGAGCGAAGGAAAGGATTTTATAGCACCGAGTGCTGACACCAATCTAGACCCGTCCCTTGACGTCTTTTATCGGATTACGCCCTCCCTAAACGGTTCGCTGACATTCAACACGGATTTCTCTGCGACCGAGGTGGACGATCGCCAAGTCAATCTCACGCGTTTCGGGCTTTTCTTCCCAGAGAAACGCGATTTCTTTCTCCAGGACGCGGACGCGTTCGAGTTCGGTGGAATCGGGGGCTTGGGCGGTTTTCATCAGCTCTCGTCTAGCCTTGATCAAAACGCGAGGCCTTTTTTCTCTCGCAAGATTGGTTTGAGCACATCTGGCCAACCCGTGGACCTCGATTACGGCGGCAAGCTCAGCGGTCGAGCCGGTCCGTGGACGCTTGGCGCGCTTGGTATTAGGCAAGAAGCTTTAGGCGATGTTGAGGCAACGGATCTTTTCGTCGGTCGGGCAGCCCTCAATGTGCTTGAGGAATCTGCGGTGGGCGTCATTGCGACCAAAGGGGATCCGCGTTCGAATCTTGACAATAGCCTGGTTGGCGTTGATTTCAGGTACCTGAATACGCGCCTCGCGAACGGAAAGAGCATCCAGACTCAGGCCTGGGCTCAGAAAACAAAGACCGAGGGCCTCATCGGGGACGATGCCGCCTACGGCGTGCGTTTTCGGATGCCTGGGAGCAGCGGTTTGCGTACCACCGTAGGCTTCAAGGAGGTGCAGGCGAACTTCAACCCGGCCCTGGGCTACATTAATCGTGCCGGTATCCGCGATTATTCCGCTGAGATCGGGTGGATAGAGCGGTTTCCGCAGACTTCCAGGCTTCGCATGCTTTTCAGCATCGTGGGATGGCAGCGCGTTGAGGAAATCGGTGTCGGTCTCCAAAGTGAAGTGATCGACGCACGCCTCCTCAATTTAACGAATCAGGCGGGCGACAATATTCGGGTGCTTTACACACATAACAAAGAAGTTCTGAACGAGCCATTCACGGTCTGGGATCCGGACCCCAGTTCCGGTGACCAACCCGTCTCCATCCCGGTTGGTGAGTATACGTACGCCACCCCGGGCATCCGTTTTCAGACGGAGAGCTCGCGAAAGTTGTCGTCGACACTGACCTACCGGACTGGAGAGTTTTTCAGCGGGAATCGAGACAATGTCGATGCGGAGGTGACCTGGTATCCGACTAGGAATTTCCGGGGCTTTGTGTCCTACAGCCATAATGATATCGAGATCCTCGAAAGGGACTTTACGCTGAGGCTCGCCCGTGTTGGGCTCGATGTCCTCTTTTCCAACGAGCTTTCGTGGGCGAATCTGATTCAGTACGACAACGATACGGAGACGATCGGAATCAACAGCCGCCTGCATTGGATACCGCAAGCCGGTCGTGAGGCGTTTGTTGTCTTGAACCATAATGTCCAGGATCTCGATCGAAACGATAGTTTCCACTCCACCCTGGGCGATCTCAGCGTTAAGTTCAGCTACACCTTTCGTTTCTAGGATCCCCCCCTCAGACGGGTTCGCAGTACCTACCTCTGAAAAGTGAATTCAGTGGGTTTTCCACTGTATATCAGTTAGTTAATCTGTATAGACCAATTTTCCATGGTCGACTGAGCCGAAGATTCCCAGGCGCGGCGGGTGTAAGATGGCCAGCCCGCACGACTGCCTTGGCAGAGGAAAGATGCCTAACGAGCTATTTAGACAGTTGCCCGCCATCGACAAGTGGCTCGCGTCGGAGATGGGGGTCGCGCTGAGCGCTGAGTTTTCAGCGCAAGAGGTGGCTGAGGTAATGCGTGCGGACCTTGAGCGGGTGCGTCGTAGTGTTGGTAATGGTCTGACGGAATTGCCGCAATTTGACAGTCCTCAGTATGCGGCGTTGATGCGAATCGAGTTATTAAAGCAGCGGTTACCGAGTTTGCGTCGTGTCATCAATGCGACCGGCATCATCATCCACACGAACCTCGGTCGCGCACCACTTGCGGACGAAGCCATCGAGGCGATGGCAAGTGTCGCTCGCGGCTATTCGAATCTTGAGATGGAACTGGAAGTGGGTAAGAGAGGTTCACGTTACCAACACGTCGAATCTTTACTTTGTCGGCTTACGGGCGCGGAGGCCGCGGTGGTGGTTAATAACTGTGCCGCAGCTGTTGTCTTGGCTCTCGGAACCATCGCCACGGATCGTGAGGTCGTGATTTCTAGAGGAGAGCTAGTCGAGATCGGCGGTTCGTTCCGTATACCCGATATCATCGTCAAGAGCGGCGCGCGCATGGTGGAGGTTGGTACCACTAACAAGACCCGAATAGAGGATTACGCAGCGGCGTTGAATGAGGACACGCGCGTTCTTCTTGCGGTGCACCCGAGTAATTACCGGATCATCGGTTTCAGCGAGAAACCGGGCTTGGGGGAGCTCGCCGAGCTGGCTCATCGTAACAGCCTGGTCTTCGTACAGGATTTGGGCAGCGGCGCTTTGGTCGAACTCGATGCGATGGCTTCAATGGCTGAGCATACGGTGCAGCAAGTCATCGAGGCTGGTGCCGATTTGGTGACCTTCAGCGGCGACAAGCTGTTGGGAGGGCCGCAGGCCGGGATTATTCTGGGTCGATCAGAGCTCATTTCAGCCATTAAGCAGAACCCATTGTTACGGGCGCTTCGCATCGACAAGCTATCGTTGGCTGCGTTGGCTGAGACGCTCCGTCTGTACCGGCCGCCTAATGATCCGCTTGAGAAGGTGCCAGTATTGCGGATGATCTCAGAGAGTGAGGAAAGCGTTGGTCGCCGGGCCCGAGCTTTACTCCGTCAACTCACGAAGATCCCTGATCTTGAAGGTAAGGTCGTCGCCGACGTGAGCTATGGGGGCGGCGGGACCTTGCCCATGAGCGAGTTGCCCACGCGGGTGGTGCAGTTGAAGGTGGCCGGGGTGCGTACCGGCGATCTAGCGGACGGATTGCGTAAGGCAGACCCTCCCGTGATTGCGCGAGTGATGAATGATCAACTGGTTCTTGACCCGAGGACAATTCAACCGGGGGAAATAAACGATCTGGTGAGCGCGTTTCGACAGGTGCTCGAATGACCGGCCATTTTACGCTCGGGGTCATCGGGCATGTCGATCATGGGAAAACGGCGCTCGTTCGCGCGCTCACCGGGATTGAGACGGACCGTCTCAAGGAAGAGCAGGAGCGGGGCCTTTCCATCGTCCTCGGTTTCTCCTATTTGGAGTCGCCAGACGGCGCAATCGATCTGATAGACGTCCCCGGTCACGAGGACTTCATTCGGACCATGATTTCCGGCGCCACGGGGATCGACGGGGTTCTCCTTATTGTTGCGGCCAACGAAGGCGTCATGCCCCAGACACGGGAGCACTTCGATATAGCCCAGCTCTTGGGTGTAGAGCGAGGTCTCATCGTGCTGACCAAA
>CAYLKA010000041.1:0-22034 GCA_964384125.1 uncultured Gammaproteobacteria bacterium | reverse complement strand
AAAATTTTTGCCAAGGCTGAGGAGCTAGATATTCTTATTCTCCTGCATCCCAACGGGTTTTCGGATGGGCAAAGGCTGCAGGATCACTATTTTATTAACGTTATTGGTAACCCTCTCGACTCCACTGTGGCAGTGAGCCATCTAATCTTCGATGGGGTGCTGGACCGCTACCCGGGGCTCAAGATTTGTGTCGTGCACGGTGGCGGTTATCTGCCAGCTTACTCGGGACGGATTGATCATGCGCACGCGGCCCGAGAGGATTGCCGACGCTGTATAAAGGAGGCGCCCACAAGCTATCTGCGTAAGCTTTACTTCGACACGGTGGTGTTTACCGAGCATCAGCTCGAGTACCTGGTCGGGCTTTACGGTAGCGATCACATCGTTTTGGGAACCGACTATCCGTTCGATATGGGTATGTACGATCCGGTGGGTTTCGTGGATGGCACCGCCGCGCTGACGCAGAGCGATAAAGAGGCGATCGTTGGAGGTAATGCCGCCAAGTTGTTGAAGATTTCCCCCCCGTGATGATAGGGGAAATAGTCGGATCTTCCTTTTCTGGATTAAAAGTAGAGATGAAATGATCGATAGCAAGTCAGAAACCCGGGACGGGATGCATATTGACTGGGACATTGGTATTGAGATGAGCGATGGCGCTGTACTGCGCGCGGATGTCTTTAGGCCTGTTCAGGAAGGGCGGTATCCAGTGATCCTTTCCTACGGGCCTTATGCGAAAGGACTCGCGTTCCAGGAAGGTTATCCGAGTGCCTGGGATCGAATGGTCGAGAAACATCCTGACGTCACCGCTGGTTCATCCAACATTTACCAGAGCTGGGAGGTCGTAGACCCAGAAAAATGGGTGCCGGACGGATACGCTTGTGTGCGCGTGGATTCTCGCGGCTGTGGCAATTCCCCTGGCTATGTTGACCATTTCTCGCCCCGGGAGACGCTAGATTTCGCGAACTGTATCGAGTGGTCGGGAACACAGGCCTGGAGCAATGGCAAAGTCGGTTTGAACGGGATCTCCTATTACGCAATCAATCAATGGCATGTCGCAAGCTTGCAGCCGGAACATTTGGCAGCGTGCTGTGTTTGGGAGGGTTCCGCCGATTGGTATCGTGACATGACTCACCATGGTGGGATTCTTTCGACATTCTGGGAGAACTGGTATGACATGCAGGTGAAGACTGTCCAGCATGGGCTTGGCGAACGTGGACCCCGTAGCCGGGTTACTGGAGCGCTGGTTTGTGGCTCCGAGACCCTCAGCGACGAGGAGCTCGAGAATAATCGCGCGGATTTTGGTGCGGAGATCTTCGCCCACTCTCTGGACGACGACTATCATCAGGCACGTTCTCCCGTGTGGTCTAGGGTTACCGCGCCCCTCCTGTCGTGTGGGAATTGGGGAGGGCAGGGGCTCCACCCTCGGGGAAATTTTGAAGGCTTCGTCCGCGCGGCTTCGGACAATAAGTGGCTTGAGGCGCACGGGCGAGAACACTGGACGGAATTTTACACGGACTACGGAGTCAAGCTTCAGAAGCGGTTTTTCGACCATTTCCTAAAAGGTGAGGACAACGGTTGGGATAAGCAGCCAAGGGTCAAACTGCAGGTCAGGCATCTCGACCGGTTCGTTGAGCGGGACGAGGAGGACTGGCCGATTCCGCGGACGCAGTGGACGCGCTTTTATCTCCACTCGGAGGGGATGCGTCTGTCGCAAACTCCGCCACAGGAGTCGGACTCGATCAGTTTCGAGGCGCTCGGTGACGGCATCACTTTCCTAAGCGATCCGCTCGAGGAACAGACTGAGCTAACGGGACCGTCCGCGCTCAAGATATCGATTTCGTCGTCCACCGCGGATGCTGATCTATTCGCGATCGTGCGTGTCTTCTCTCCCGACGGCGAAGAGGTTGTCTTTCAGGGTGCCATCGATCCGCACACGCCCATTGCACAGGGTTGGTTGAGGGCGTCCCACCGGAAGCTAGACGACGAGTTGTCCGAACCATGGCGGCCCTATCACACTCATGACGAGAAGGAACCGCTGGTGCTGGGAAGCCCCGTTGATCTGGATATAGAGATTTGGCCAACCTGCATCGTGATACCACCAGGGTATCGAATCGGTTTGAGTATCAGGGGGAAGGACTACGAGTACGCAAAATCCACCGGCGCGCGTTTGTCGAACTTCAAGAACGAACTAACCGGCTGTGGGGCCTTTCTGCACAACCATTTGCTCGACCGTCCCACCGAGCTATTCGGTGGTGAGACAACATTGCACATGGGCTCAGGAAAAGAAGCCTACCTGCTATTACCAGTAATTCCCGAGGCTGTTTAACTCTGTCAGGAATATTCAAAGCCGATTAAGGAAGTATTGGTGGGTCGCGGTTAGGTTTCAGACCGAGTGTGTGTGTGCTTCTAGTGGCAGTGACATTACGTCGCTTTTGGAATCATCGGGCGGGATCGGCGTCCCGCTCATGGGCTTTTTCCATGGCTGCGATCAGTGGTAGCTTTTTCCCGGATAGATATCGAACCATGGCGCCGCCCGCTGTGCAGACGTAGTCGATGTTGTCGAGGTCCACGAACTTCTTCGCGGCGGTAACGGTGTCGCCGCCCCCGATTACCGAAAAACCGCTGGCGGCAGCGACCGCTCTCCAGATGGACCTGGTCCCGTCCTCGAACTGCGCTTCCTCGTAGACGCCCGGTGGACCGTTCACGAACAGTGTTCGTGCCTCTGCGATTTCGGCTTCGTAATCCGATATGGTTCGTGAGCCGACGTCCATGAACATCTGTTCGGCTGGGAGGTTCTCGACCGGGATCTCTCGCCGCTGGCCGTCGACACGGTACGCTAGATCTGAGGGCATCCGAATTCTGTCACCGTAATCTCTCAGGTATGCTTGTAATTGCTCTACGAACACATCGAGCTCTTGATCCCTCAGGAATTGCTCCTTTACCCTGCCTAACCGGTAGCCTGCGGCGAGCAACATGACTTCTCCGGCAATGCCGCAGGTCAAAACTCGATCGGCGGTGCCCGACGCGAGTACTTGTTCCATCATGCCGAAAGCGTCCGAGACCTTCGCACCGCCCAGGATGAAGACCGAGGGATGTTCGGGTGATTGCATAACCCGGTCCAGGGCAGTCAGTTCGTCGAACAACAGTTTTCCGGCTGCTGTGGGTTTTAGCTCCTGAAATGCGACCATGGAAGGGGCATTGCGGTGCGCCGCCGCGAAGGCATCGTTGACGTAGTAGTCGATCAGAGGTGCCAGTCCGCGTATCAAGTAGGTTTTCAGCATCTCCTCGGGCTTTAACTTGACTGCGTTCTCGAATGTCGAGATCTCCTCGCTGAGGTATCTCAGGTTCCCTAGCAGAATGGCTTCCCCGTTCTTTAAGGACCTCACTCGCCCTTGTGCAGAAGGTCCAGCTACGTCATCGATATAGGCAACCGGGGTATCCAAGTATCGAGAGAGCTTCTCCGCGTGCTCGCTCATAGGGATCAGGTTGTGATAGTCCAGCGTATCCCCTTGATGGGCGATCAGGGCGAGCTTTGCGCCACCATCTAGTAGAGCTTTTATCGTCGGCAGACTTTTCTGTATGCGGTTTTCATTGACGATCCGCTTCGTTTTTGCATCGATAGGGGAATTGATATCTACCCTCAGCAGGACGGTCTTGCCACTGTAATCAAAGTGGTCGAGTCGGGTTATGTTTGCCATAGGTGATGCCGAGCAGTTTGAGAGTTTCAGTCTGCGGAATCTCCACTAAGCGGACTGTCCCCGGTCTACCTCCAGTAGGGCAGTCCCAGGTATTCGTTCGTTTGACCGACGGCGGTAAGGCGGTCGGTCTCCATGCCCATTGCCGCTCGAATTGCGTCGATCGATTCGGGGATCGTGACGGACTCCTGGGGGATGTGCATACCGAACATGATGTCTCGCCCGGATTTCACGAAAGTGTCCTCCCAGACAGGGACCTCGTAGATATCGCCCCGTGGCCGTCCGAGGTCGCGTGCGTACTTAAAGATTGAAGCATTACCGAGGAATCCCTGGTCTGTCGACACAAGTCGGATTCGATCATGTCTTTCGAACAGCGCTTTTGCATCTTCCACGGATAGATCTTTCTTCGGTGTAGCCAGTACCGAGATGAAGTGTCCGTGAGTGATGGGAGTGTGGACGAGCAATCCCGTGGCATCGACGTGGGGCATTATAGTCATTAGATCGACGGCCTGGTGGTTCGGTGCCTTATCCACCTGCAGCGCGTTCACGATGCCTCTGTGATAGTCGCCGGGATCCGCGACACGACGAACGATCGTGATGGCGACTCTTTCCACTCCCACCCCGCGATCCAGGCAGTCGATGGCTCGGATTAAGCCTGTGGTGTTACATGACGTCAATTTTAGAAAGTCTTGGTTCAGACCTTCTTCGTAGTTTGCGTACCCGTGGAAGAATACGTTCGCGATCTCGTCTTTCTCCCCCCCTTGGAAGACGGCCTTCTTACCGTGCTTTTTGTAGAGTTCTTTGTTCTGAGCGCCGATGCCACCGGGCGCTGCATCGAGCACTATGTCAATCTCGGGCAGTATGTCGGTCATCGTACCGGATACGGGGATGCCTGCATCTTCTAGCGGCTCCCGAGCTCCGTCGAACGCGGCGTAGAGTTGATACGGCATGCCCTTGTCGCGCAGGGCTTGTACCGTGAGTGTGGGCGCGGCGTCTACGACGCCGACGAGCTCCATATCGCTCTGCAGTTCAACACCGTCTGCGAGTCGTTGTCCTATAACGCCGTAACCGGAAACCAAAACTTTGACCATGGTTAACCTCGAATCTTCTTGCTCGCCGCCTGAGTAGGCTTTTGTGGTTCAGTGGGCTCGATACCGTAGCATAGTCTGGGCTGATCCCGTCGTTGGAACGGGGTCAAGCAATCTATATCACGGTTGAAAAAACATAGTTAACCCACTGGATTGTATTGTTTTTTTTAATAGAGTAATAATGGTGATCCGTTTTCCGATCAGATTGCATCTGGACGATACGTGCTGTAGAGTCATCGAGCCGCTGGCGTCAGTTTTCTAGGAATATTAAGCATATGGATCTGATACCGAGTACCGGGCCTCACCTGCACATCGTTTTAAATCATCTTCCGATCTATGGATCCATCTTGGCGCTTGGGTTATTTCTGGTATCGATCCGCTGGAAGAGTTGGTTTAGTCCTTCCTTTGATCTGAAGAGCACGGACATCAAGCAAGCGAGCCTTGTACTGTTTGTGATCCTCGGGATCATGGCCATCCCGAGCTACATCACTGGAGCGGCTGCGAGATGGGCCTACCAGGGGCGTAGCGACGTTCAGATGGACCTGGTCATGGCGCATCAGGATGCGGCTCTGATGGCTTTGTTATTCCTAGGGTTGACCGGATGCGTGGCGTGGCTCGCGCTTTGGCAGAGGCGACGGTTCGCTGGTGTGCATGCCTGGAACCTTTACGCAATTCTGGGTTTGGGTGTGCTTTCTGTGATCTATATGGTCAGGACGGGGAGTCTCGGTGGGAGGATAGTACGTCCGGATTTACACGAGGCGGGTTCGGTCGTGGAAGGATCCGGCATCATCGAGTACATCGAAACAACGATTCAGAGCATCATCTGGGCGTGGCCCTCAATGGAGGCGGCCCATTTCATCGGAATGGCGTTAGTTTTTGGTGTCGTATCCATCATAGGACTTCGGGCCTTGGGGGTTGCCAAGGGCATACCGTTTTCCGCCCTGCATCGGATGCTACCGCTGGGTGCCCTAGGGCTGCTAGTCAACGTTGTGACCGGGATGTTTTTCTTCATTGCCGATTCCGGTCGCTACGTCGCGATGGACGGTTTTCCTCCAAAGATCATCTGGTTGGTGATCGGTGGATTCGCGATCCTGTATTTTACGATCTTCGACGAGATCTGGTCCGTCAAGTCCGGGGAGGATGCGCCGATGACAGCTAAGCTAATGGCGGTGTTGACGATAGGTTCATGGGCTTGTGTGCTGGTCTTTGGCCGCTTGTTGCCGTACTACGGAGACGGAGGCTAACGAATGGGATTTTTTATCGCACTTATTACTGTGATCTGCGTGCTAGCTGTGGTCGCAGCACTGCTTTATTGGATAGACAAGGATGCCGATAGTTGTGATAGCGCGTAAGCGGGAGGACGTATGCTAAGTTGGTTAGAATCAACCGCCTACTCGGAGTGGATCGTTGCCGGGCTGGTGGGATGGCCGCTGATGCTATCGATGCATGCGGTCGGTCTGGCTATCGTTGTCGGTATCCTGTTCGCGCTCAATATGCGGATGCTCGGATATTTCAAGCCGATTCCTTATGTGGCTTTGAGTGAACTGATGACTTACAGCTGGATCGGCATTGCGCTAAATGTTTTTTCCGGGTTTTCGTTATTTATGGCCCAGGCCACTTTCTACATCACGAACTTCCCGTTCCTGGCGAAGATCACATTCATCGTGCTAGGCATCGTAAACGTCCATTACACCCAGAGAGTCCTAAAGCGTGAAGCTGCGGGGTGGGACGCGGCCGACACAGATACTGTGCCGCAGATGAGCCTGCTCCTCGCCGGTTCCTCACTTGCATTCTGGATTCTGGCCGTCGTTGGCGGTCGACTTATCGCCTACCTGTAACGGCGGTCCGTCGTTTCCCGATAGATCCCGGCTGCGAACCTCTGCAGTCGAGTAGAGCTTGGGCTGGGTCTAGGACTCCTGATCGCCGAACGTGCCATCGATTAGAACGAACATCATGGTACATACTTTGTCCGTTCGATTGCTCCAAGCATGGTTCGTTCCGCGCTGTATGACGACATCTCCCGTCTTGATCAGTACCTCGGAATCGTCGAGCACCATGTAGATCTCGCCGTCCATGCACAACGCGAAATCGACCGTCTCGGTACGGTGCATTAACGGGTGAGCGGGTTTCCCGCTGGTGTCCCCTACGTGTTCCGCGCCAATCGATGCCCAGGCTTGTTTCGCAGCGGCCTCGTCGACGTCCTCTATCCATCCCTTCTCTGGTGGAAACTCGATGACTCGGAATACGCTGCCGTTCTCGGGTGGCAGGAGGCCGATGGTCTCGTTCGTCGTTTCCTCGGGCCCGAAAACTTTCGCAGGGGCGGAATCGATACGCCATAGATTGTGGATAGAAACGCCGGGACGATGCCCCGGCTTTACGATGTTCGAGGCCGTCTGGTCGGAGATCACAATTGCTTTGCCGTTTTCGTCGTGGCCGGTAATAACGCGTCTGACGCCCATGTTTAACTCGATGATCGATGAATTATGCTTAGCAGTTCTTGGTATGATAACGAAATCAACGTGGATGCAAAACGCGTAACCGGGGGGCATCGGGTGGCGTTCGAGACGCGAATTGGAACGTGGGTCGGGTTACTCGCAGTTTTTTGCGGGATGCTTTCCTTCGCTGCGTGCAGTCCGGGCGAGCAGCAGACATTTGTTCGAGTCGCGTCAGGGCCCGCAGGTGGTTACTGGTACCCTCTAGGCGCCAAGCAGGCTGAGATATTCCAGCGTGAGATCCCCGATGTGGCAGCTTCATCCGGTCCCGGTGGCGGTGTGGGAAACATCCGGGATGTTTCGAACGGCGAAGCCGAAGTCGGTTATACCTACGCACATGACGCGCACAGCGCGTTCGTCGGGGATGCACCGTTCACGCAAGCCCATACCGACCTCATGCACTTAGCGAGTCTGTACCCGGCGGCATATCAGGTCGCCGTGCCTGCCTCGTCCGATATCTATTCTTATCGTGACCTTGGAGATCGGAACCTTAGTCCGGGGAAACTCACGGATTCGGGTTATACGGTCTTCGAGACGGTGATGGGAAGGTATGGTCTTGCACCGGACGTGATTCGGGCGAATGGCGGAACCATACACCATGTTTCTTATACGGATTCGGTTGCGCTGATGAAGGACGGCCACATCGATGCAGCATTTGCGATCACAGGGTTTCCTCAAGCTTTTTTTCTGGATCTCGAGTTTCGACCAGGTATCCGGTTTTTATCCATGGAGGAAGCTATTCTCGATGAGATTATCGAGGAGAATCCAGGCTATATCTCAGTCTCCATAACCGATGAGCATTATTCGAGCGTCGACACACCGGTCACCACGCTGGGTGCGGTGACGACTCTCGTCGTGAACCGGAACATGTCAGACGATCTTGTCTATGCAATGACGAGTGCGCTATGGGATGCCCATGCAGAGCTCGTCGCCGTTGCTGACGCGTGGGAGCAGGTGTCCTTGGAGACCGCTGTCCTTGGTGCTGCGATTCCAGTCCATCCTGGCGCGTTACGCTATTACAGGGAGCACGGCGTCACGGTTCCAGCCGACTGAGTTTTTGTCTCGTGGAAGAAAGCGCTGACAAAACGGCCGATCGGCTACACATTCCCGAAAAACGTCAGGTGTCGTTTCTGGAAAAGCTGTCAGAGCTGAGTCCGGCGACGTTGGCTTGGTGGTTGATGGTTACGGCCTCGACGATCGCTATCGGTCTGGCGCTCTTTCATCTATTCGTTGCCGCTTTTGGAACACCGGAAAGCCGAGCGTTTCGGAGTACGCACTTGACTGGGATGCTGGTCCTTGCTGTGCTGATCACACCTCTATGGCGGAACTCTCCCCAGGATTTAGTGCTCGGATCGGGCGGCAGCCTTGGCAGGCGACGCCTTGTTGGTTTCGTACTGGATTGCCTATTCGTTCTGCTGGTGCTCGGGATCCAGGTTTACACGCTTTATGACCTCGAGGCGTTTCAACGACGCGAGGGTAATCTTAGTTCTATCGATGTCATAGCGGGTTCGATTCTGTTGCTGCTCGTGCTCGAGGCGACTCGTCGTATTGTCGGCTGGCCAATGGTGATCATCACCGTGTTCTTCGTGATCCATGCTCTGAGTGCAAACTACTTTCCGGGAATGTTCTTTGGACCACCGGTCTCCTACTCACGGTTGATCGACGTCCTTTTCGTACGCGCGGATGGCATTTTTGGTGTGCCTTTGATGGTAGCGGCAACCTATATTGTCTTGTTCATTGTCTTTGGCTCGATTCTCGTGCGGACCGGGGCTGGAAGATTCTTTCTAGACCTGGCGGTGGCGCTCACCGGCCACCGCCGGGGCGGGCCAGCCAAGGCTTCAGTGGTAGCGAGCGCGTTCCTGGGGACCGTCTCCGGGTCCGCAGTCGCGAATGTTGCGACGACCGGCGCGTTTACGATTCCTCTGATGAAGCGAATAGGCTACAGCTCGAGGTTTTCGGCAGCGGTGGAGGCGTGCGCGTCCTCGGGTGGGCAGATAACGCCTCCTATTATGGGCGCAGCGGCGTTCATCATCGCCGAGTACTTGCGAGTGAGCTACATTGCCGTTCTTACCGCGGCTATCGTCCCAACGATCCTGTACTTCGCCACCGTCTACATTATGGTTGATCTGGAAGCTGACAAGAGCGGCGTCGAGCGAATCGATCGGTCGAGAATTCCCGACATCGGTGGCGTGTTGCGTGCTGGGTGGCATCAGCTGCTGACGCTGTTAGTTCTTATCGGACTTTTGGCTGTAGGTTTTACTGCGATGTTCGCCGCATTCGCGGGCATCATTACGCTCTTCGTGTTGAGTTTTGTGTCGTCCCACACTCGCCTGAGTCCCACGGACTTGTTGGGCGCACTGGAGACCGGGGTTCGCAATGCGGTGCCGGTAACAATAGCCTGCGCATGTGCCGGGATCATCATCGGATCTATTTTCGCTTCAGGACTCGGTCTTAAGTTCACGAACTCGGTGATTGATCTCTCCGGAGGTCACCTCCTATTGTTGCTCGTTTTGACAGCTGCTGCCGCTATTGTTCTCGGCATGGGCATGACCACGACTGCGGTCTACATTACCGTCGCGGCGTTGGTAGCACCGGCATTGATTGAAATGGGCGTCGAGCCAATGGGCGCGCACCTGTTTGCTTTCTATTATGGTGTTGTCTCTACTATCACGCCTCCGGTTGCGTTGGCGGCATTCGCTGCTGCTGGCATTGCGGGGTCCGGACCCATGCGCACTGCGTTCACCTCGGCCCGTGTCGGTATTGCGAAATACGTCGTACCTTTCGCATTTATCTATAATTCGAGCCTCCTGTTAGACGGTCCCGTATGGTTGAGTTTCTTGTCCTTCTCGGCGTCACTCACGGGCCTTTGGGCGCTGTCAGTGGCGTTGGAAGGCTGGTTCCGGGGGCGCGATTATTCGCTGCCTATGCGGCTGTTACTGGGAGTCCTGGGCATCGCGCTTCTCTTGCCGCCGACCGAGTTGATCATAGGTTTTCCCGGGTACTATTACTGGCTAGCGGCTTTCGCGGGCGTTGGGTTGTTCGTTCGAAGTGCGCGTAGGCCCAAGGACAGGGTGGCCGCATGAACGACTTTTTCAAGGGGTATTGGTTGCATTGGTGCGCCCTTCTAGTGACCCTCATCGTGTTGGGGTTAGCGGGTGTCGGGGCGCTCCATGTTCGGGAGTTCTCCCTGTACCTACTCCTCGTCTTATCGGTTTCGTTGGGGCTGGTGCTGCTCATCGGGCTATCGCGAGGACGTTAACCCGCCATGTCTCTCTTCAAGCCAAACATGCGTCAGTTTTTGACTATCATCGTGAGCGTCACGCTTTCAGCTTGCGCGCCGGTCACGGATCGGCAGGAGATCCGACTTGGGACGGCAGCGCTCGGTGGCGCGTATTACCCGTTGGGCCAAGGACTTTCGAGTCTCGTGACGCAGCACCTCGACGGGGTCTCGATGGTGCCCATCGTGACCCGGGGCGCCGTCGAGAACCCACGCCTAGTTTCTAGAGGCGATCTTGAGATGGCGCTCACCAATGCCGATCTGGCGTTCTTCGCCCATGAGGGCGAGGCACCCTACGAGGCGCCGCTCGATGTTTTGGCGGCCGGCGCGCTGCACCCGAGCGTCCTGCACTTGATCGCTCGTGCCGACGGAAGTTTTTCGTCCTTTGCCGAACTGCGAGGGAAACGTGTCGCACTGGGTGCGGCTGGGGGGCCGACAGTGTCGCTGGCACGTCGCTTGTTGGAAGCGCACGGAATGTCTTTGGATGACATCGTCCCGAGCTTCCTGTCGTATTCCGACGGGTTCAGTCAACTCAGCGATGGCAACGTCGATGCGGCTTTCGCTCTTGCGGGTTACCCGGCGGCGGGAGTTCTGCAGACGAGGGCCACTCAGGAGCTGGCGTTCATTCAGATCGAGCCCGAGATCATGGCGCAATTCGTCTCGGACAACCCCTATTACTACCTAGTCGACATTCCTCCCGAAGTCTATGACACCCAAACGGGCTCGACATTACTCGCGGTGGCGAACGTTCTTATAGTACGCGGCAGCGAGAGTACAGACGCCGTGTTTAATGTCGTTGAGTCGATCTACTCTAACCTGGAGCGGCTACAGGCAACTAACGCAATCGCACGGCAGATCGACCCCTCCCAGAGTGCCGAACTGCCCATCCCATTGCACCCGGGTGCGGCCCGGTATTTCGATCAGTAGTAGGCGTTTAACCATTGTGCTTGACGATTCCCTAAGTGCCGCGCGCGTCCGGCTGGTGGGCCTGCTTGCGCTTGCCCTGGGCTTGTTTCACCTCGCTAACGTTTCAGGTCTTCTCGTGCTGTCGACCATGATCGTTCGGGCGGTGCACCTCACGGTCATGGTGACACTCGTTTTCCTAAGGCCGTGGGATCCGGCTGCGGAACGGTTAGGTGGTCTGAGAGGTTATTGGAGCACAGTCCTTTGGATCATTTCGCTCGTAACAGGCACCTACCTTCTGGTGAGATGGGACGAGATTGCCCTGAGCGGTGGTATTACCACCTCACTCGATATTGCTGTCGCCAGTATCATCATCCTGTTAGTGCTGGAAGCGACGCGCCGCGCCGTCGGGAATTTCCTAGCCATCATCACCGTAATATTTTTGTTGTACCCGTTTGTTTCCCCTGTTCTGCCAGGCATTCTTTTCAGCCGAGGTTTTCGTTTCGAGAGTATCGTCTCATTTCTTTCTTTGACGGGTCAGGGTATCTACGGAATCCCAGTGGGCGTTGCCTCGACCTACATCATCTTGTTCACTATCTTTGGAGCGTTTCTGGGCGAGTTCGGTGCTGGAAACTTTTTTTTCAAGCTCGCTAACTCTATCACTCGCGGGCTCACGGCTGCTTCGGCGAAGACTGCCGTGATCTTCAGTACTTTGCTTGGCATGATCTCGGGTTCGGCTGCGGGGAACGTCGCGGTCACGGGGTCATTCACCATCCC
This sequence comes from uncultured Gammaproteobacteria bacterium, assembly GCA_964384125.1. Classification (GTDB taxonomy): domain Bacteria; phylum Pseudomonadota; class Gammaproteobacteria; order Steroidobacterales; family Rariloculaceae; genus UBA6522. Next base: position 9,805 of record CAYLKA010000041.1, on the reverse strand, counting down.
GATGATGAAGCGCGAGGGTTATCAACCTCACCAGGCCGGTGCGATCGAGGCGGTGGTGTCGACGGGCGGACAGATCATGCCACCGGTCATGGGTGCGGCGGCCTTCATCATGGCCGAGATTGTGGGTACCCCGTATGTGAACATCATGAAGGCCGGGCTGATGCCGGCGTTGTTGTTTTTCATTTCGGTCCTGTTCGTCGTTCACCTCCAAGCCGTGAAGAGTGGCATTGAGCCCCAAGAAGGAGACGGTGTCGCCGATGAGCCGTTATTTTGGATTTTTCTGAAAGGCTTACCGTTCGCCATCCCTTTCATTTCTCTCGTCGGGATGATGATTGTGGGATTCTCACCGGTGAAGTCGTCCTTCTATGCGATCGTCATTTTGCTCGTGCTGAACCTGGTGGCGACGCGGGATTTGTCGAGAGAGTTTCTGCTTAAGATCGGTCGCGCGACTATTACCGGGGTGAAGAGCGCAGTCCCGATCTCTATTGCGTGCGCTGCCGCTGGGATTATCTCCGGCACGCTGTCGATTACCGGACTGGGTTCCAAGCTCTCGATATTTATCATTTCCATGTCAGGAGGTATCCCCGTCGTTGGTTTAGTGCTCACCATGGTTGCGGCGATCATTCTCGGAATGGGTTTGCCGACAACGGCCTCTTACCTGATTCTTGCGACCGTGGTGGCACCCGCGCTTGCGGATATGGGTGTGCCTATGTTGACCGCCCATATGTTCGTTTTCTTTTTTGGGTGTGTCTCTACGATTACGCCACCCGTCGCCTTGGCTTCTTACGTGGCTGCGGGCGTTGCGAGCGCAGACATCAACCGGGTTGGCTGGACTGCGTTTCGATACGGGTTGGTTTGCTATCTGCTGCCATTCGCCTTTTTCTTCGGTCCTGCGTTGTTGTTCGAAGGATCGGCCTGGGAGATTGTTACGACCGCGCTGTCGGGTGTGATCGGGGTTTTTCTTTTGGCCACGGCAATCGTTGGATACCTCCGTGGGTCATTATCCCTGGCCGCTCGGATCCTCATAGCGGCGGCTGGTGTTTGCCTCGTCGTCCAGGGTTTGGTCACGGACGCCATCGGACTTCTCGTTGTTGGTGGATGGTTTCTGATGGGTCAATGGGGGCATGCCAGTTTACCTAGGGATACCTAACCGCCACTTCAAAGCAGCATTAGACTCAACGCCGGAAAGGCCATCAATAACACCGTGACAGCGAGGGTAATGACAATGAAAGGGGAGGCGCCGGCAAAGATGGTGCCCAAACTGATCTCCGGATCATCGAGGCTCGACTTGATCACGTAGACGCTAAGGCCGAGCGGCGGCGTCATGAGTCCGATCTCTACTCCGATGACCGTCACCACGCCGAACCATACTAGGTCTCCGCCCAGTTCGCCCACCACAGGAAGCGCTAATGGCAGTAGGATCAAGAGAATTGACGTGGAGTCGAGCACCATGCCCAGGACGATGAGTAGCAGCAGATACCCGGCGAGAAAACCGGCGAGCCCGAGTCCCAGGGTCGAAAGCGAGGCAGCCATGTCTGCAGGGAGGCCCGTCAATGTCAGCATGCGGCTGAAAGTGCTGGCGCTGATGATCAAGAACAGGATAGTTACGGTGATCTGCCCCGTTTCCCGCATCACATCCCACAAACCCGGCCACGTGAGGCGCCTCCTGAGCAAAGCGATGCACATCGCGGCGAATGCGCCCGCGGCACCGGCTTCGGTGGGTGTGAAGATTCCGCCGTATATTCCACCGAGGACCAGCACGATGAGTACGCCGACCGGGAGAACGGCCTGGATCGAGTCCCAGCGCCCCACTTTCTCGACCGCCACAGCGCTCGTTCCGGGTTGACCCACGAACTCTGGCCACAGCCGAGCCATGAATATCACGCCAAGCGCGAAGGCTGTGGCGAGGATGATCCCCGGTACGATCGCGGCCACAAAAAGGGCGCCAATCGACACCTCCGCCAAGACGCCATAAATGATAAGTAACAGGCTCGGTGGAATGAGCATCCCGAGCACGCTAGAGCCGGCGGTCAGACCTACGGCGAACTTGGCCGTATAGCCGCGGCTGACCATTTCCGGGACAGCGATCTTGGAGAAGATGGCTGCGGAGGCAATGGATATACCCGTAATGGCTGCGAATACGGCGTTCGCAGCCACGGTGGCGATGCCAAGTCCGCCTCGGATGTGGCCAAAAGCCCGTTGAGCCGCCTTGAAGCTATCGCTACCGATTTCTGAAACACTTACGAATAGGCCCATTAAGACGAAAAGGGGAACGGTTGCGAAGACGTACTCCGAAATGGTGCCTTGCGCGGCGAGCGACAGCGTATCCGTCGCGATGCCGAAATCATGCTTGAGTAATGCGAGCCCTAGGAAGCCAACTGAGAGTAGGGCGATGGAGATCGGCATCCCTAATGCGATGAAGGCAAGGACTGTGACGATCGACAGCGTGCCGATTAATCGATCGCTCGGGCCGGTGTTCCAGACAATGACGATACCTGCGACGATGAGTGCTGCGAACAAAGCCGTGCGCGCCCATGCGCCAGTCTGCGATGAGGCTGGTTTGGAGGCGGAGTGAGTTTGCACCAGGAATCCGAGGGCGGCGATCGTGGAACCCAGCACGACGATGAGCTTTATGGGTGTGATGGGCAACGTGTAGATGCCTTCGACGCCGACGAATTCATTCGTTCGCAGGGCGCGCCAGAAATCTGGCCACGCACCCCTAGCCATCGTGAGGAGCACGGCGGCCCCTATGAGTGCGAACAGGCGTTCGAAGCCAAGTGCTTCGACGGGGTGTTGTCGTTGGAGATATCCAAGAAGTATCTCGGCTCGCGTTAAACGGCCCATGCTTGCGGCGAATGCGAGTTGTAGGAATACGCAGGAAATCAGAGATAAGGCTACGATTTCAGGCACGGCTTGAAGGGGGCGGTCGAAAAGGGTGCGCCCGGTGATATCGGCACAGATCAGGAACATCAGTGCGAAGATCCACACGACGCCAGCGCCGTTCATCCACTGGATGAGTGTGGTAAGGCTGCTCCGGATTCCGGCCTGAACTCTCAGCGCGACGCGTCCCAGTCACGTAGAGGTTGACCGCCTCGCGCGCGAAAAGCGGTCAGATACGCTCTCAGCGTCGTGCCTGCTGGGTGGCCGCGCGCCTCTGCGGATCGCATCCACTGTCCTGCAATATCAGGAAGCCCGTTGATCCATTTCTGCTTTTCGGTGTTGGACAAGGTGGTGACCGTGGCGCCCTCCTGTTGCACGGCAGCGAGTGCTTGGTCGTACCTCTCATTGACTTCTGCAGCCAGTGTCTTGCTGTAGTCTCCGCCCAGTTCGGTTAGTACTGTACGAACGTCATCAGGCAAGCGGTTCCACGTGTCCTTGTTGATGGCCATGCCGCCGTTGAACTGCGCCCCGATTCCCACCAACGTGATGTGGGGTGCGACCTCGTGAATCCTGTAGGGATACGCACCGCTCAAGATCGTCAGCACGCCGTCTGCGACGCCCGTGTTGATCTGTGTGTAATAGGTGTTGAGGCCACCGTTGACTGCGACGGCTCCTGTCCCTTCGAGCCAGGCCGCGGACGGTCCTGGTGCGAGGATCTTTCTACCCTCCAGGTCTTCCACGCGCGTCACTGGAAAGGTAGTCATCAGGTGGTAGGTGTCAACGCCGCTGGCCCCCAGCAGATGTTGGTTCTGATCATCCCAGGCTTTGGCTAGCTCGGGCATGGTTTGGTGTAGCTCATTAAAGAGATCGAGCAGGAGCGATAGGTCGTCGGTGACGAACGGCGTGTAGTAGGTGACGTTCTGTAGAGGCATCTTAGATGTCTCCCAGAGAGCGCCAACCCAGCCGATATCGGTGAGACCGATTTCAATAGCTTCTAGGCTGTTTTGCCACTTATATAGCGAGCCGCCATAGGCTTCTCGCCAGACGATTTCGTGGTCGCTTCCTAGCGCTTGTAATCGATCGTTCGACTCGCTCACGACCAGTGTGCTGATGACACCGATCCAAGGTAGGCTTGCGGACTGCGGTCCCCCGGCTGTCAATCGTATGGTTTCGGCCGTGGTAGATGAGATGAGCGTCAGAGAGAGGCTCGCGAACAGCGAAAGTCGCAGGATCCTGTGTGAGCTCATGCGTCTACTCCCGGTTAGGGTTTGAGTCGGACTATAGCCCCCATAGACTCGAGATGCCGTCCCAGATCAGCTTGATGCCGACGAGCATAACTGCAGTCAAGATAATAAAGAAAAAGATCTTCTCAGGAAGCTTCCGGTTGATCCATACGCCAAGAAAAACCCCCAGAGGTACGAGCGGCAGGAGCACTGCAGAAACGGATAAGTTGGTGACCGATAGCTGGCCAAGCATGCCATAGGGGATGAGCTTGATGGCGTTTGCCGCCGCGAAGAACATGACGCTAGTACCCGTGTAGATCTCCTTTCGCAGCCCCTGTCGGAGCATAAAGACCTGATAGGGCGGTGATCCCGCGTGCGCCAGAAAGCTCGTGAAACCAGCGCAGGTGCCCCAGAAAATCCCCCAGGGCTTGCCTGGCGGGGGTTGGTCGGGTTTGGCACCGCCCGCCACCGCTAGCACGCCGCGCGCACGATGAATGGTGAAGACGACCGCAATGATGCCGACCAGGAAGCGGACGATATCGTCGTTAACCCAACGCGCTGTCAGGCCCCCGATAGTGATGCCCAGCGTTGCTGCGGGGATCAGAAGTGCCAGCAACTTTCCATCCCAGAGTTTGCGATAGATCCAGATACTGAGGATGTCCATCGGGATCATAATCGGTAGCATGATGCCCGCCGCCTGAATGGGGGAGATGGCCAATGACATGAGTGGGACCGCGAGCAGCGCAAACCCCCCAAACCCGCCTTTGGAGATTCCGGTGATGAGCACGGAGACGATCGCCACGAAGACGAACCAGGGGTCGCTGAAGAGTTCCGGCATCAGGCCACTCGGATGAGGTCGTTGAGCCCGCGAGGGGGAATTATTCGATGCCGCTCGCGCGAGCCTGTTCTCGCGCCATGACAGCCCAATCCAGATCACCGTCGCCGTGGGCTCTGGCTCCCAGAAGACGGTCCCTCCACACGTTGGCGCAGGGGAGAGGCACATTGACGGCCTCGCCCGCAGCTAGCGCCAAATTAGCGTCTTTCAGCCCTATTTGCACGGACGCGCCAACCTTGTCGTATTGCTCTTCGACAATGATTTGACCGTAGACCTGATACGCGGGCGCGCCGAATAATCCCTCGGTTAGCACCTGTTGGAAGAGGGCCGGATCGACATCGAATTTCCTGACAAGCGACATGCTCTCGCCGATGACTTCGATCGCGGATCCGAGCACGAAGTTGTTGGCGATTTTAACGGCGGTGGATGTCTGAGGCTCGTCCCCGGTGATGAAAGTTCGCTTTGCCAGCACATCGAAGATCGGCTGGAGTTGTTCGAGAGCCTTCTGCGGGCCGCCTGGGATTATGGTGAGTTCGCCTTCGGCCGCGAGGTCCGGGCGCCCAAGAACGTGTCCGGCTACCAGGATCTGGCCGGCTTGTTTATGCGCGACAGTCAGGCGCCTGATGATATCTATTCCGTGGGTGCCGCTGGGCATGTGGATCGTGCCTTTGGCCATGGACTCGAGCAAACCGCCCTCAGAGAAGGCGAGTTCCTCCAAAGCCTCGTCGTGCGGGAGCATCGAGATCACTAGCTCGCGGTCCGCGACGACCTGTGCGACAGAATCGGCGACGCTTGCGCCTGCCGCGCCGAGTGTCTCCAACGTTGAGGAAATCTGATCGTAGATGGCGAGGTCATGGCCGGCGTTCAAAATCCGCGTGGCCATCCCATGGCCCATACGACCTAGCCCAATGAATCCGACTCTCATAGCTGAAGACTCCTCAAAAAGAATTCGCAAAAGGTGGCTGTGGGAACAGCGGGGTCTCAGAAGAGGCAGCCGCTGGAAATTACGATGTCATGCAGAAGCTCTTGATGGTCCATAGAGGCCATTGTTTTGGCGCCCTTAGTCACGTGAGCTTCATTCGTTTGCAAGAGGTGACTGAACTCCCACCGTAACCGGGGTTTTTCGATAAAAACATCAGCTGACGGGGATCATCGGGAAAATAGCCTAATTCTTACTCTGCGTGAGTATACGCGGGGACGCTACCCCCCGGAAGCGCTTCTCTCGTACCTGAAAAGCTAGGATCATTTTTATCTTCTTGATAATTAAGTAAAAAATATTATCTTCGAATTTGCTCGGGCCCTTCACCGGTAGGGTAGAGCACAACAAAATTGAGGGCGATACACTTAGCCCACCTCTGACAGTCCACGAAGAGAAAACTAATGAATTCGAGCGAACTGTTCCGCAGGCTCCGCCGAACCCTCCTGATCTTCCTGTGTGCTGTTCCGCTCGGGTTGGGTGGGGTTTCACGCTCCCAGGAGGTCGTTCCTCTCACCGTGATCGATGCGTACGCGCCCACCGCGCTCTGGGTCAGGGTTTTCATGAACTACTACATGCCCGAGGTCGATCGTCGTCTAGCGGAAAAGGGTAACTATCAGATTGACTGGAATAGGGCATTCGGTGGCACGGTTGCTAAGACCGGCGGTGTGCTTGAGGCGCTGCAGTACGGACTGGCGGATATCGGCATCATTACCTCGCCGTTCCACCCGGACAAGGTGCCGTTCTACAACATCAGCTTCGTGACGCCGTTAGTCACGGCCGATATCGGCCTGGTCGCTCGCACGGTTGACGAGTTAGTTGACCGTTACCCGGAGCTGCGCAGGGAATGGGATGACTACAACCAGGTGTTTCTCACGGCGGCAGGTGCCATCGACACCTATCAGGTGCTGATGAATGAGCCGATCGAATCTCTAGAGGACTTTCGAGGCAAGAAGATTTGTGGTGTGGGCTTGAATCTGCGTTACGTTCAAGGTCTGGGTTCCGCTGCAGTCAGCAGTAACCTAGGTGACTTCTACAACAACATAGCGACCGGCCTCACAGAAGGTACGGTCGCATGGGCAGAGTCGGCTGTAGCTTATAAGCTGTACGAGGTCGCGCCCTACATGATAGACATTCGCCTCGGTGCTGTGACCTCTAAAGTCATAACTATGAACCGTCGTACTTATGATCGGATGCCGGAGGAAGTGCGTGACGTGCTGGTCGAGACGGCGATCGACTATCGTGACGAGCTTGCACGGGAAACGGATCGGCGTGCTCAATCCAGCCGCGAAGAGTTCGTGGCGCAAGGCGGGACGATTCAGCCGCTCACCGACGCGCAGCGACGCGTTTGGGCAGATAGCCTGCCGAACATGGCTAAGGAGTGGGCCGAGGATCTTGAGGAACGTGGGTTACCGGGGCGCCAGATTCTCCGCGACTACATGGACGTCATGCGGGCCAACAACCAACCGATCGTCAGGCACTGGGACCGGGAACTATGAGCGAACCGGCCGGGGCTTTCGACGCGACCGGCAACCCCATCAGTCGAGCCTTTATGGCTTTGGTCGCCGGGCTTAACAGCGTTGGGACGGCGTGGATTTTTGCGTTGATGGTCCTGATAAACGTCGATGTGTTGGCTCGGTATTTTTTCAATGCGCCCATTCAGGGTGTCGCAGAAGTTGTCGAGCTCTCCATCGTCGGCATCGTCTTTCTACAGATTAGCGATGCGGTTAGGACGGGGCGTCTCACTCGATCTGATGGACTGTACCGCCAAATAATGATGCGCCGGCCTACTATTGGCCGCATTTTGGGTGTCCTGTTCGATTTGGCTGGCGCTGCATTCTTCATGTTTATCCTGCTTGGAGCCATACCCCGTTTGATCGAAGCCTATGAAAGAGGGTACTTCGCTGGAAACGAGGGACTGTTCGTTGTCCAAGTGTGGCCAATTCGCCTGATACTCGTCCTCGGCTGCATTGTCGTGGCCTTGCAGTTCTTGGTTCTGGCCTGGCAGAACGTCAAGGCACTGCAGGCTCACTCCTCTAGCAGTGCCGGATCGGACCCGTAATGACCGGATTCGAGGTTGGACTACTTTCGGTTATCGCGATCCTGGTGCTCATTTATGCGGGTCTCTATGTTCCCGTGGCGTTGGGGTTGGTTTCGTTCATCAGCGTCTGGTTGTTGCGGGGTACGTTAGAGGCACCTATCTATCTTTTAACACTGGCCGCTTCCAATAGCCTGGAGGACTACATCTTCGGCGTGATTCCACTCTTCGTGCTCATGGGCCTTTTAGTCAGTCAGTGCGAACTGGGACGCGACATATACGAGGTCGCGAATCATGCACTGCGACGTCTGAAGGGTGGATTAGGCGTTGCGACGGTGGCGGCGAACGCCGGATTCGCTGCGATTACGGGTGTGAGCATCGCGTCGGCCGCTGTTTTTACGCGCGTCTCTGTTCCGGAGATGCTTCGATTCGGGTATCAGCCTCGTTTCGCCGTCGGCGTCGTGGCAGGAAGCTCAGTGCTAGGCATGCTGATCCCTCCGAGTGTCATGCTGATTATCTACGCTCTCATTACGGAGCAATCGGTCGCTGACCTTTTTACTGCCGGTATCGTGCCGGGAATCTTGCTGTCGCTCGCCTATGCGGTTGCCATCGTCGCCATGGCGCATTTCATGCCGGGATATGTCGGCGGTGAGGACATGGCGACGCGGGCTGAGGGGCAGTCCAATATGACCCCGAGAGAGATTGCTTACAAGACCGCACCGATCGTTATTCTGGTGTTGCTGGTGCTCGGTGGAATCTACGGCGGTTTTTTCACGCCGACGGAAGCGGGCGCTGTCGGCGCGCTCGGTGCGCTGATCGTCGCGCTATTGAAACGTAGGCTGGACCGAAGCGCGCTCTGGCGCGTTCTGGTGGAGACCGGGCACATCGCTGCGTCCATCCTGATGTTAATTGTCGCCGCGACCATGTACAGCCGGATGTTGGCATTGTCCGGCCTTCCAAACGACCTAGGTGAGTGGATCACACAGGCCGAGATAGGGCTCTATGGAATCCTCGCAATCTACGTCGTAATCCTGATTCTCATGGGTACGATTCTAGACACCACCTCCATCATCCTGATCATGGTGCCATTGTTTCTGCCGATCATGGAACCCTATGGCGTCAGCCTAGTGTGGTTCGGGATCGTCACTATTGTTGGGGCGGAGATCGGACTTTTGACCCCGCCGCTCGGAATTGCCTGCTACGTCATCAAAGCTACGCTGGCGGATGACGACCGTATCTCGTTGTTTGATATTTTCGCGGGTGCTTTTCCATTCGCTGTGATTATGCTTATCGTCCTGATTCTGCTGATCATCTTTCCGGGATTGAGTCTCGTCCTGGTGTAATCTAATCTGGCCAGCACGTCACTGAGCTATCAACATCTCATAAGTTCCGGCAACGTTTCGCGCTCGGGAGACGTTGTACTCGATCAGATGATCGTAGTCCTCCATTAAAATTGTCTCGACTAACTCCTCCTTGTTTTTGCCTTCGGCGATCCCCGTCGAGACGGCCGCTACGAGGTCTTCGAGGTATTGGCGTTGCTCGATAACGTCTGCTTTAGTTCCGGGCAATTCGTGTCCGGGTGAGATGATGTCGAAGTCCAGTTGTTCTACTTGTCGCAGGGACTCGACCCAATCGAGAATAAACCCGCCGTGCAGTTGCGTTCGGGGTGGGCGTTTCGGTGTCAGGAAGTCGACCGTGTAGATAGTTCGTTCTTCTGGAAAGAGGACTATGGTCATGTCGTCGGTGTGGTTGCGGCCGGTGTAGTGTAGCTCCACCGTCTTCCCACCCAGCGCGATCGTCGCGTGATCCGAATAATAGATGTCCGGTGGGATCTGCGATCCAGCGAACTGCCG
>CAYLKA010000040.1:0-23007 GCA_964384125.1 uncultured Gammaproteobacteria bacterium | reverse complement strand
TCCGGATCGACCGGAAAACCGAAAGGCGTATTGCATACCTCGGGCGGATACCTTGTCTTCGCGGCGATGACGCACCAGCACGTGTTCGACTATCACGACGGCGAGATCTACTGGTGCACAGCCGATGTAGGCTGGGTCACAGGCCACACCTATATCGTCTATGGGCCCCTGGCAAATGGCGCAACGACACTGATGTTCGAGGGGGTCCCCAACTACCCCGATTCCAGCCGTTTCTGGCAGGTGGTCGACAAACACAAGGTCAACATCTTTTACACCGCGCCAACCGCAATTCGTGCGCTGATGCGCGACGGTGAGGAGCCGGTGAAGCGATGCTCCCGGGCAACCCTCAGATTGCTCGGTACCGTTGGTGAGCCAATCAACCCGGAAGCCTGGGAATGGTACTACCGAGTGGTCGGCGAACAGGCGTGTCCAATCGTCGACACTTGGTGGCAGACCGAAACAGGTGGAATCTTACTGACGCCTTTGCCCGGCGCAACCGCACTAAAGCCAGGTTCAGCGACACTGCCATTCTTCGGCATTCGACCCGCCATCGTGAACAGCGAAGGGGTTGAACTTGAGGGAGAAGCGGCGGGTAATCTCGTCATGCTCGACAGTTGGCCCGGCCAGATGCGCACAGTCTATGGCGATCATCAGCGTTTCTTCGAGACCTACTTCAGCCAGTTCCCCGGCAGATATTTCACTGGAGACGGCGCTCGCCGAGATACTGACGGTTATTACTGGATTACCGGACGCGTGGATGACGTGATCAACGTGTCCGGCCATCGAATGGGGACCGCAGAAGTGGAGAGCGCGCTGGTTGCACACGCGAAAGTAGCCGAAGCGGCAGTGGTGGGCTTCCCACACGAAATTAAGGGCCAGGGAATTTATGCGTACGTCACGTTGAACGCAGGCGAAACACCGGATGACCCGCTTCGTAAAGAACTCGTCGCTTGGGTCAGGCAGGAAATCGGCCCGATCGCAAGCCCCGACCACCTTCAGTGGGCGCCGGGATTGCCCAAGACGCGCTCTGGAAAGATCATGCGACGAATTCTTAGGAAGGTTGCCGAAAACGCTTACGACGATCTCGGCGACACCTCAACGCTAGCGGACCCAGCGGTGGTGGAAGAACTCATAGAGAACCGCATGAACCGATAGTGGATCGTTCGAGGGACATTCCTCTTATCTCAGAAAAGAGGAGTGTTCCCATTATCCCTCTTTGAAGTCGGGCGGTTTTTCCGAACCCTCACCGAAGAAGAATTTCTCCATTTCCTCTTCAAGAAACTTGCGCGCTTTGGGTTCGTGAACCGTCAATCGGTACTCATTGATCAGCATGGTCTGGTGCCCAAGCCATCGTTGCCACGCAAGCTTGGAAACGTTCTCATAAATCCTTTGTCCCAAGTCACCGGGGTAAGGTGATCGATCGAGTCCCTCAGACTCGGTACCCAATAACACGCAGTTTACAGTCCGGCTCATTGCGAGATTTCCTCTTCGGTCCTAAGCGTTTTTAGCAAGGCCGCCACGGGCGCAGCAACACCGACCTCAATATCATGCGCCGGGTTATACCAGAGCCATTCCTTCCGATCCATCAGCGAGCGGGGCAAGGTGGCGAGCCGAATCAACAACGGTCGGATGCTCAGGTCAAAATGGGTAAACGAGTGCTCCACTTTATCCAGCGCCGTTTGCCGATCGACCAAAGCGCCAAGATGGCGGTCACACCACAGTCTCGGATCCTCGTCATCCGCCAACTCGGGCAGGCTGTAAAGACCACCCCAGATTCCGCTCGGTGGTCGTTTAGCGAGCAGCACCCTCCTGTCGGGATCACGCACCAAGAGCATATGGACCTCACGACGAGGTTTTTCTCGTCGTGGTCGAGCGCCAGGCACAGAATCTTGGAGACCCGCAATACGCGCTTTGCAGCCCACGCTCACAGGACATTGCTCGCAAAGCGGCCGCTTACGCACGCACAATGTCGCACCCAAGTCCATGATCGCCTGCGTGTAGTCGGCCACTCGGTCTTTTGGGGTGTGTCGCTCAGCGAGCGACCACAGCCGTTTGCTAACGCGCGCGTGACCAGGCCAACCCTCGACGGCGTGATAGCGCGCCAGAACCCGCTTGACGTTGCCATCCAGTATCGGCGCACGTTTATCGCAAGACAGTGAGAGTATTGCCCCGGCTGTGGAACGGCCAACACCAGGCAAGTCCATCAAGCCCTCGATGGAAGTTGGAAATGTGCCCTTTTGCTTGTCGAACACGAGTTTGGCAGCGCGGTGCAGATTGCGCGCTCGCGCGTAATAGCCAAGACCGGACCACACGGCAAGGACATCGTCAAGCTCCGCGCAAGCGAGTGCTTCGACACTCGGAAACCGCTCCATGAAGCGCATGAAGTAAGGAATGACAGTGGCAACCTGAGTCTGTTGGAGCATGATCTCGGAAACCCACACTCGATAGGGATTCCGGTCGGTCTGCCATGGAAGATCGCGGCGCCCGGAATGCTCAAACCAGGCGATGAGCGAGGCGGCGAATTCGGCCACTAGTGCTCAGAGCCTAATGTGCCATTCTCCAGCGCGAGCCGTTCGATTCGCTTTATGCCTCGGCGCCCGCCGCTTTCAAGCCGCTGTTTGAGGATCCAGGGACCGATGACGGGTGGCACCCAGAAATCCGGTTCCATCTCCATATGATAGGTCAGCAGAGTCCCGTCCCCGTCTGGCTCTAAGTCCCACTGGGAGACCCCGTAGCGAAAATCACTATGTTCCGGCAGTGTGACGGTACGAATAAAACTGGGCGCTCTGGTTTCCAACAACTCGACGCGGCGTAGCCCACTCTTGCAGAAGAACAGCACACAGCCCTCTATCGTTGTGTACACCATGGGCGTCCCATCAGGTGCTGGATCCAGGTAACCGGACTCAGTATAGATACGCGATATTCGTCCAAACTGCTCATAGTCCGTGAGGACGTCAAAAATTGCCTCCCTCGGTGCACTCAACTGGCTCAGCATGAGCAGTTCATAACGCCTGCCCTGATTTGTCACCTCAACACTCTGGAGAACAGCCGCGGAAACCACGGCGCTTGCCAAGAGTGCGCAGAGAACTAAACCGATTCGACCCATGGCGCTAATGCTGGGTGGAACGGCGGTGCAGGTCAACCGACCCTCTGTAACTTTAAGAAACCCCCTATGGTTCCAGGGAATTTCCCCCTGTTTTGCGCTTAGGTAGAGGGGTAAGCCAATGCCATGTGTTGGAGCGGGCGAGGGGAATCGAACCCCCATCATCAGCTTGGGAAGCTGAGGTTCTACCGTTGAACTACGCCCGCAAATCCCTGGATTCCACTGATTTTACAATCGGACGAACTCCAGAGTCACCGTCACACAGTAGAGGAATGGTGCCGATGTGCTGGTAGCAGTTGAGTCTAGTTTGTCTGTCCCTAGAGCCGACTCTCATGAATAAAGCTAATCTCTCGACCAGTAAGCGATACTGCAAATACTTCATATCCAACCGCTCGTAGTTTTCTGATGGCTTCGGCCGTCTTCTCCAAGCCAATATTCGGAAACCTATGGTGGAATTCAATGAGCAATTGTCCAGGCTTGTTCGGCAAAACTATCAGGCTTTCAATGATTTCGTACTCGGATCCTTCGACATCAATCTTCAACAGATCGATAGTCTTATGGTTCAGTTTCTTCATAATTGATGCAAGCGAGAAACACGGCACTTCGATTACCTCTGCGCCATCAGATGGTTCTAGAACTGCAGTCCACATCGTCTTTGATTTGCGTCCCTTCCTATTCACTCGCTGAGTCATCCTTAGAACACCATCACTGCCGGCTACAGCCCAAGGGTGAAATACAAACTGCCTGGTCAAATCTTGATTCTTTATCGACTCCACTGAAGCTGGCGTAGGATCGAAAGCGTGAACTGTCGATCCATAGACTTCGATGAGCAGCAAATCGAAGGCGATAAAATCACCAATTCCCAGAGAATAGGCGATGGAACCGTGCCCCAAATGAATTTTGGAGAAAGTCCAACCTCCGGCGGAGTCAGTTTCGAGCGCCACATCAGAACGAACCCGCAATTCTCGGCCGCTCAACCGTTTCAGAAACAGCTTTATGCGCAGATAGAGAGGATGTGATGCTATTTTCTTTGATAATCTCACTACTTGCCCTGATAACGTCCGCACGCCGACCGCCTCCCCACAAAGTCTACAATCTGGCACCTAGTGTTACATCTCCTTGACCAATCGTAGCGGCGAGCTCTCTACTGGGTATCGAAACAGCTAACCATCCTGGCACGCATCGTCTGACAAGAAATAGCGCCGAGGCCGCCACCTAAAATGACGTTGATGAGCAAATCACACCATCGCAAGATTCGTAGCTTCGTCCGCCGTCCCGGGCGAATGACCCCTGCACAAGGAAGGGCGCTCACGGAGTTGATGCCTCGTTGGGGACTCCAATATCAGGACCGACCTATCGACCTCGGACTCGTCTTCGGCCGAGCCGCTCCATTAGTGCTGGACATCGGGTTCGGCGACGGAGAGGCTTTGCTGACACAGTCGGTCAATAACCCCTCGATCGACTACCTCGGTGTCGAGGTCCACGAGCCCGGAATCGGACACCTGTTACTGCTACTAGAACGCGCAGGTGCCACCAATGTCCGGGTTATTCAGCGTGACGCCGCAGAGGTACTCGATCAGATGCTCCCCAACGCTAAGTTGGATGTAGTCAACCTGTTCTTTCCGGACCCGTGGCCGAAAGAACGCCACCACAAGCGTCGCCTAGTGCAACCCACTTTCGTGCGCCAGGTCGCTCGAGTGTTAAAACCAGACGGGCTATTCCATGTCGCTACCGACTGGAATGACTACGCCGATCATGTCAACTCAGTCCTCAGGCAAAACGGCCAGTTCACCTCTTCGACAGGATCAGACGATGACGACCCACTTGCGCAGAGACCACCAACGAAGTTCGAGCGCCGCGGCAGGCAACTCGGCCACGAAGTAACCGATCTCTACTTTCGTCTGAGGTGAGTATCTTATAGCTGCGTTACTTCGCAGTTTCCGAAGCCATGAGCCTTTGGGCCAGGGAGTTCAACTCCTCCTCGTCCGCCAGGACCTGACCGTCTTCGACACTGAGGGCGATGCGCTCCAGGCTAGCTCCGGGACAGGGGCCGCTTACACAAAGCCCATCTACAATCCGAAAACGCGCCCCGTGCGAATTGCACAGGATCAGATCCTGTTCCCGCGTTAAAAAGCGATTCGATTGCCAGTTCAGCGCATGGCCCGCGTGGGGACACCGGTTGACGAACCCGGACAAATTTGAGTCCTTTCGAACCACGAAGAACTCCAACGGCCACGGGCCGTCGCCCCAGCTGAACTCGCAGCTGCCAGGATCAGCGATCTCCTCTAAAGGACATAACACAACGCCCATGAATACCCTCGTCCCTGCAGGCTTGTCTTCCGCCCGTTGGTTAGCGACGGAATTTTCGGCTACATTGATATTCAATTACACCCGATCATCACATAATCGCAAACGTTTCCGTCACATACCGACAGGTCTAACTCTTGGTCATCAAGCGGAAAACCCTTATCTGTAACGAGATCCCATCTTGACAGATCACTCTGACGCAGGGCACCGATCGTGGCAGCAGATTCTCCTGAATCGCCACATGCTCATCTGCATTTTTCAAGGCTTCTCGTCTGGAATGCCGCTCTACGTACTTATTCAACTCATACCAGCGTGGCTGCGCACCGAAGGCGTCGATCTGGCTACCATCGGCCTTTTCACTCTTGTCACACTGCCGTACACGTGGAAGTTCTTATGGGCGCCGTTTCTCGATCGGTTCAGCCTGCCCTTCCTTGGCCGACGCCGCGGCTGGACGCTGGCGAGCCAATGTCTATTGCTGCTGTGCATCACGCAGTTTGGCGGAGTCGATCCTAGCGTCAACCTGACCGCAGTCGCGTGGCTCGTCTTTTTGACCTCGCTATTCAGCGCCACTCAAGACATCGTACTCGACGCCTACCGAAGGGAGATGCTGGCGGATGACGAGCTGGGCACGGGCAACTCCATCTTCATCAATGCGTACCGCGTCTCATCGTTAGTGCCGGGCTCACTCGCATTCGTCCTCGCCGACCTCCTGCCGTGGGGGACGGTTTTCTGGCTCGTGGGCCTGTTCATGTGTGTAGGAATGATCACAACGTTCTTGGTGCCCGAGACGGCGGATGAACGTATAGCCCCTCGCTCTGTGCGAGAAGCCGTCACCGAACCCTTCGCCGAGTTCTTCAGCAGAGGCGGAGCAAAGTCAGCTCTGCTCATACTGAGCTTTATGTTGTTCTACAAACTGGGCGACAACATGGCAGTCGCCCTGCAGACTCCCTTCTTCATCGACATCGGGTTTACCCTTACCGAGATAGGAACCGTCGCCAAGTTCGTGATTCTCGGATCGACGATTGGGGGCACCCTGCTAGGCGGACTATTGATGTTGAAGATATCCATCAATCGAGCCTTGTGGATATTCGGTTTCGTCCAGATCATCTCTATTTTCGGCTATGCGGCGCTCGCCAAGATTGGCAACAACCTCTATGCGCTGGCAGCAGCGACGGGTCTAGAGTATCTGGGTGTCGGTCTCGGGACAGTAGCTTTAACTGCCTTTATAGCCAAGCAGACTAGCCGCAGATTCACAGCGACTCAGTTTGCCTTGCTGACAAGTGTCACCGCAGTACCGAGGACTTTTGCTAACGCAACAACAGGGTTCATAGTAGAAGCCATCGGCTACTTCAACTTCTTCCTGCTGTGCGTGATAGTTGCGATTCCGGGGATGCTACTCCTGCTGGCGGTCGCGCCGTGGTCCGAAAACGACCCGAACCCACAGCCTGGGCAGGCCCCAGGCACTGACTCCCCCTCGTCCCGTTGAACCGCTGTATGATACGAGGGCGAGTTCTGTTCGATCATGCAAGCTTATAAAACGCAATTCCTGGAGTTAGCGCTGGAACTCGGCGTATTGCGATTCGGCAACTTCGAGCTGAAGTCAGGCCGCATAAGCCCCTACTTTTTCAATGCCGGTTTATTCAACACCGGGCACGCGGCAGCGAAGGTAGGGCGTTGTTATGCGTCCGCACTAAGCGACATCGATATCGAGTTCGATATGCTCTTCGGGCCCGCATACAAGGGAATAGGGCTGGTCGCCCTCACGGCCGCCGCATTGGCCGAGCATCATGACATCAACAGCCCGTTTGCGTACAACCGCAAAGAGGTAAAGGACCACGGTGAGGGCGGTGCCAGCGTCGGTGCCGAGATCTCCGGAAGAGTCCTCATCCTCGACGATGTCATCACAGCGGGTACCGCCGTCACGGAGGCCATCCAAATAATCAGATCAGAGGGTGGCGAGCCAGCCGGCGTTTTGGTCGCGTTGGACCGGGAGGAGGTAGGTAGCCGCGGCCGTGAGTCTGCAGTGCGGGAACTTGGAGAACGACTGGGCGTACCGGTTCGCAGCATCGTCTGTCTAACCGATCTTGTGGATCACTTGGAAAACGACGCGAGGTACGCGGAATTCCTCCCCGCAATGCGCTCATATCGCAACCAGTATGGCGCCGCACTCCAGTAAGCGACATCGTAATACCGGCCATCTATTCCGAAAAACGTGATCCAGCTAATCTCGCCTGGTTAAGGATATCGACCCGATCCAATGACCTACCAGGCGAGCGAACAAACTTATCCGCTGCCTGTGTGGCCGAACCCCCCCGCACCACGAGCGCTTTCCTCGAACGAATCCACCACATCGAACTCCGCCTGAACTACTGGAACGATCACGAGTTGCGCGATGCGCTCTCCCGGCTCGATACGAAAAGGCTCAGCACCCCGATTCCAGCAGGAAATCAAAAGCTCTCCCTGATAATCAGAGTCGATCAGACCGACCAAATTGCCGAGCACGATACCGTGCTTGTGGCCGAGGCCCGAACGCGGAAGGATGACGGCGGCGAGCCCGGGGTCCTCCAGATAGATGGACAGACCGGAAGAAATCAGCTCACATTCCCCAGGCTGCAGCTCTAACGGCTGGTCCAGGCAGGCCCGAAGGTCAACGCCCGCCGAGCCGGCTGTACCCCGTTCGGGAAGTGGGATCTCTGAGCCCAGTCGGGCATCAAGTATCTTCAACCGGATACGCCGGGCGGGTGTGTCGTTCATGAATAGAGGCTATACAGCCTGGGTGGAATCTCGTTCCGAGTGCGCCGCGCGGTAGCGCTCCGCAATCAGGTGGATGAGTCTTCCAGCCAGAACGGGCTTCGATGCCCGCTCCAGGTCGACTTCATCGTTGTCCCAGAACACCATGAGGGAGTTGGTTTCCTGATCGAAGCCACAGTCGCGCCCCACTTGATTCGCGGCGATCATGTCGAGGCCTTTGCGAGTCAATTTACTGCGAGCGTTCTCTGCAACATTCTGTGTTTCTGCAGCGAACCCTACCGTGAATGGGCCGTCCTTAAGCTCAGCAACACTCGCTAGGGTGTCAGGAGAGCGAATCAGCTCCAAATTCAGCGTCTTCTGGGTCCGTTTAAGTTTTTCGTCAGCCTCGGTTTCCGGCTTGTAGTCAGATACGGCTGCACACGCGATGAATAGATCCGCCTCGCTGACACGTGCATGGACGCTCGCGTACATCTCTTCCGCCGTTTCGACGTCTATTCTCTCGACCCCTTGCGGTGTAGCCATCGAGACCGGGCCGCTCACCAATATAACCTTGGCTCCCGCTTCTTCAGCGGCTGCGGCAAGCGCGAAACCCATCTTTCCAGAGCTCCTGTTGGTGATGTAGCGCACCGGATCGATCGGTTCCCTCGTCGGCCCCGCCGTAACGATCACGGTGAGCCCCTTCAGAGACTGGGACGAAAAACGAGCCGGTTTCTCAAAGACGCTTCGGACGATGTCCAAAGGCTCCATCATGCGACCCGGGCCCACTTCCCCACACGCCTGGTCGCCTTCCGCGGGCCCGAGGAAGCGCACACCTCTTCGCTCCAGCAACTCGCGATTCTCCTGCACCGCAGGATTCGACCACATCGCTTGGTTCATGGCGGGTGCCAGAATAATTTGAGCTTCCGTAGCTAAACACAGCGTCGTCAACAGATCGCTCGCCAAACCTGCCGCCAGAGATCCCAAGCAATGCGCCGTTGCAGGCGCTACCAATACAAGGTCTGCCCAACGCGCTAGCTCGATATGGCCCATGGCAGCCTCGCTAGCCTCATCCCATAGCTCATCTCGGACGCGTCCGCCTGAAACAGCCTGGAACGTTATTGGTGACACGAAAGCTCTCGCCCCCCGGCTCATCACAACCTGGACCTGGGCACCCCGCTCCCGGAGCCGCCGGACCAGATCCGGGCTCTTGTAGGTGGCGATACCGCCGGTGACGCCCAGAATGATCCTGGGCCCGTTGTCATTCGCTGCTTTGGGCATGTGTAGGTACTCGAACTGCTGGGCAGCTTATCGCCAAGGAAGCCCATTTTCCACCAGTTTGCATGGGTTTCCCACGAGACTCAAAGACTTATGCGCACCGGTAAAACCGGATCCAACCTCCAGAATGCGGGTAGAGGCTGGATCCAAGGTCACTCAGAAGGTATAGTCCCCGGCCTCTTTCCAATGGCCTTACAGGTTGCGCTCCAATGTCCAGAGTCTGCCAAGTGACCGGGAAGCGCCCCATGTCGGGTAACAACGTTTCCCACGCGCACAATAAGACGCGGCGGCGCTTTCTGCCGAATCTCCACACTCAGAGGTTCTGGCTGGAGAATGAGCAGCGCTTCATCAAGCTCAAAGTGTCCCACAACGGCCTGAGGATCATAGAGAAACTGGGTATCGAGCAGGTGGTAAAGAACCTACGCGAGCGCGGCGAGAAGCTTTAGGGGAATCTGGGATGAGAGACAAGATTAGGCTCAACTCCTCTGCCGGGACGGGTCACTTCTACACGACCACCAAAAACAAACGCCTCCATCCGGAGAAGATGGAAGTTAAGAAGTACGATCCGAGAGTGCGCAAGCACGTCTTGTACAAAGAGGGCAAAATCAAATAAAGCGGGCGTTTCCGCTACTGCTCTGCTCGTTACTAAGGACGAGCCTGCTCCAAAGTAATTCCTAGTCTCGCGCGCCAGATCACTAAAGCCGCCTATGGCAGTCCCTTTCGCGGCCGCGTAAGCTTTTTTCATGCCCGAACTACCAGAAGTGGAAACGACGAGAAGGGGTTTGATCCCCCTCGTTGTAGGCGAAACTATCAAGAACGTTTCGATTCGCGAGCGACGGTTGCGCTGGCCGATTGAACCCTACCTCGCCGAACGACTTCGGGATCAGTCAGTGACGAATGTTTCCAGGCGGGGCAAATACCTGCTCATGTCAACAACAGGAGGCACGCTACTCTTGCATCTGGGCATGTCCGGAAGCCTTCGTTATCTCGCGAGCCCCAATCAACCTTCGAAGCACGACCACGTCGATCTCGAATTCTCATCCGGCGCGTTGGTTCGGTTTAATGATCCGCGGCGCTTCGGGAGCCTGCATTTCTCGACCGAGCCCGAAAGACACTGGTTGCTGAAAGACATGGGGCCCGAGCCGCTCGGCCCCCTGTTCACCCCCGAGTACCTACGGAGCGTATCGAAGGGACGCCGCGTCGCCATAAAGCAGTTTCTGATGAATGCTCGTATCGTAGCTGGCGTCGGCAACATCTACGCGAACGAGTCCTTGTTCCGCGCAAGCATACACCCAAGCCGTTCTGCCGGACGCATCTCTTGCAAACGCCTGGACAGACTCGTCCGTGCAGTTCGTGCGGTTTTGAATGATGCCATAACGGCCGGAGGTACCACCCTTCAGGATTTCGTCGGTAGTGACGGACGTCCCGGCTACTTTCAGCTGTCGCTGGACGTCTACGACAAGGCGGGAGAGGGCTGTCGCCGGTGCACCACTCCGATCACGGTTCGCACCATCGGCCAGCGCGCAACCTATTATTGTCCGCGCTGTCAGCGCTGAATGCAGACTAGCCTTGGCCCAGCGCAGAATCAGGGATCGAAGAAGCGAGGCTCGCCCAGGCCACGAGGATCTGAAGCCGCATCTACCTCACCGGTGGTTCGATTCCAGGTCACGATCTGTAAATTGCCATTGCCAGTGGTCCGGCGGTTCGGTGTCAAGGTGTGCCCCATGGCTTCCAGAGAAGCTTGCTCAGCAGTCGTCAGAGAGGCGGGCTCAAAGAAAATGCGGTCTGGAAAGTACTGGTGGTGGAAGCGGGGTCTCCCAGCCATATCCGCCGCATCCGAACCTTCGATCCACGCGAGTCCTGCCAGAAAAACCATGGTAATGATCTGACTCCCCCCCGGGGTTCCCAGGACAGCCACCTGGTCGTCGGTCCTGAGGATCGTGGGCGTCATGCTCGACAACATGCGCTTGCCCGGCTGGATACTGTTGGCCTCAGCACCCAATAACTGATAACCGTTAGGCACTCCGGGCTTCTTGGAGAAATCATCCATCTCATTGTTCAACAAAACACCCGTCCCGGGTGCCATGTACCCGCTGCCGTAGGAAAAGTTAATGGATTGGGTCGACGCCACGACATTACCGTCCGTATCCAATACGGAGAAATGGCTCGTCTGGTTGCCCCCACTCGTCTCCAAGGGTTGAATTCCCGCCAGATCCCCACTCGGTGTCGCCCGGTCCATACGCAGATTCGAGCGTTGTCCCACCGCATAGAACGGATGCAGCAACATGTCCAGCGGAATGTTGACAAAATCCGGGTCCCCCAGATATTGCCCTCTATCACGAAAGGTTCGCCGCATGATTTCGACGAGGAGATGTGTGCGTGTGACGCGATCCGTCGACTGGAGATCATAGCCAGCCAGCATGTTGAACATGTTGATGAGCGCGACACCGCCCGACGAAGGCGGTGGCACCGACACTATCGTGACACCCTGGTAGGCACCCAAAAGAGGTTCGCGTTCCACAATTCGGTAGTTGGCCAGATCTTCGGCACTCCAGATCCCACCGCCCTCTCGCACCCCGTCGACGAGCTGGCGGGCCACCGCACCACGGTAAAATCCGTCCCGACCTGCACTCGCCAGTGCGCGAAGTGTTTCTCCAAGATCGACTTGCCTCACGGGATTACCTTGCACCGGAGGGGCCCCTGCCGGAAGAAATACGGCCAGCGCTGCATCGCTCATGTTCTCGGCGCGGCGGTCCAACCGGGTTAGGTGCCAGTCGTAGGCGGGGAACCCCTGCTCAGCTAGGCGGATCGCTGGCTGTAAGGATTCACTGAGAGGCAATCGCCCGTAATTTTCCGCCAAGTGGACCAGGGCCGCCGGCAAACCGGGAATTCCAGCTGCTAGTGGTCCGTTTCGCGAGGCGCCGGGAATCGGCTCACCGCTAGCATCCAGGTACATGCCCTCACTGGCTGCGGCGGGTGCGACCTCACGCGCATCGATTAAGACGTCCAAGCCGTCCGAGGCTCGATGCAGGAGGAAAAAGCCTCCGCCCCCCAATCCCGAGCCGTACGGTTCCACCACACCCAACGCGGCGCTAACCGCGACGGCCGCATCGAATGCGTTCCCGCCTCGCGCGAGCATCTCTACGCCCGCCTCGCTGGCAAGCGGATGAGCGCTGGCAACTGCGGCTCGATTGGGAGCAGCGCTCGCACACGTTCCCATCACCACACAAACTGCCAAAGTGGTGGCTGCCCATCTACGTCTCGTTGAGCATCGCGAAGAACGAGCTCTTAGTACTTTAACGCCCAAATTTGATCCTAAGCGCCTCGGCCACGTGGGGATGAACGAAGGCAGAAACGTCGCCACCCATTTGGGCAACTTCACGAACCAGGCTAGAGGAGACGAATGTGAAATTCTCGGTGGGAGTCAGGAATACCGTCTCCACCCGATCCGTCAGATGACGATTCATAGTTGCAAGCTGGAACTCGTACTCGAAATCGGAAACGGCTCGAAGGCCACGAATGATTACCTGCAGCTGGTTGTCTCGCGCGAAATCGACTGTGAGCCCATCGTAACCTGTGACGACGACGCCCTGAACTCCCTGCAACGCTTCTGTCGCCAGCGCCACGCGCTCGTCCAGCGAGAAAACGGGTGTTTTACCGGGACTCGATGCGATCGCCACAACCACCTTGTCAAAAAGCTCGGTGGCCCGGTGCACTAGGTCCTCGTGACCACGGGTGAAGGGGTCGAAGGTTCCTGGGTAAACGGCGTTGACACTCATCGCATATACGGGGTCTAAGCTCGAGACTCCGCGCATTTTACGCTACAACAGCCTAGTGGCGTCATTTCTGGAGCCGCAAAAGACCGAAGCTGACCCGGCTTGCACGGCTCTCCTTAACGAGTTGGGCACCCGGCAATGCCTCAATCATATCGGCCAAGGGTTGCACGCCAGCCTGTGCCTGACGCTCCACGTAAATGAGATTTTTTTGGTCTACCCAGACGGCTAGTTTTTGAAGAACCACGACAAGATCCATGTCAAAGGGCGGGTCCGCGAAAACTATGTCGAATGGTTCGGACGGTGTTTTAGATATCACTTGCAGTGCATCGTCCTCAATGACCCGAGCGCTCGCTTGGAGTAAAGCTTTTCGCTCGTTAAGTGCGCTCACCAGCGCCGGATCGCGCTCGACCAACCAGGCCTCACGAGCACCGCGGGAAAGAGCCTCGAAGCCTAGTACGCCGGTCCCTGCGAACAAGTCCAGGCAGCGCGACCCGGGGAGAAAATCAGATAACCAGTTGAAAAGCGTCTCTCGTACCCGATCGGGTGTCGGGCGCACCGCTGTCGCTGGAGGAATCGCGATTCGGCGACCGCGCCACGCCCCACCGATGATGCGAACACCTTCGGAACCACGCGTTTGGCGCTTTTGCATAAAAAACCCCGCGACGTTGAGGATAGACCGTGGCCCAGTATAATCCTGCGGCGCCTGGGCGCCGCGGAGGCTGGGAGCCAAACAGCGAATCGCCGTAATGACCTCCTCATCAGCACACGAATCGTCGGGAGTTCTGAACAAGCTCAAATCCGTCGTGAGTCGCGGCAGGGACTGGCTCGGTTCCGATCTGCGCGTTCTTTTCTCAGCATCGCCCAATGAGGACGCTTTCGAGGAGCTCGAGACACGGTTGCTTCTGGCGGACGTGGGGGTTAGCGCTACCAAGTGGCTCATTGATGTACTCAGACGCGAGTTCACGCACAGAAAAGCGAAAGACACGAATCTTGTAGACACCCTTCAGAGCAACGTTCTTGAGCTGTTGGCGAGGGTTGAGCAACCGCTAATCATCGAACCCGAGCATAGGCCTTTCGTCGTGCTCATGGTTGGCGTCAACGGCGCCGGGAAAACAACCACCGTAGGAAAATTAGCATCACGGCTGTCGGTGAGTGGACACTCCGTCATGCTGGCCGCGGGCGATACCTTTCGCGCTGGCGCTATTGAGCAGTTGACCGAGTGGGGCGAGCGGACGCACTCCAGCGTAATCGCACAAGCGCTCGGCACCGATCCTGCCGCGGTCGCCTTCGACGCGCTCGAGTCCGCTCGGGCTCGCAATATCGACGTACTTGTTGCTGATACCGCCGGGCGCCTCCACACATCCGCGGGCCTCATGGATCAACTCAAGAAAGTGAGTCGTGTAATGGCACGGATCGATGCTTCAGCGCCTCACGAGACCTTGCTCGTACTCGATGCGACTCAGGGGCAAAATGCGCTGAAGCAGGCGCGGGAGTTTCATGACGCACTTGGCCTGACTGGTTTAGTGATCACAAAGCTGGATGGCACCGCAAAAGGAGGCATACTGCTAGCCATTGCTCGGGAGCTCGAGCTCCCTGTCCGATTCCTCTCCACAGGTGAGGATGTCGGGGATCTACATCCGTTTGAAGCACGAACCTTTGTCAGAGCCCTATTCGCAGAACCTGACCGATGATTCATTTTGAGAATGTTGGCAAACGCTATCCGGCCGGCCGGGAAGCACTCTCGGGCGTCAATTTTCGGCTCGAGAAGGGGGAAATGGCCTTCCTCACCGGCCCGTCGGGCGCCGGCAAAAGCACGGTGCTAAAACTCGTCTCACTGATCGAGAGACCGACCAGGGGCACGGTGCTGGTTGGCAACCAGAACACAGCCCGTATTCCTCGCCGACGCATTCCGCTTTTCCGCCGTCGTATCGGCATCATCTTCCAGGACCACAAGCTACTCAATGATCGAACAGTTTTCGACAACGTAGCACTGCCGTTAATGATCGCTTCTCACAGACGTCGCGAACTGGAGCGTAGGGTCCGAGCCGCATTGGACCAAGTGGGCCTGTTGGAGTACGAGAAGCACTCTCCCTTATCGCTATCCACCGGAGAGCAGCAGCGTGTTGGAATTGCCAGGGCCGTCGCCAGCAGACCAGAGCTGGTCATTGCTGATGAGCCAACCGGCAATCTCGATCCGGATCTCTCCCTCGACATCATGCGTCTTTTCGAGCGTTTCAACAAAGTTGGTGTGACGCTGCTTATTGCGACTCACGATCTTGAACTCATCGACAGGCTCCAACACCGACGGCTCAGACTCGATCACGGAAAGGTCGTAGACGAACCTGAGTGAGGTAGAAAACCGAATCAACCTATGGACTCTATTGCTCGCTACTTCTCGGCACACAGACAAAACCTAGTCGGTGCTTTCGGGCGAATCTCTCGCCAGCCCCTCGGAAGCTCCATGACCATCGCCGTGATCGCGATCGCGTTAGCGCTGCCCTCAGGTCTACACGTCATGGTAAATAACGTGCGTATCTTGAGTGGATCTTTGGAGGCGGCGGTGGACTTCACCGTCTATTTAGACATGAGCGTTGATGAAGAAAGCGCTCAAGTTTTGGCCCGCGATGTCGAGGCACGGCCGGACGTCAATCGAGCCGTTCTCATCGATCGCGCTCAAGCGCTGGCGGACTTCCGTGCTTACTCGGGGTTTGGAGAAGCGTTGGACGCGCTAGAGGAGAACCCGCTGCCGCACGCTCTCGTGGTTCGGCCAGCGGGCGGGACGCGGGGGGACGTTGAGGCTTTAGCTAGAGACCTGGATGAGATGCAACAGACCGCGCTAGTGCAGCTTGATACGGCGTGGGTGGACCGCCTGCGTTCCCTTGCGGAACTAGCAAACCGGGCGGTGGGCATCGCGACCGTGCTGCTCAGTCTGGCGGTGGTGGTCGTGATCGGCAATACGATCCGTCTGGAGATCAACAACCGTCGGGAGGAGATCGAAGTCATCAAGCTGGTCGGGGGTAGCGATGGCTATGTGCGGAGGCCTTTTCTCTATCTGGGGCTCTGCTACGGACTGGGCGGCGGTATCGTCGCAGCGATCACCACCGCGGCCGGGCTCGGCCTGATCAGCCCCCCCGCCAGATCTCTCGCCCAGCTCTATGAATCAGGTTATCGCTTGGTGGGGCTGAACGCCGCACAAACTGTCCTGCTCCTTGGTGGCGGCGCAATTCTCGGCTGGGCCGGGGCTGTCATTGCCACGGCACGCCATCTTCGGGATGTCGATCCCACTTAAAGTGCTGTTTATAAACAATATTCCTCCTTAGAAGTTGGGAACTAGCTGGTCTCTTAGCACTCTAAGATCTAGAGTGCTAGAATCCGCCGCCCAGGGAGGTAGATTTGTGACTACAGCCGTTGCTCTCAGAGATAGCGAGCTGATGCTCGGTGGGCCGATCGGAAGCTTGGATCATTACATCCAGGCCCTGAGTGGCGTTTCTATTCTGACGAAAGAAGAGGAGTTCGAGCTTGCCACCCAACTGCGCGAGAGCGATGACCTCGAAGCGGCCCAGCAGCTGATCCTGTCCCATCTGCGATTTGTCGTGCACATTGCGCGAGGCTATTCCGGCTATGGGCTGCCGCTCGGCGACCTGATCCAGGAAGGCAACATCGGCTTGATGAAAGCGGTCAAGCGTTTCGACCCAGAGGTAGGCGTCAGGCTCGTATCTTTCGCAGTTCATTGGATTCGAGCCGAGATTCACGAGTACGTATTAAAGAACTGGCGCCTGGTCAAAGTGGCCACCACGAAAGCTCAGAGAAAACTGTTCTTCAATCTCAGGAAGGCGAAAAAGAATCTTGGCTGGTTATCAACAGCCGAAACCCAGGCAGTTGCAGCAGACCTCGGTGTGAGTACGGCTGAGGTCAACCGAATGGAGCAGCGACTTGCCGGTCGTGATATCTCCTATGACGCGAGCCCGACTGACGATGAGGACTACGCGCCCGTCGCTTACCTACCCAGTCTCAACAGCGATCCTGCTGAGATGATCGAGCAGGCAGATTGGAAATCCGATACGCATGACCGTTTGGGTCAAGCGTTGGCGGAGTTGGACGATCGGAGTCGGGATATTGTCGCGCGCCGGTGGTTAGCCGAAAAGAAAGCGACCCTGCATGAATTAGCTGCGGAGTATGACGTCTCTGCGGAACGCATCAGGCAAATTGAGGCAACCGCCATTGGCAAGCTCAAGGGCTTCATGACGCCCTAAGCGCCAGGCTACCGGCTGAGGCTACCGGCCTCAAAGCGAGTCGTTAGGAGGAGCCCGCGTGGCTCCACACGTCGAACTCGATCCACGACGAACCGAGCGTCGTCTATGTTGCACTCAACCTTGCGCCGGGACCTACCCAGTTCGTGGAGATAGAGGATCTAACCATCCAGATCCTCCCGTTCACTCAAGCCCTGGACGGACTCATAACTGACACCGTATCTGAGGCTGGTATCCTGAGACTCTTGGCAAAGCGCCCGAACGTAACCGAGGAATAAGCCTACAGGCCTAAGATTAAAACGATGAATCCCGGAAAGCTTGTTGCAGTCGTCGAAGATGAGATTGCGATCCGTGACAATTATTTGGCGGCCCTGAAAAGACAGGGGTATCGCGTGGCTGGTTACTCAACGCGCAAGGAAGCCCTCTCCGCATTTGAGGATCGCCTCCCGGACCTCGTCATCATTGACATCAATCTTCGCGGCGAAGTGGAAGGGGGATTCGAATTGTGCCGGGAGCTGCGAGCGCGGGCTGCTCAACTGCCAATTATCTTCCTCACCGCACGTGAGAGTGAGCTGGACGCCGTATCGGGCTTGAGATTAGGAGCGGATGACTACCTCAGCAAGCGCATCAGTCTCGAACATCTTCTGGCCAGGGTCGCAGCACTGCTGAGACGGGTAGACGCGCTCACCTCTGCGGAAACCGATGCCCAGCTACTGGAACGAGGACCATTGCAGCTGGATCTCGACCGGGTGACCGCTTCCTGGAAAAGCAACATCGTGCCCCTGACGCTGACTGAGTTCTGGGTCGTGCATGCACTAGCCAAGCATCCCGGATACGTTCGGACTCGCACAAATTTGATGGCGGCCGCCAACGTTGTCTTAGATGACGGCAGCGTAACCTCACAGATAAAGCGCATTAGGGCGAAGTTCTCCGCGGTCGACGAGCAATTCTCTGCAATTGAAGCAGTTTATGGCATGGGCTACCGCTGGATCAGCGACCAAGAGACACCGCCGAGTTAAGCGTGTCTTTGCGAATTCAATTGCTTGGTCTAGGTCTATTGACGTTGGCCTTGCCCTGGGCGGGCTACCAATACGTCCAGGAACTCGAAGGCGCTCTGCGATCTGGTCTCGAGCAGTCCCTACTTGCTAGCGCGGACACTATGGCAGCGGCTCTCGGCGATCAAGAGTTAGGCATATTGGACGCCAACTCCTCCGCGGCAGCGTATACGATCTACGCCCATCCTCTGAGCGGCCAGCCGTTGCTGGACGGTTTTCGTGATGACTGGGATACACCGGAGGCTGGAAGCGTACCGGTCGGAAGCGGAGGGCGTCTCTGGGCAGGCCTTCAGGATCGCATGCTATACCTCTTCCTCAGCTTTTCTGATAGCTCGATCGTCTATCAGCGCAGGCCCGGGGAAACACCGTATGGGGATCGCGTGGTCTTAATTACCGGGGCTGATACACCACGTTGGCTGATGTTTCATACGGGAGCGCCGGGCGCCCTCAGGGGCCAACAAACCATGGCCCCGCGTTTCGAACCTATGGGCGATTTCGAGGCCCGAGTACTTGGATTCTGGCGCGAGACTCAGAGCGGATTCGCCTTAGAGGCACGGTTGCCACTCGAGCTCGCAGGCAAACACCTTGGCGTCTCCGTAGTAGACGTCGACCCGTTCAACCCTCCCCGCGTCGCCTTCGAAAGCTCAGGAGCTGACGGCTATGAACCGGGGCTATTAGTGTATCGCCCAACCAGCCTGAACGCGGTTGCGAGGCGATTCGAGCAACCGGGGAGACGCTTGCGGATCGTGAATGTCGACGGCTGGGTGCTATCCGACGACGGTGCGATCGATCCTCTCCCCACTAACTTTGACAATGTGACACTGAGCTTGGCGGAGCGCTTCTATCGCCTCATTCTCCGGCAAAATGACCCGCCTTATGAGAATGTCGAAGGACCACCGGGTCGATTGGCCGATCCCGCATTGCGCACCGCGCTGAAAGGCAATTCCGTCACAGCCTGGTATGCGCGCGACCCCGATGCAAGCGCCATTGTGGCGGCATCGGTGCCCATCTCCCGTGGCGCAACTCAGTTGGGGGCAGTTATTCTTGAGCAGAGCAGCGACTCCATTTTGACCTTAACGAACGGAGCGCTCGTCCGTCTGATGAGCACAACTCTCTTAGCAACCGCAATAGTAGCTCTAGGGCTCCTCAGCTACGCGACGCTGCTGTCATTTAGAGTCCGGCGACTAGCCCGCGCCGCTGACGGTGCACTTAGTCCCAAGGGGGAGATTCGTCCCACGCTCCCAGGTCGCAAAGCGAAAGACGAGATCGGTGATCTCGCCCGTAGCTTCACGCGTCTCCTAAATAGGCTCAGTGAGTACACGGATTACCTGAGCACACTCAAGGGCAAACTTGCACATGAACTAAGGACACCGCTAGCGGTCGTTACTACCTCGCTTGATAACTTGGAACGAGAACCCCACGGATCCAACCTCTCTCCCTACATGACCAGACTGCGAGAAGGTGTGGGACGGCTCGATTCCATACTGAATGCGATGAGTGAAGCTACCATCATCGAGCAGGCTATCTCCAACACCGAACCGGAGGCCTTCGACACTCACGCAGTCCTCGAGGATTGCGTCGCCGCCTACCGAGATGTTTATCGAGATCGTGCTTTTAAGTACGAGAATCGGGCACCACAGACAAATATCCTAGGGTCCGCAGAGCTCATTGCCCAGATGATGGATAAGCTCATCGATAACGCCGTGAGCTTCAGCCCGATGGACAGTACGATCGAAGTTCGTCTCAGCGGCACCCGCCGAAAGCTCTCGATAGCGGTTATCAACCGCGGACCCCGGCTTCCGAAAGCTATGCAAGATCAACTTTTCGATTCACTAGTCTCTTTGCGTGAGGAGGGAGATGATCGTCGCCACCTAGGCCTCGGCCTTTATATCGTTTCGCTGATCGCCAACTTCCATGGCGGCAAGGCGCGCGGTAGTGACCTCCCGGACGGCACCGGTGTCATCTTCGAAATCCTTATACCGGTCGCCCGGAGCAACTAGGACGGTGCGATCCCCGTACCGCAGGCCACACCCGTACCGCCGAGACCACAGTAACCGTTAGGATTCTTGGCGAGATATTGTTGGTGGTAGTCCTCCGCGTAGAAAAACTCACCAGCCAGACTGATCTCAGTCGTGATATTGCCGTAACCGGCATTGTTAAGTAACGGTTGATATCTACGCCGACTTTCCAGAGCCGTCTCTAGATGACCTTCGTCGAACGTGTAAATTCCGGAACGGTATTGTGTTCCAACATCCGCGCCCTGACGCATCCCTTGCGTCGGATCGTGAGACTCCCAGAAGAGTCTTAACAAACGATCGTATTCGACCTGCTCGGGATGGAATACCACGAGTACCGCCTCCGCATGCCCGGTCAGTCCACTGCATACTTCTTCGTATGTTGGATTAGTAGAGGCACCTCCAGAATAACCCACGGCGGTTGAATAAACGCCGTCGAACTCCCAGAACAAGCGCTCCGCGCCCCAGAAACAGCCCATGGCGAAAAGTACTCTTTCGGTTTCATCTGGGAAGGGCGGCTTGATTCGCCGTCCGTTGACAAAGTGCTGAGCTTGACTGTCCAGCGTATTGGAGCGGCTAGGGGAAGAGCTGTCCGTCCCATTAGCCACTGGCGGCATCCATTGTTATTCCCGGAGCTGGTAGGCTACTCGTGCCAACGAGATACTGATCAATCGCCCTCGCTGCTCCTCGCCCCTCGTTAATTGCCCATACAACCAGGGACTGGCCCCTGCGACAGTCACCCGCCGCAAAAACTCCAGATACGTCCGTCTTAAAATCGCCGTGTTCGGCCTGATAATTCGACCGTGGATCCAGCGCTACGCCAAGGGCCTCCGCCAGGTAGGCCTCTGGACCCAGAAACCCCATCGCAAGAAGAATGAGATCGGCCTCCCAGGTCTGCTCTGTGCCCTCGACCTCGGCCATTTCAGAGATGCCGGCGTTGCGCTTCCACTCTACGCCGACGGCATGCAAAGCCGCAACGTTACCTTCATCATCCGCAGAAAGCGCTTTTGACAAAATACCGAAACTCCTTGGATCTGCACCAAACCGCGCAATCGTCTCTTCGTGCGCGTACTCAGTCCGGAAAATCACGGGCCAATCGGGCCAAGGATTATCCGATGCCCGCTCAGCGGGAGGCTGACCCAGCAGCTCCAGATTGACCAGGCTCCGGCACCCATGCCGTAACGCGGTACCGATGCAGTCAGCACCTGTGTCGCCGCCTCCAATCACTATGACATCTCGATCCTTCGCATTGATAAAGCGCCCGTCATCAAGATCACTTGCCAAGAGACTCTTAGTGTTTAAAGTCAGGAACTCCATCGCGAAATGGACGCCGGAGAGGTCTCTACCCGAAATCGGCAGGTCCCGAGGATTTGTCGCTCCCGTGGCCAAAAGAATCGCATCGAACTTACCCTTAAGCTCCTCCGGATCGATGTTCCTACCCACGTCCGCACCGGTACAAAAGTTAATACCAGCCTCCCGCATCAAATCAACGCGTCGATCGACCAACGCCTTGTCGAGTTTCATGTTCGGAATACCGTACATGAGTAGTCCACCGATACGATCTTCGCGCTCATAGACGGTAACTTCGTGACCCGCCTTGTTTAACTGATCGGCCGCGGTGAGACCTGCAGGCCCTGAACCGACCACCGCGACACTTTTATCCGATCTGGTGTTGGGACGCTCGTGTCGCACCCAACCCTCAGCGAACCCACGATCAATGATCGCGTTCTCGATGTTCTTAATGGTCACCGGCGGATCGGTAATGCCCAACACACAGGCCCCTTCGCAGGGCGCGGGACACGTACGTCCAGTGAACTCCGGAAAATTATTTGTCTTGTGCAGTCTGTCGAGGGCTTCCTGCCATCGGCCCTGATAGACGAGCTCGTTCCACTCCGGAATAAGGTTGTCTATGGGACAACCGGTACCGGACTGGCAAAAGGGAACGCCGCAGTCCATGCAACGAGCGCCCTGACGCTTGAGCTGCCCCTCGGCTGGTTTGGTGAAGATCTCGTCGAAGTCACCCACACGTTCGATCGGATCCCGATACGGAACGACCTTTCTGGGATACTCCATGAAGCCTGAATGCTTCCCCACTTCGACTACCCCTCTATCGCCACGTGCTGACCGGAGTCATCTTCGTGGATAGCCGATTCCATTTCCTCGTCGTGCTTCTTTCGCTCGACAAGAACACGCTTGTAATCGGTTGGCATAACTTTTACGAACTGCTCCAGCACATCAGGCCACCCGTCAAGTATCCGCGCGGCGACACTCGAGCCCGTGTACTGTTTGTGGAGTTCAATAAGTTCCCTCAGTTCGACAATGTCCTCGTCGGCTTCGACGCTCTCTAGGTCGACCGTTCCCTTATTGCATCGGGGACTAAATATTTTCTCAGGGTCCCAGACGTACGCGACGCCCCCCGACATCCCTGCGGCGAAGTTCAACCCCGTCGGTCCCAGAATCACCGCACGACCGCCCGTCATGTACTCGCACCCATGG
>CAYLKA010000039.1:14590-23178 GCA_964384125.1 uncultured Gammaproteobacteria bacterium | reverse complement strand
CCGGACTCGCGTAAGAATGTTGATCTAAGCGCATGGTCGAAGGCAGACCGAAAGGCGGATAAGCTGTGAGGAGGGGCAGTGCCGACGCCGCGCAGGCGGGCAGCGTTGCCATCCGAATCACGACAGCCACTGGCCCTATTACGTGTCTCTTCACGGGGCCGCGCTGGCGTGACAGGATACCAGAGGCTATCTCCGAGTTACACTGAAGGATGCGTTCGGCGTCGCCTCTGATTGCGAGCGGCGGCCCAGGCGCCTGATACGGAAAACAAAGATCCCCAGTCAGTGCCGGGCATGACGGCTTTGGCAGCGTACGGCTGGAGAAGAAGCAGCGGAAGGAGAACCACGCATGGCCTCGGAACACACGCTAACTTTGACCGATGCCGAATTCGAGCAGGTCGTCCTGAAGTCAGACAAACCCGTTCTGGTTGATTTTTGGGCGGAATGGTGCGGCCCATGCCGCATGATCGCCCCGGCCATCGAGGGATTGGCTGAGGATTACAGCGGACGCGTTGCCGTCGGCAAGCTTAATATCGATGAAAATCCCAACACTCCGTCGAAGTACGGGGTACGCTCCATTCCAACGCTACTCTTGTTCAAGGGTGGCGAGGTCGTGGAGCAAACCGTCGGAGTAGCCGGCAAGGATCAGCTCGCGGCGTTACTAGACAAGCACGCCGACCAGACAACAGCTTGACATCGGCACGGCAGCACGCGCCGTGGACCCGAGCTCGAATGCCGCTGAGCTCGGGTCTTTGCTTCCTGGGGAGGTCGACGTCGTGACATCTACCAGGTCTGTGTTGCCCCTCACCATGAGGCGAATTGGATTTCCACCTCCGTACACGATGAGGGGAGGGCGGAATTCGGGAAAACTCCGAACGTCTCGCAGATGTACAACGCTATGCCCATTGCATGCCTACCGCTCGGCGCCAAACGATTGCACCACTCTCGTCCAGCGATCTGCCTGATCCTTTGCACGCTATCGGCGGTGGGTTGCACGGTAGAACTGACACCAGCCACTCCGATAATCGCCGAGCAGCCGTTCACCAGCGCCCCCATCGGTGCACAGCGCGTCACGTCAGAGCCCTACACCGACCTACGCCCAGACGAACAAGCCACCGTTGACCTCTTCGAGAACACGAGTCCCTCGGTTGTGTACATCAGCACCGTCACACGCCGGCGCGATCTCTTCGGCCGTGGTGTCAACGTGCCACAAGGGACCGGTACTGGTTTCATCTGGGATGACGACGGTCACATCGTCACCAACTTCCACGTTCTTCAAGGCGCGTCATCGGCACGGGTCGTCATGCACGACCAAACCAGTTACATGGCCGAATGGGTAGGTGGCTCGGAGCGCCACGATCTCGCCGTGTTACGCATCGACGTACCAACCGAAGGCTTGAGAGCAGTCCAGCTCGGCGACAGCGACCGCGTGCGCGTCGGGCAAAGTGTCTACGCCATCGGCAACCCGTTCGGCCTGAGTGCTACGCTGACCACTGGAATCATCTCCGCACTCAATCGCCAGATCGAAGGCTTGACTGGAGATATCATCGAAGACGTTATTCAGATTGACGCGGCCATCAATCCGGGCAATTCGGGGGGGCCGCTCCTCGATAGCCGCGGCCGCCTTATCGGCGTCAACAGTCAGATTGCGAGCCCCTCGGGGGCATCGGCCGGTGTGGGATTCGCCGTGCCAGTCAACATCGTATCTCGCGTCGTGCCACAGCTCATTTTCACGGGCGAGTACACGCCGGCTCGTCTGGGCATCACTACGAACCAACGACTGAATCGGGTAGTGGCCGAACGACTTGGCGTGAACGGAATCTTGATCGATCAGCTCGACCCACGTTCTGGCGCAGCCGAAGCCGGTCTTCGGGGTACCGACCCGAACGCGAATCAACTCGGCGATATCATCGTACGTATCGACGACGAGACGGTACAGACGCTGCAAGACCTTCGTCTCGTACTCGATCGTTATGAATCCGGTGACGAAGTTCAGATTTCCATCTCGCGTGACGGCGAAATGATGGACATGACGGTCACATTAATGTGACATCCTGTTCCATCGAACCACCGGATGCGACCTTGCCATCCGCTTCGTACCAGCTGTCACGGCGGATCTTCCTTCGACTACTCGGACTCACCTACCTCCTCGCGTTCAGCTCACTCGCCACACAAATCATCGGATTAGTGGGGACCGAGGGTATTCTGCCAATCGGTGACCATCTCAACCGCGCACAAGAGCTCTACGGCATAGACGCCGTTCGGCGATACCCCACGCTCCTATGGATATCCTCGAGCGACCGCACGTTGATGGCACTGAGCTGGGGGGGCGTACTCTTCTCCGGCGCACTGATGTGTGGACTCGCGCCAAGAGTAATGCTCATTCTGCTCTGGCTCAGCTATCTCTCATTGGCTGTCGCCGGACAAACGTTCCTCGCCTTCCAGTGGGATGCCTTACTGCTCGAGACCGGCCTGCTTGCCTGTTTTTATGCCCCTCGAAGCAGTCGACCACCTTTGGCCACGGAACACCTTCCAGCGCGTATAGGTCGCTGGTTGCTCTGGTGGTTGCTCTTCAGGCTAATGTTCCTCTCCGGCATTACAAAGCTGGCCAGCGGCGACCCAGCCTGGGCCAACCTTACCGCCCTGAGCTATCACTA
The DNA here is from genome assembly GCA_964384125.1 of uncultured Gammaproteobacteria bacterium. Lineage (GTDB taxonomy): Bacteria > Pseudomonadota > Gammaproteobacteria > Steroidobacterales > Rariloculaceae > UBA6522. The sequence goes on along the minus strand of CAYLKA010000039.1, from coordinate 20,524 downwards.
CCAGACCCAACCCTTACCCCTCTGGACCGGCTGGTACGTCCATCAGTTCCCCGTGTGGCTCCATCAGGTCTCGGCTGCGCTCATGTTCATCATCGAGCTACTATTTCCATTTACGATCTTTCTCCCCGCGCGATGGCAACGTACACGACTGGCTGGCTGTGTCGGGCTCGTTCTACTGCAAGTTGCCATCGGCGTCACGGGTAACTACGGGTTCTTTTCCATACTCTCAGTCGTACTCTGCTTGACCCTGGTTGACGATCACAGCTGGAGACAACTGCTACCCGCGCGACTCTGTGACTTTTTCCCAGAAAACGCGCCATCGCAGGCGCCTCACGGCTGGCCAGTCGCAGTTACTGTCCTTGGAGCCGCCGCACTCATCGCGCTCAGCAGTGTCACCTTTATTCGTGAAATTTCCCGTACCCTCGACAGCAGTGGTCGCCCCTTGGTGGACCTCACCTGGAGCGACCCTGTTGTTGAAATGATCCAGCCCTTCCGTTCGATCAACGGCTACGGCCTGTTTCGCGTGATGACGACCGAACGTCCAGAGATCGTGATCGAGGGTAGCCACGACGGCATGCACTGGACCGAATGGGAATTCCGCTGGAAACCAGGTGATCCGATGCGCCGCCCACGGCTAGCCGCGCCGCACCAACCACGGCTCGACTGGCAACTCTGGTTCGCAGCACTCGACCCCAGAGGGGATCGCTATTGGCTGCTGCCACTGATGCGCCAACTCCTCGCCGGGGCCCCAGCCGTCACTTCTCTGATGGACGAGTCTCCCTTTGACGACACACCGCCGCGCTACCTGCGACTGGCCTACTACGACTACCAGTTCACGACACCGGAGGAGCGTGCGGAGACCGGTACCTGGTGGCGACGAGTCTTCTTCGACTATTTGACCGAACCGGTCTCGTTAAATGACCTGCGGTAGAACTGGCGCCTGCATGGGACTCGACGAAAACTCGAGAGACCAACACCTGGGGCCACAGCGACACTCTCGACAACCCGCCGCCCTTTCCCCTTTCACATATGATGGGATCGCGCCTCGCTGACCCGACTGTCAAATGCAAGAAAGCAGCCCTCACGCGCTGGGCAGGTCGGCCCGATAATCAGATCGTGCGCTGAGTGTATCGCCTCGAACACGCTATCCTACCCCCGTGACCGACACTTCCATCACCATCCGGCCACTGACCACGCGCGAGGAGTATGAAGCGTGTGTGAGCCTGCAACGCGACATCTGGGGCCACGACTTCGTCGATGTGGTGCCGGCCACCATTCTCATGGTTTCCCAACGGGTCGGCGGCGTTTCATCAGGGGCGTTTACCGCGGACGGCCATCTCGTGGGATTCGTGTTTGGCATAAGTGGTGTCCGCCATGGCCTTCCGTCACATTGGTCCGACATGCTCGCCGTACGACCGGAAGTACGACGCCAAGGCCTAGGCCGACAACTCAAGCTCCATCAGCGCGAACAACTGCTGGCATTGGGCATCGAGCGAGTGTTCTGGTCTTTCGATCCCCTAGTCTCTCGAAACGCACAACTCAACCTCACAAGCCTCGGCGCCACAGCACGAGAATTCGTTCCAAATATGTACGGCGACACGGGGAGCGTGCTACACGCGGGATTGTCGACCGACCGGGTGATTGCTGACTGGCGCCTAACAGATCCCGCCGTCGAGCGTGCCCTCGCGGGAACACCGGTACCGCTTCCGACGAACGCGCTACAAGCCCCCATTGTGGTCTCGGAACAAGACGCAGGTCTCGACACAGTCACCCTCCCGGACGCACAGTGGGTGCGCATCGAATGCCCGTCCGACATTGACGCATTGAAAACATCCGCGCCCGAACGGGCGGCCCGATGGCAACGAATTATCCGCCGGACGTTGACCACGTATCTGAATGAACGCCACGCATACGTGGCCGGCATTCACCATGACGCTTCCAGTGGACGCTGGTTCTACGCAGTGCACACGGAATCAAACGAGTCGTAACCATGCAGCTTCAGTCGATCACGTTACGGGAAATCCAGATGTCCCTGGTCGAGCCTTTCCAGATCTCTTCAGGCACCGCAAGCCTGCGCCGCATCCTCCTGCTCGAGAGCCGAGATGTCGACGGCATCACTGCTTGGTCTGAATGTGTCGCAGGCGAAGCGCCGTATTTTTCACCAGACACAATCGATACGGCCTGGCTCGCCATTCAGAAATGGCTTGGACCGCGTGTACTCGGAACACCGATCGCGCATCCCGGCGACGTTCTAGGTCGGCTCAGTACGGGTATCCGCGGTCACCTGATGGCGAAGGCAGCGGTAGAAATGGGTTGTTGGGGACTCATGTGTGAACGCGACCAGGTCAGCCTAGCCTCAATGCTAGGCGGCACGCGCACCAAAATTGCCACCGGAATCTCGATCGGGATTCAACCGGATCCGCAACAACTGGTAGACAAAGTACGTGAGGCACTCGAACAGGGGTATCGCAAGGCCAAGATCAAGGTAAAACCAGGCCAAGACCTCGCTTATCTGCAGGCTGTCCGCGACGCGCTGGGCGCCGACGCACCACTGATGGCCGACGCGAACAGCGCGTATACGCCGGACGACATCGACCATCTCGTACAACTCGATCCTCTGGGCCTCATGATGATCGAGCAGCCGCTCGCATGGGACGACCTCGTCCGCCACGCCGCTCTCCAGAAACATCTGAACACCGCGATCTGCCTCGACGAGTCAATCACCGGTGTGGACAAGGTCGAGGACATGCTGACGCTCCACAGTGGCCGAATTGTCAACATCAAACCTGGCCGGGTCGGTGGCCTCTCAACCGCCCGTGCCATTCACGATCGCTGCGCTGCCGCTGGAGTTCCTGTGTGGTGCGGCGGCATGCTCGAGAGTGGGATCGGACGTGCTTATAACGTGGCCCTGGCGTCGTTACCGAATTTCACCCTTCCCGGGGATGTGAGTCCCAGCGCCCGCTACTGGGAGCAAGACATCGTGACTCCAGCGTGGACCATGGACAATACTGGCATGGTCACAGTTCCGCGAGAACGGCCCGGGCTTGGTGTCACCGTAGACCGTGATTATGTGGAGAATCTCACCGTCCGTTCGGAAACGATCTCGGTCAACTAGCGCCACTCACCTCATTCGACCTGCGCTGTGTAAGCGAGAAGAGCTCGCTCCATCCGCAGGGATGGCCGAACGTAGACAGACCATCCACATGAGTTAGCGTCCGCCGTCTTGTCCCGCCTTGTCGCGATACCAGGCATTCAACCCAGGGTCACGGAGTCGGCCGAAAATCTGCTCCCGGGCATCCCAGACCCGTCTCTGTGTAACGTCAATACCGGCCGCATCGCAATAGACCAATGCAAAGGCAACCGCATACTGGGCGGGAAGCCTCGGATCTTGCGGGGCCGATGCAAGGTCGTCGTATGGTAGATCTTCGGCCGCAATCCAGACGGCCGCCTGTTCCAGGCTATGGGCCCTGGGCAGGTACAGCAGCGGAGAATCAGCCACACGATAGGTACCGACCTGCATGGTGTACATCAACTGATTAAGCGTGCCCCTATCAGACGGTGGCATCATCTCGAGCTGATCGCTCGCCCCAACTGGTTCCGCACGACGATGCCACTGGACCGAACGGATTGACCAATCATGCCATTCATCGTCATCGAGCAAGATGGCCGCATCGCGCCGTGACATCATCTCTGGGCGACCGCCTTCTCCCTCGAAGGACACGCCGACCGGCATGGTGACGACGACCGGTTCGTGACTCATTTTTCGAATCCGCACGGTCGCACTTTCTTCGCCGGCCCCGACCGCGGTTGCTTCCAGCAACCCTTGGCCAATCCCATCAAATAGATCGACCGTGCGGAGGGGCGCCCCCACCAACTCAGGGTCACCGTGCACCCCCATGATGAAGAGATGCTGTCCCGGTAAGAACTCGTGCAACCCAGTAAGCACGAACCCGGCTGGCAGCCACTCTGCCAGTACCTGTCGCACCGACATGGCATGGTCAGCCTTCAAGTTGTCGCCCGTCCCATCCTCGATGCGATACTCCAACAGGGCCACACGCCCGCCGGGAGCCAAAGCCTCCACCATACCGGCCAGCATCGACTCGTAGTCCGACATCTCGTGATACACATCGGCGAGAATGATCCAATCGATCTCCCCGGCCGGAAGTTTGGGATCATCAGACTCGCCGAGCACTGGGACGATACCGCTTACACCCTCGTCCCTCGCCAACCCGTCCATGATTTCCAACATTTCCGGTTGAATATCCACACAGTAAACGCGCCCCTGCGGAACCAGTGGGGCCATCCGTCGGGCGTAATATCCAGAGCCGCATCCGATATCAGCGACCACATCCCCGGGCGCGAGTGCCATCGTCTCGAGAACCGCGTCCGGTTGTTCCTCGGCCATTCGCTCGTCGCGCTCAAGCCATGGCGCTCCCTGATAGCTCATGAAGTCGGCCGGCACCCGATGCCGCTCGGCCCGATCTATAGGCTGGGCCTGGAGTATCCATGAGCTGGTCATCAGAACGACGGCCACCAAGACCGGAATCACCCACGACGTCCATACCTCTGACAACCTCTGGATTCTCATTCCCCCTCCCCCTCGCCTGACCAATATAGAGGTCGCCAGCGGCCCGGCGCAAACGCCACGCACCGGGGAATGCCTGACCCTGAAACCGCTCTACCCACACCAGCCGTAGCAGAGCCATGTTATGTTGCAGGGTCCGTTTGGCCAACACCTCTCTCAGGAGTCACTCCACGTGCAGTCGATCGGACGCCGCCCGTCGGTTCATCTTCTTCTCCGGCTCGCCTCGCTCATCCAGGCGCAGAAGATTCCGCGTTTACTCACCTTCTGGAGTGAGCCCAGAGGTACGAATACGGTGGGAGCCATGATCACATTCTCTTACTCCGGGTGTATATCCTGATGGCCACTCTCCCACTCCCTCACCAAACGTACACTGAACGGCTCGCAAAGCGACGCCGTGAACAGATGGCACTGAACCAGACCGCGGATCGGCTGAGCTATGGTCGGCTCGCCACATTCGGCGTCGGAGGACTACTCATCGCCGGAATTACGCTCCAGAACATGTCCATCTGGTGGCTCAGCCTTCCCATCGCGGTCTTCACGGGGTTGGTAATCCGCCACGACCGTGTACTCCTCGCGCACGACAAGGTGACCCACGTGGTCGCATGGTACGAGCATGGATTGGCCCGCCTGGAAGACCGATGGTCCGGCCTTGGTGAACCCGGAAGCCGGTTCGGTGCTCCAGACCACCTCTATGCACAAGATCTGGATCTCTTTGGTACCGGCTCGCTCTTCCAGCTCTTGAATACCGCGAAGACGACGATGGGCGAGGCGACCCTGGCCGCCTGGCTGCTGGGACCGGCTCCGCTCGACGAGATCAAAGGCCGACAAGAAGCGGTTCACGATCTACACTCCCGCATTCTCCTCAGAGAACAGCTGGCAGCCGCAGGTACCGAAATACGCACCAACATGGCCCCATCGGGGCTGCTCGCGTGGGCCAACGGCCATCCCCTACTCACCGGTGCCTGGCTGCGATTCGTGGGTTTCGGATTATCACTCTTTCTGGTAGCACTCGTGGCGGCCTGGTTCATCGGGATGGTGCCAGGTAGCTCTGTCCTGGTCGTGGTGCTGGCCGGCGTGCTTTTCCAACGTCGGTTCCATCGCCAGACCACGGAGGTCATGCACGCGGTCGTCGGTCCCGCTCGCGAACTCATTGTGCTCGGCCGCGTCGCCCACATATTGCGGGAACATGAGTACGACGCCACCCGACTCACGACCCTCCGGAAGACACTCCAGACCGCAGACGGCGAAATCATCCAGGTCGTGCAGCGATTGCAGCGTGTCGTGGAAATGCACGACTGGCAGCACAACATCTTGTTCCGGCCAGTGGCAGCGTTCCTGTTCTGGGACCT
>CAYLKA010000039.1:0-14490 GCA_964384125.1 uncultured Gammaproteobacteria bacterium | reverse complement strand
ATGTCGGGCAAGACCACGCTGCTACGCAGCGTCGGAGTCAGCGCCGTCATGGCCCTGGCTGGCGCACCAGTCCGGGCGCGCCGTCTATGCCTCTCCCCTGTACGCGTCGGCGCAACTCTTCGAATCGAAGACTCTCTCCAGGCTGGACGTTCCCGCTTCTACGCCGAGGTGCTACGGCTTGGACACGTCCTGGAGACAGCCCGAAAGGGCCCAACGCTCTACCTGCTCGACGAACTGTTTCACGGCACAAATTCCCACGATCGCGCCGAAGGTGCCCGTGCCTTACTCTCTTCACTACTTTCGCTCGGCGCTGTTGGACTCATCACGACCCACGATCTTGCTCTGGTCAGGATCGCTGAACACCTCGCACCTTCTGCGCGTAACGTGCATTTCGACGATACGCTCGTCGGCGAGGACATGCAGTTCGACTATCGTTTGAAGCCCGGGCCCGTAACGCGCAGTAATGCACTCGCGATCATGCGTGCTGTCGGCCTGGACGTACCCAACGCTGATGACTGACCCGCTCTGTCTATAAGACACGCACCCGTTACCGGCTCGGTAAGCGTCAGTCCGACTTCAAGTATTCACCCCTTGCGTCGGCACAGAGTAGAATGAGGGGCTATCCATCTGCCTGTAATTTCGTGTCCGGGTGCTACCCGGATTCGACCGTACACTCGTGTGAACTTCCGGAGGTCACCAATGAGACGCATCGTTCTCCTTATCGTCGGTCTTGCCACAGCTGCGACCGGTGCCTATGCGCAATCGAACGCCGAACTCGTCGAACAGGCGCTTCATGCCGCGCCGCGCCGCGCCCGCGATGGTGCCGCTGTCATCAAATGGAATGCCGATTTCAGCTACGAGACCATCAAGGAAGGCACGAACCAGGTGGTCTGTTATAGCCGCGCCGACGAGCGTGACCGCCCGCCATTCGCCGTCCAGTGCACGCAGGTCAGTAACCTCGAGCGAGTCGCCCAGAACCGACAGTTCCGCGCGGAAAGCACTGACGCCGCCAGCGAGCGTGCAATGGTCGCGGCCGCAGATAGCGATGGCTCCCGTGTCTTACCCGTCTACGGGACGTGGTTCCGTTCCTCGAACGGCCCGGAGCAAGCTGGCGCTGGCGTGCACACCACAATCGCGATGCCGGGAGCGACCGGAGAGTCGACGGGCTTCCCCGAGAGTCGTGATGAAGGTGGCGCGTGGCTCATGGCGGCGGGCACAAGTGAAGCCCACCTGATGGCGCCATAAGAAGAACATCGCGGGACCGACGGATGATCGACTGGACAGCCCCTCTCCCCCTGGAGAGGGGCGCCTATCGACTCTTATGTGCGGATCAACGTGGCTGGCTTTTCCGCCATCAATGCCGAGAAAAAGTCGTTGCCCTTGTCGTCAACAACGATGAACGCCGGAAAGTCTTCGACCCGAATCTTCCAGATCGCCTCCATCCCCAGCTCCGGAAATTCATGTACGTCCACCTGCTTGATGCTATGGTCTGCCAGACGTGCGGCCGGCCCCCCAATCGAGCCAAGATAAAATCCCCCGTGTTTCGCGCAGGCCGTACTCACCTGTGACGATCGGTTTCCCTTGGCCAGCATCACCATGCTACCGCCATGACTCTGAAACAGATCGACATACGAATCCATTCGCCCGGCCGTCGTCGGTCCAAACGATCCAGACGCTCGTCCCTCCGGCTTCTTGGCCGGACCGGCGTAGTAGATCGCATGATCCTTGAAATACTGCGGAAGACCTTCACCCCGGTCCAGGCGCTCTTTCAGTTTCGCGTGCGCAATGTCGCGAGCCACGATCAAGGAACCACTCAATGACAAACGCGTCGCCACTGGATACCTCGCGAGTTCAGCCAGGATCTCCGGCATCGGTCGATTGAGATCAACGCGCACCACGTCATCACTCAGCTCACCTTCCGCGACGTCTGGTAGATACTGAGCTGGATTCTCTTCGAGCTGTTCGATGAACACACCCTCGCGCGTGATCTTCGCGAGTGCCTGCCGGTCAGCCGAACAGGACACACCCAACCCCACCGGACAGGACGCTCCATGTCGCGGCAAACGAATGACCCGAACGTCGTGGGCAAAATACTTCCCACCAAACTGGGCACCAATGCCAATGTTGCGACAAACGTCGAATACCTGCTGTTCCATGTCGAGGTCGCGAAACGCGCGTCCGTGTTCATTCCCGGAGGTCGGCAGGGTGTCAAGGTAATGGGTACTCGCCAACTTGAGCGTCTTCAGTGTGAACTCGGCCGAAGGTCCTCCGATCACTAGCGCCAAATGATAGGGCGGGCACGCCGCTGTACCGATGGTCCTCATTTTCTCTTCGGCAAACGCCATCAACCTCGCCGGATTCAACAGTGCCTTGGTCTCCTGATAGAGGAACGTCTTATTGGCCGACCCTCCTCCTTTAGCGATAAAAAGCAGTTCATATTCATCGCCGCCCTCGGCGTAGATCTCGATCTGGGCTGGCAGGTTCGATCCCGTGTTCTTCTCGCTGAACATATCCAGCGGAGCCATCTGCGAGTAGCGGAGGTTACGCTGTCCGTACGCGTCGTAGACCCCACGGGAGAGCGCTGACGCGTCGTCACCACCGGTAAAGACGTCCTCACCTTTATGACCGAGGATGATCGCGGTGCCCGTATCCTGACACCCGGGCAATACCCGTCCCGCTGCAATGTTGGCATTTCGCAGGAGCTCGAGCGCCACGAAACGGTCGTTCGTTGACGATTCCGGATCATCAAGGATGGAACGAAGCTGCTTCAAATGGGAAGCTCGTAACAGATGCGCCACATCGTCAAACGCGGTCTGGGAAAGAAGCCGCAGCACTTCAGGCTCGACCTTGAGTAATTCTCGACCGGCAACAGAGACTGTGGACACCCCGTCGCTGGTCAACTGACGGTAAACGGTTGTATCCGGGCTACGTTCAAATAGTGGCTGGTAGTGAAAATCTGGCATGGCTGAAGGACGGCGCGCCGTACTCTGCGCTCGTGTCTGAACACGTGCGACGTTGCGTAATATGACGGATCGGGTGCGGCGCAAGACCGATCTTCGCCATCTGAGTCGCAGTCAGAATCAGTATGGATCCAAGAACCACGGCCTGTCAGTATAGTCGAGCAGACTTTCGTTGCAGCAGCCAGTAGCAGCAAGCCAGGCATCTAACTGTATCTTGATAATTGACATCTCAACCATGAATCTCTACGCACTGATTGTCCTGGTGGCTTTACTCGGTGACTATCTGCTGTCAGTTATATGCGGCTGGTTGAACGTCCGCGCGATGACACCGACCGTGCCGGATGAATTTCAATTGGTCTACGACGGAGAACGGTACACCCGCTCCCAGGCCTATGCCCGCACCTACGCCAGGTTCGGACTCTTACGGGGAACGTTCAACCTGATCGCCCTCCTGGCCTTCTGGCATTTCGGGGGCTTTGGCTGGCTTGACGAACAGTGCCGGGCTGCGGGCCTTGGGCCAATCGCCACAGGGCTGGGATTCATCGGAACCCTTGTATGCACCTCGACGATCTTAGGCCTGCCGTTCAACATCTATTCCACGTTTGTCATCGAAGAACGTTTCGGTTTCAACCGGACCACGCCCTGGACCTTCGTGATCGACCTACTGAAGGGAGCCGTGCTCGGGACGTTCCTTGGTGGGATCCTGCTTGCCGTGGTGCTCTTCCTCTTTGAGTGGACGGGTCCGCAGGCGTGGCTCTGGTGCTGGGCGGCCACGACCGCATTCATGCTGGTCACGCAGTTCGTGGCTCCCACCTGGATCATGCCACTCTTCAATCGCTTCACGCCCTTGAAGAATGGCGATTTGAAGGAGGCGCTTGTCCGTTACGCCCAGTCCGTACAGTTCCCGCTCGACGGCATCTTCGCCATTGACGGATCTCGACGTTCTGCCAAGGCAAACGCCTTTTTCACGGGATTTGGCCGCCACAAACGTATCGCGCTTTTCGACACACTCATCGCACAGCACACCACATCGGAGCTAGTCGCGGTCGTTGCACACGAGGTCGGTCACTACAAGCGCCGCCACATTCTCAAGAATTTGGTATTCGGGCTCGCGCAGACTGGTGCGCTCTTCTGGTTACTCTCGCTCTGTCTCGAGCGCCAAGAACTATTTGATGCCTTCGGCGTGGCGGAACCTTCTGTCCACGCCGGACTTGTCTGCTTCGGATTACTGTTTACTCCAGTCGAGCTTGTACTTTCAATCGTGGTGCATCTCTTCGCACGCCGCTACGAATTTGAAGCAGATGCCTTTGCCGCTGACACTACTGGCAGCCCAGAACCGCTCATCGCGGCACTGAAAACACTGTCAGCCGAGAGCCTCTCGAACTTGACCCCCCACCCGCTTGAGGTGTTCCTGCACTACTCACACCCCCCGGTCCTGGAACGGATCACTGCGCTACGGGCACGAGCCGCGCCCTAAGCGGCCACAGGACGGGAAATCCGACCCCCGCCTGACACCGAATGAGTTCCGTCTATCTCATCTTCGGCTGTCACTCGCTCTCGATGCGATACACATGATCGTGCGTACGGATGAAAAACGCTCCATCGGCAACGGCCATCGAGGCCAGCGTGGTTCCGTCGAGCTGGTTGGTTGCCAGTTCACGATAGTCCGTGCCTGGCGCGATGACCGTCGTGACACCTTCCTCGCTCTGAAAGTAGATGCGCCCATCAGCAAAGACCGGTGAGGCGGAATAGTTCCCGCCCAAGCGCTCACGCCAACGAGTCTCGCCGGTTTGCGCGTCCAACGCGGTGGCAATACCGAAATCGCTGACGATGTAGAGTTCATCGTCGACAAGTAACGGCGACGGCGTCAGAGGAGCACCGCGGCGAAGCGTCCACGCCGTGTGAGTCCTCGTAATGTTGCCGCGACCGTCGGCCCTGACAGCCAGCAACGACGGCACCTGGAAGCCAGTCGCCACATAGACCATGCCGTGTCCAAACACCGGAGCTGGTACATTGGAGAACCCTTGACCGTAGGTCACCTCCCAGATCTCCTCACCGGAATCCGGATCGTAGGCGGTGGCTCGAAAGGCTCCAATACTGAAGATCTGGTCGGCATCGCCCACCCGTATCGCCAATGGGGTCGAGTAGGCCTGAGACACCGGGTCACGACGAACCGTGCGCCAATGCTCCTCGCCAGAGGCGGCATCCAGGGCGACGACGTAAGCAGTATCGTAGCCATCGATGCTCAGAAATAAGCGACCGGCATGCAGCAGCGGTGAGCCACCGTTCCCGTGCTGTGTCACATAGGGAAAGTGTGTGCTCCAGAGCACCGTCCCGCTTGTGGTGAGCGCGGCCGTCCCGTGGACGCCAAAGTGCACAAACACGCGGTCTCCGTCCACGATCGGCGTGGGGGAGGCCTGACTATTCTTCGGATTAGGTGACGCCGTCTCATCGACGCGAAACACTTCGGTATTCAACACTTCTTCACCGGTAATGGCATCGTAGGCAAGCAACCGTAACGACGCAGTCCCCTCGTCGGTCGCGGTCGTGAGCCATACCCTGCCATTGGCCACAACCGGCGACGACCACCCCCGGCCCGGCACTGGAGTTTTCCATCGAATGTTGCGTTCTTCACCCCACTCCAGGGGAAGATTGCGTTCCGATGAGTGCCCCTGGCCACCGCCCCCTCGGAACGCCGGCCAATCATCGGCCGCTACCCTCACGCCGGCTACCATGATGACGACGAACGCGAGTGCTTTGACTGTGTGTCGCATGGTGCCATTGTAGTCAACTACCGGACTCTTCCGTAGTGTGCCTGCCTGAGACAGCCCCTGGCCCTTCACATGTTCACGGAAACCCAAGATGGCATACACTGTCTGAGACGTGCTCACCACCCGTACACCTCTACTCGTGCTGCTCCTAACCAGCTGTCTCTTCCTCCTTGATGCGACCGCGCTCGCACATCCGATGGAGGGGGCGAACGCCGGTTTCGTGCAATCCGTGGATGGACCGGCCCCTGGCCCCTTCCTCTATCTCGGTGCAAAGCACATGGTGACCGGTTACGACCACTTGTTGTTCTTGGTCGGAGTCATTTTCTTTCTGTATCGCTTGAGAGACGTTGTTCTCTACGTCAGTTTGTTCACCCTGGGGCACAGCGTGACTCTGCTCATCGGTGTACTCGCCGACGTAAGCGTCAACGCGTACATCATTGACGCGATCATCGGACTCTCAGTCGTATACAAGGGGTTTGAGAACATCAACGGCTTCGAGCGAGTATTCAAGATCAAGCCCAATACCCGGGTAGCCGTACTGGTTTTCGGCTTATTTCATGGACTAGGACTTGCCACCAAGCTTCAGGAGTTCATGGTGTCTGACAATGGTCTCGTGGCCAATATCTTGAGCTTCAACGTGGGGGTCGAGATCGGCCAGATCTTGGCGCTTGCCGGTGTCGTCGCACTACTCGGATACTGGCGCACGAAGCCCAGTTTTGCCGCGTCCAGCTTTCTTACGAATACCGCCCTCATGGTGGGTGGATTCCTGCTGGCCGGTATTCAGATCATGGGATTCGTAATCTTCTCCTGACATCCTGAAGCCAATGCCTGAAGAGCCGACGCTCCGTTCCCGCAGCAGGATACTCCTGGCTACCGGTGGTGCATTGGTGACGGCAGCTGCGCTGCTCTTCGGCGCAATCTTACCCGCGGAATATGGAGTGGACCCACTCGGTACCGGGCGTCTCTTCGGACTACTTGCCCTTGGCCAGGTTCAACCCATCGCTGCCGAACAGGGCGAGTACCGGGTGGATCGTACGGAACTGAGCCTCTATCCAGCGGAATGGGTGGAGTATTTTTACCGTCTCGACGAAGGCAGCAACATGCTGTACACCTGGGAAGCCAGCGGCCCGGTAAGCTACAACTTCCACGCATCCCCTGACGGTGCTCCCCCAGGTTACGCCGAAAGCTTTGACGCGCAGGAAAACCCGGAAGGTCACGGGACCTATACCGCACCGTTCTCCGGTATCCACGGGTGGTACTGGGAGAACATCGGCACCGAGGAGATCACCATCACCCTCACCACCGCCGGATTCTATACCTCGGTTGAAGAGGGACGTGCTCGCGCCGCTGGCTACAAGGATCTGACCGATATTCGAGGAAACAAAGTCCCAAGCGTCAGATAGCTTCCCTCGGTAACATCGCTCGCATCACCGCGAAGGGCGCTGCTCCTCGCGAATGGCCCGAAATTCACTGGTCTCGCTCCACTCAGGCCACTCGTCCGTGTCGGCAAGTTGCCCGCCCATCTCATACATGAACGTCAAATCGTCGATAGCACCGGCGAGATCCCAATCCGGCTTCACCTCATCCGTCACAGCGTGATAATCGTTGGCGGTGTACTCGTTGCGTTTTTCGATCCCATAGCCCGGCGGTTTCTCCAGGTACTCCACTCCTGGGTCCGCATAAAAGGCGGGAATCCCAACCCGGGCAAAGGAGAAATGATCAGACCGGTAGTAAAATCCCTTCTCCGGTTCAGGATCAGGATTCAACACCCGCTCAAGGCGACCCGCTACGTCAAGGGCCACCTCGTCGAGTCCAGATTGTCCCATACCGACAATCGTCAAATCCCGGGTACGGCCCCATTGATTCAGCACATCCATGTTGAGAGCAGCCACTGTCTGGGCAGCAGGATAGAGCGGATATTCTCCATAGTACCGGGACCCCAGTAACCCTTGTTCTTCGGCGGTCACCGCAAGCAAGAGGATAGAACGGCGGCGCGGTTCGCCGAGCTTGAACGCGCGAGCCAGTTCAATGAGACCCGCTGTCCCGGTCGCATTATCAGCTGCCCCGTTGTAGATCTGGTCGCCTTCCAGGCTCTCGTCACGACCGAGATGGTCCCAATGGGCCATATAGAGAACCACCTCCTCTGGTGCGTCTGCACCAGGAATCAAGGCAGCCACGTTCTGTGAATCGATCGTCCGCAGGCTGTTACGCACACGCGTCCGACCGGTGACCCCGAGTTCCACCGGCTGAAAGTCAACCGTCGCTGCCTGGCTCTTAGCAGTCTCAAAGTCGAGTCCCGCCATCTCGAACAAGGACGCAGCCGTGTCGCGTTGGATCCATCCTTCGATAGCCGCCCTGCCCATATTCTGGTCGTCGGCCACGAGGTCGAACGACTCTGCATAGGGACTGCTACCAATAACCTCCCAGGGATAACCGGCCGGCCCTGTTTCATGGATCACGAGGGCGCCAGCAGCGCCTCGTTCGGCGGCAATTTCATGCTTATAAGTCCAGCGACCGTAGTACGTCATCGCCGATCCACCGAACCGCTCTTCGCCTGGTGGGTCGTTAACCAAGAACAGCAGGATCTTCCCGGACACATCCAGGTCTTTGAAATCATCCCATCCATACTCCGGTGCAACCGCACCGTACCCAACAAAAACAAACTCAGCGTCCACCTCGACCTCGTCGACAACCCGCTTCGTATAGGCGACATAGTCGATACCAGGCTCAAGAAGATGCTGCTCGCCGCCCGCGTTTACTGTAAAGACGTCACCTGCAAGAGGCGTGATGCCAACAAGCGGGACGTCCTGTACCCAGGTCCCATCCGGATTTCCAGGTTCCAGTTCGAGTTCGCGGAACTGATCGATCAGATACTGCACCGTCAGAGCCTCACCGGCCGAGCCAGGGGATCGTCCCTCGAATTCGTCAGAAGCCAACCGCTCAATGCCAGCCATCAACGTTCCAGTCGCGATCCCGGGGGCCACCATATCCGACAATTCATCCCCGGGCTGTGGGTCTGCGCCGCAGGCCGTGAATGCAAATAGGGTGACGAGGGTAAGTAGCTTCAACCTACGCACTAGTTCCTCCTAACTACTTCAGCCGCCCGGACCCGGAAGCCTCCGATACTGGGTGCACGTTCCGGGAACGAGGCTCTCCGCAATCCACAACCCGAACTACCCCAAGATACGAGTCAACCACCGGCCGATTTCCTGCACCTCTTCCAGACACACCTGGTGCGCCATCGCATATTCGTGCCACTGGACGTGATACCCGGCTGCTTGCAATAGCGTGGCGCTGTCTTGTCCGAGTCGGTATGGCACGGTGTCGTCGTGCAACCCATGGACCTGGAGAATCTCGATCTGCTGGTTGGCCTCGGCTGCCTCTGCGGGCAGAGACTCGTGGAGAGGAAGATAACCTGACAGCGCCACAACGCCACCCAACGGAGCTGGGTAGCGCAACCCCGAGAACAATGCCATCGCCGCACCTTGGGAAAACCCACCAAGGACAATGCGCGACGAGGGCACGCCTCGAGCAATTTCCTGATCCACAAGTTCACGAATCGAGGCCGCCGACCGATGAATACCGTCCTTATCCTGCCCGCGCGCATCCAAACTGACGATGTCGTACCAGGCCCGCATCTCCATCCCCATGTTCAACGTCACGGGGATGACAGGCGCGTGCGGAAACACGTAGCGAATAGCTACCTCTGATGACACTCCGAGCTGAGCGGGCAACGAGACAAAGTCGTTCCCATCGGCTCCGAGCCCATGCAACCAAATAACAGACGCGTCGGCGGATCGCGCAGGATTCTGTTCGATCGTCTCAAGTTGAAGGTGTGTGGTAGTCACGGACTGATTGTAGGGCGAACGCACCCTTCCTGGGCGTACTCATTGCCGTTCCCTGTGACCCTGTCCACCCACTTAATACTGAATGTTCACCAAGGCCAGCATTCCATCGTCGATGCACACGACTCAGCCCCCGCTGAAGCGCATAATCATGCGCAGCAGATGCGCTAGTGGGTCATGGCATGCAAGACGAAGTTGATGCCGATCGCATATGAGGTCACCGAAAAACGATAGAAGAACTCGTAATCTTCACCTTCGCGCTCCCAACCATCCGCAATATCCGTATTGTGAGTCATCAAGACCATGAGTCGGCCCCCTTCGTCATAGATACCGCGTACGTGTACATCCTCGCTCTGCGAGCCTCGCTCGGACGTGGTCATACCACCGACCCGTCGGAAGTGCTGAATGGACGGAACCTGGGGAACCTCAGCAATGTCGAACATCCCGTGATAAATAGGATCGGACATCGGAATGTCCACGATAGGGTACTGCCCGGGTGGCAGCACCTTGCCAATCTCCGCGGCCCACTGTTCCCACGCGTAGGGACCCCAGAAGTCATCGACCCAGAGAAAACCACCTTTACGCAGGTAAAGCCCCAAACCTTCCACTTCTTCTGGACTGAGCCACGCAGTGCCCACATCTGACATGAACAAAAACGGATAGTTGAAGAGTGCTGAATCTGTCAGACGGACGACTACGTGATCTGGCTCGTCGCGTGGATCGACCCCCACCGGAGCATGTGTCAGCTCAGACAACCGAATCGTGAAGTTGATGTCAGCGTCTGGATAGTCAGTGAACCATCCCTGACCACCCCGCTCCCTGTGTGTGCTTTGATAGAGGCCTCGCGTGAATGTGAAGAGCCGGTGAGTGGGCTCTGCATTGGGAAAGCGAGGCGGCGTGCGGCGCCACCCCCACCGCTGGGCCGCGACGCTCGCCACGCCACCGAGCAGTATCACCAGAAGGATGCAGAGCAGCTTCCGCGAGGCAAACGGATACGGCCCTCTTCGCGCCATAGGAAACCTCACACTGCCTGGCGTCCCGAGCACGGGCCTGCGACCGTTTCCGTACTCGGTGCGAGAGCCCGGGACTGTCCGAAATTCTTAGCTCAATCCTCTTCCGCCAACGCCTTGAAGTACTCTTCGATGAGATCGCGGAACTCTACGGGAACTTCGTCGCTAGCGGCAAGGAACAACTCGTCGCTGTCTCCGTCTACCTCGCGCCGGAGCCGATACTCGAATCGTTTCAACTCCTCGATCACGAAACTCTGCAGACGGGCAATTTCTTCGGCAGATTGATAGATCCTCGGATCGTCAAATTGACGCATGGCCTGGAGAATCTCGTCCAACTCTCCGACTTCGCCAAAATTCTCAGCACGCAGGACTCGCTGCAGGTCCCGCGTGTCTTCGCCTCGTTCGCGGAACTCGCGCTGCCACTGCCTGACGTCACGGGGGTCGAAATCCCCGTCACCGGGACGTCGATTCCCAGGAGTTCCCCCTGCAAACGCGCCACCAAAACTATCACCCCGACCATCGGCGGCCTGGCCACCCTGCGACGATTGGCCGCCTTGCTGGCCCTGCTGGCCGCCCTGAGCCTGTTGGCCTTGCTGGCCCTGCTGGCCCTGCTGGCCGGACTGGTCCTGTTCCCCAGATTCACCAGTCTGACCGCCCTGGTTCGCCGCACGCTCATCCCCTTGCCGAATACGCTGCTCCAGCGACTCCAACCCACGCACCAGATCTCGAGCTTGACCAAGTGCCTGCTCAAGGCCAGTGCCCTGTGCGTTGCCTACCGCTTCAGCCGCCTCGGCGAGCTGCTGTTCCAGATCAGCAATGTCTCCACTGATCTCCTCCTCAAACTGCTTCGCATACTCAGGCGAACGGGCACGTACCAAACCACGGGAATAGCGAATCTTTTCTTTGAGCTTGCTCTCGCGAATTCCATTCGCCGCCTCTTGAAGTTCGCGCGAGGCATTTCGCTCATCCCGGCGGAACTCTGCCGAGGTGGAATCGAGACCGCGCTCGAGGTCCGTCACCTCGTCGAACATCTCGTTCTTCCGTTCCATGAGACGCTGAATCCGCTCGGTCCGCTCTTCCCCTTCCAGCCCGTCGAGTGCGCGCACCTGATCGGAGACCCCTGCCTCCTCCTGAGCAAGTTCCGCGGCCCGGCGCTGAGCCTCTTCAATATCTCGCGCGAGACGACCACTTTGCTGACTCTGCAGCTCCTGCTGAACCTCCCGGAGCCGGTCGAGCGCAGCGCCCGCCTCTGCGAAACCCTGGTTGTCTGCATTCGCAGCCGCTTGACGCATCGCGTCCGCCGCCTCCTGAAGCCGACGAGCAGCCTGCATCATCTGAGGAGACTGTTGTTCACGAGCCAAACGCTCAAGACGGCGGGCTGCCTCTTCCGCCTCCTCGGCAAGAGCTCGCTGCGACGCTCCACCACCAGCTCGCGCCGTCTGTCCACCACGAGCACGACGGCGCTGTCGTTCAGCTTCCTGCTCCTGCCGCCGTGCCAACTCACGCAGCCGCTCCATGAGGGCGTCGACCTGGTTATCCGACTCTTGCTGTTCGCCGCGCTGGACTGTCTCGTACTGATTCTGCAGCTTGTCGAGTTCAAGCTCGAAAAGATCAGCAAGATCTTCCGCCGCATTCTGTCCACCGCCACCACCCCCACCGCCGCCGCCCTGCTGCACACGTACTTCGTCGTACGCTTCCTCAGCCCGCTGGAGCTGCTGTAGTGCACGTTGCTCAGCTGGCAAAGCCTCATCTTCGTCCTGGCCCTGCAATGCGGTCTCAGCAGCCTCCATCTCGGTAGCCGCCTGCGGCAGCACCGCAAGAATCGAACGGAAGGCCGGATCCGCAGGCATCACACGGCTATTCATCCGACGAAGTAGTGTTTCCACTTGCTCTCGTAAACGACCTTGAGCCAGGGTCAGGAAAACGAGCTGCTCGCGGTACTCCTCTTCACTGATGCTGTCGCGATCCCGGATAACGTTGAACGTCGCGGAGATGATCTGCCGTTGCGCTTCAGAGAGTGCCCGCGCATCACCCCCACCGCCACCCCCCCCCCCGCCGCCCTGAGACTGGGCCGCACGAAAGTCCCGACGGAACGCGCGGATCTGGACGAAATACAGATCACTTTTGACGATCCGGTTCTCGCCAGCCTGATTGTCGCCAGCGCTCCCGTAGTAGGAAACGAAATCGCCCGGTTCCAGATCGAATTCCTCGAGAAAGAGCGTGTGTCCCGCGGAAATCTCCTTCAAGCCCCCCTCGTCGGAGTCGAACAACTCCACCGTTTCCTCTGGTCCACCGTTCACCGAATAGGTCAAACTGAGCGACCGAACGCCGAAGTCATCGTCGGCGCGGGCCTCCAGGAAAACCTCCTCGATGGCATTTGCAGTCGTGTCTCGCCCCGGCTTCACAAACATCACCGACGGCGCCTGGTCAGTCAACACGTCGATCGTGTACTGCGGGGACGCGTTCACACGCTCATCACTGGGCCCAATCAACTCGACCTGATAAAAGCCATCCTCTTCGACCATGAAGCTGGCGGTGAGCACACCATCCTGCCGACGTCCGAGCTCGATCGCGTTATCCTCGTCAAAGACCAGACGCCCTCCGGGCGTCGTCATTGTCGGGAAAATATGGACCGTAACCTCTGTGCCGCGCAACACGGCAATGTCGCCACCATCCTGGATGAGCCGTGGCTCGAGTCCGGTATATTCAGGGAAGCGGTACTCCAGCTCCAAGTGCTCCACGTACGGAAGATCGATGACGTCAAGCGAGAACACCTCCGATTGCACACCGATCGCTTCGACGAAATACTCGGTCTCGTCACGCACATCGAACAACACTGTTTCAAAAGCCCCGATCACAGGCTGCTCTCCCTCGACGACTTCCAGCGGAAGCAGCGGCACCTGCTCATAGGGTGCACTGGGACTCATGCGCATGAAGAGATTGACGTCGTTGGTCTCGAATCCGAGGAGTTGCGCGGTGACTTCAAAGTCCGACCCACGCGCAATGGTGGCATCCCCGGGTAGGACCTGGATGCTGTAGGGGCTGGCCGCCTCCACGCTCCCGGTCGGCGTCATGAGCGCCGTAGCGCCATAGCGCAAATACGACGGACCCAGGATAAAAGCCAGTAAGGCCGCAGCCGACACAGCGACAAGGTAGCTAGACGAGCGACGAATCTTCTGGCGTTCGACCGACGATCCGAGATCAAGTTGGCGACAATGTTCGACAGCCGATTGAATCAACTGCTCGACGATCGCCGGCGAGTGGTTTGCGTTTCCGGCCTGGTCGCTGCGCTTCGCTTCCTCGAGTGCACTGAGGACCGACGCTTGAAGCGAGGGGTCGTACTCTTCCAGATAAAGAGCCACCCGTTCATCCGACACCGACCTGGCCAGGGGTCTGATGACGAACCAGATCGCCAACGAGACCAAGGTAAAATAGGTCAAGGCACGGAAGGCAATGACCGCCCCTCCAGCGAACTTGAAGAACTCGAGTCCGTAGGAGGAAGCCAGAAACGCCGTCAGACCGGCCGCGAGCAGTACCGCCAGACCGCGCAGGGCGATTCTCAGGCGCCACCGATTACGTACACGGCGAATAACAGCGATCAGTTCTTGGCCGGTAAACGAGCTTGAAGTGCTCAGCATGGTTTTGGCCTCATTCTTGCCGGAGAATTCATTTTACTCTACCGGCCACTCTTCGCCGAACGAATCGGGGCTTCGCTCCTGTTCCGTCCGCTCCGGTCAACGTGTTGTCATACAAGCTAATCATCCGGGTCGAGCTCCGTACGAGACAACTTGTTTGAGATGACCGTCTCTGTAGCAAGGAACCCCAAGGCACCGATGAGAAAGTACCACCACAGCGTCTGGCGGCGTTCCAGATCCTCGGACCGCAGCTCACGCCCGCCACAAAC
>CAYLKA010000038.1:0-23405 GCA_964384125.1 uncultured Gammaproteobacteria bacterium | reverse complement strand
GCCGCCTGCCGCTCTCGAGGTAGATGCAGTCGGCGTGCAGCTTATTCAGACCGTCGCGGGCGAGATTTCCCGTTGCTCGCACGTGATCACCTACCTGAACTGTGTCCTCAAACCAGTTCTCTCGGCGGTAACTAGGCAAGTTTCCAGGTGGTTGTAGGTACCACACTTCGGTCGAACCATCTTCTAGGTTGATCTCTACGCCGTAGCGGACATGTGGGTTTGCCCACAGGACTTCGGTCACAGGACCCTCAACTTCTCCCACGAGATCAGGATCGAACTCGGTGCTGAAGGCATGATGTGCGGCGAGAGGATTGCTCGCTGCGAGAGCTATCAAAATAAGCGGGGCGCAGGACTTGAGCATCGTCATCTTCAAGCCTCACTGTCTGGTTGCGTCATTCTGGATTCTACCCCGACGGAGGTCCAGAGAGTGATCTGAGAAGTGTTTTTTTGCCACGACAGATTTCGAGTCACGGGGAGCTGGTTGGCGGCACCGAGACGGCTGAGTCCTACGCTGCATGGCTTTCGACTTCGGATGTGTCTAAGCTGGTGATAGACGCCGGGTCGGGCGCGATAGTGACGGGGTCACAACGTGAACCCTGCTGGGCTTAGCCTAATCAGGAAGAGATCACGGTGGCCGGAAGCCACTTCATTCAGGGGATTTAGCTCAATGCCATCTGCGAGGTGCTGGCAGGCTTCGTCCGGTGCCTGCGTCTTGATTAGGGTGGGTTCCGAAGCGGATTAATATAATGAATCTAAAAGGTAAGACCATCCTAATTTCCGGTGGCAGTCGTGGCATCGGACTGGCAATCGCGACGCGCGCTGCCAACGACGGTGCTAGCGTCGCGTTGGCGGCCAAAACTGGTGAGCCACATCCAGTGTTGCCGGGAACTATTTACACAGCTGCCGAAGCCATTGAAGCGGCCGGGGGGCGTGCGCTACCGATTGTTTGCGACGTCCGTGATGAGGGTCAAATCGCTGCGGCCGTAGAGAAAACAATGTCGACCTTCGGCAGCATCGACGTATTGGTTCTCAATGCCAGTGCGATCAGTCTCGATGGCACGCTGGAAATGCCTACGAAGCGTTTCGACTTAATGAGTTCCATCAATCAACGAGGCACATTCCTCATGGGGAGAGCGTGCTTGCCACACCTGATCGAGGCGGATAATCCCCACATTTTGTCAATTTCACCGCCGCTCGAGTTTGCAGATCGTTGGTGGGGCGAACATCTTGCCTGGACGATGATGAAATATTCCATGAGTCTCTGCGTGAGGGGGTGGGCAACAGAGTTCAAGGAGGAGGGTGTTGCGGTGAACGCTCTGTGGCCGCGAACGACGATTTCAACAGCCGCAACTAAGATGTTGGGAGATAAAATCTTTGAGCAATCTCGTAAACCCGAGATTATGGCTGATGCTGCGCATTGGATCCTGACTCAGAAAAGCCGAGAATGTTCGGGAAATTTCTTCATTGATGAGGCACTGTTGCGTGAGGCTGGCGTCACGGACTTCGATGTCTATGCGAACGATTTGACGAAACCGCTGTTTCTGGACTTACTGATAGACGAGCCGGATGGAAACTACTTTAAGTCCTGATGTTCCCCAAGCCTAAAACATGAAAAACGTCCCGCAGATTTCCGTGCAGGAAGCGGCGCTCAAGGTTAAGCCGGGCGACGTATTGGTCGTCGGTGGCTTTGGTATGACTGGCACACCGATTCACTTATTGGATGCCATTGCTGAAACCGGCGTCGACAATCTGACGATGATCAGTAACAACATCGGCGAACCAGGTATGGGCGGGGGTCGGATGTTGCGCAACGGGCAAATCAAGAAGGCGATCGGATCCTTTTTTACGACCAATCCAGAGGTCGTCGCTGCGTACCAGGCCGGGACGCTCGAGGTGGACTTGTTGCCTCAAGGGAACTTGGCGGAGGCGATTCGTGCCGGTGGCGCGGGGCTCGGAGGCTTCTTGACTCCCACGGGCGCGGGCACTTCTTTTGCTGAGGGTCGAGAGTCATTGATGGTCGGTGGTGCGGACTACATGGTGCAGCCGGCGCTGAGGGCGGACGTGGCTCTCATACGGGCTTGGCAAGCTGATACGGCTGGAAACCTCGTTTACCGCATGACGGAAAACAACTTCAATCAGGCAGCGGCCACCGCCGGTAAGCTTGTGATCGCAGAGGCAGAGCATATTGTTCCGGCTGGCGAGCTCGACCCAAATCAGATTCATACACCGGGTTGTTTTGTCGACTATTTGGTACGTGCCCACACGAGAGTAGAGGAGCTCGGCTCGTCTGGGTCGGTGGCAGACAGTCTGAAAAAAGTAAATGAGCTGAGGATGGCCATGGCGAGGGCGGCGGTCGAGGAGCTCAGGCCAGGGGATATAGTCAATCTGGGGATTGGCATTCCCACGCTGGTTGCCGACCTCATCACCCCCGACCAGGGGATTACCCTGCACAGCGAGAACGGCATGTTGGGCGTTGGCCCGGAGCCAGAGTCGGGCGGGGCGATGGACTATCCGGTCAACGCGGGAAAAATCCCCGTGACCGCGTTGCCTGGTTCGAGTTATTTCGACAGCGCGACTTCGTTCGCGATGATCCGGGGAGGCCACTTGGATGTGGCAATTCTCGGAGGCTTACAGGTCGATGAGCAGGCAAACTTGGCTAACTGGGCCGTGCCTGGCAGGCCACTTCTCGGATTGGGCGGTGCCATGGACCTCGCTTCGGGGGCGAAGAAACTGATCGTGACCATGAGCCACATGAATCGGGATGGCGCATCTAAGGTTGTTAAGGAGTGCACGTTGCCTTTGACCGCGGATCGAGCCGTAGCGGTGCTCATCACCGAGTTGGCGAAGTTCCGGTTCATCGATGGGCAAATGACTCTGGTTCAGGTCATGCCGGGAGCGACGCTCGAGGAGATTGCCGAGAAAACTGAGGCGAGCTACGCAGTGCGCCTCTAGGCGTGCATATGTGAGCGCGAGCCGTGGCCTGTTCTCGAAACGCTGAACGATTTTTTCTGAATGGGTGTCTTTAGTCGTAGTAGAGCAGTCCGCACCCCGTCGCCCAGGCGTTGATAGGCTCGTAGAAGAGCGGGTTTGCCTGACGTCCCTCGGCAATTCCCGCTAAGGTCACCCAGGCGCGAATTTCATGCGTCCCCAGCCCCAACTGTTCGATTTCTTCGTCAGTGTAAGAGGTAAAGGCGTCGACATCGTTGGCGACGAGCCGGCGGATAAATTCCTCATCGAACTTCGAGTCGATTTTTCCGTGTATACGTTCGCCCGGTGCGTGGCTTAGCCCACCGGCCGCCACGACCGCAACTCGGCGCGTTTCTTTGTCTAGAGCATTTCTGAGCGCCTGGCCTAACTCATAACAACGTCGCTGTTTCGGCATCGGATAAGTCATCGCATTAATAATGAGTGGTACCAACGGGAGCTTCCGAGCTGGATCTAGAAAGCTGAGTGGAATCATGGTGCCGTGATCCAGTTTCATCTCGTGGGCATAGTTAAGCTCGATCCCAGCTTCGTAACACGCGTTCAGCAGCCGTTTGGAAAGCTCTGGATCCCCGGCGTTAAATCCTTGCTCTATCTTGACCCAAGGTTCCACCGGCCCGAAGTAAGAGTCGGCCTGTCCCATAGTGAACGCTGGCATGCAGTCCAGGAAGAAATTTGCGAAATGCTCACTGCTGATGATGAGGATGCTGTCGGGATTTGCTGCTTCCAGGCGTTCACGTAGCGCTTCGAAGCCAGCGTACAGGCGTTCTTTCTGACCGGGTTCCGCCGCATTGGGCCAGGCACGGATTCCGGGCGTGTGGCTCATTGAGCATGCGAAAACCAGCGGCACGAATCAGTCTCCCTCGCGGATGGCTGCTAGGTAATCGGGCTCGGAGACGCCGTGAATGATGGTAAAGGGCCTGAGAAGCAACGGGTGGACCCCCATCTCGTAGAGGGTGTAGATCTTGAGGTCTACGATGGCGACGCGTTCTGCTTCTGTAAGCTCAAATTCTTCCGCCAGATCTTTACGGGACTCCAGAAACCTCTCGCGTGAATCCTGGTCTCGGTTCACGGTCTGTACGAGTTTTTGCACTTGATAGAGGCTCATAGTTTTGCTTAGGTGCTCAGGGGCAGCGGCACGCCCAATGCTTTGGCCGCGGCTGAGAGCTGACTCCATATGCTATCTGGTAGCGGTATGCCGGTCCGGCGTCGTGCGTTGAGTCTGCGGTTCTCCGGTTCGCCAGGCAAGAGGATTTCTTTGCCATACTCCATGGGCGGGAGCCCCTTTAACGCTCGGCTCAGCGCGGACATCTGTTCTCTGTAGCCTTCGGTATCCGTGAAGGCGCCTATGTTTATGGCAATGGCCAGACCGTTCTGGCTGTGGCCGCGTTCTCGGCCTTCCAGTGCGGGTTC
The DNA here is from genome assembly GCA_964384125.1 of uncultured Gammaproteobacteria bacterium. Classification (GTDB taxonomy): domain Bacteria; phylum Pseudomonadota; class Gammaproteobacteria; order Steroidobacterales; family Rariloculaceae; genus UBA6522. Next base: position 19,010 of record CAYLKA010000038.1, on the reverse strand, counting down.
CAGGAGCGGGTTGCCAAGCATGAGGCTTGTTAGGGCCTCGAACATAAGCGAAAGACCCGAACCCTTGGCTCCGCCGAGCGGCATAGGAATGGCGGCTTGCGTCGGATCGGTGGTGGGTACTCCATCTTTCGTCAGCGCTCCAGCTTCCGGTAGTGCTGTGCCGCGGGCCAGTGCATCCTTGATCTTTCCAAGGGCCAACTCGCTGCTCGCCATGTCCAACATCACAGAGTCGTCTGGGCCACCCGGCACGGCGATCGCGATGGGATTAGTAGCCACCCCCGCCGCTTTGGCGCCGAAGTACGCCATGTTGGGCCGACTGCTCATGATCGCGATTCCGGCCATGTTTGCTCGCACGGCCATCTGCGTGTAGTAACCGACTGGCCCCGAGTGGGTGGTGTGACTCACCAACGCTAAACCTATACCAGCGGCTCGAGCTTTTTCGATCGCCTGGTTCATAGCGAATGTCATGGATAAGACGCCTGGGGCTCTATCGCCCTCCACAATCACTGTGGCCGTAGTTTCACTCGTGATCTTGATTTTCGGAGTTGGGTTCATCCTGCCTTCTCGCAGCCACTCCAGGTAACGCGGGATCCTCAGCACGCCGTGTGAATCGATGCCGCGCAGGTTGGCCCAGATCAGGATTTCCGCCTGAGTTCGAGCATGCTCTTCGGTTAGGCCAGCGCATTCGAAAATACGGAATACGAATGCCTCAAGCTCGTCCGCGGAGACACTAACGAACGAAGTCGTCAGGACGCTACTCCGTGGAGGGGTGGAGTGGGATTGCTCATGCTCAATCGGTCAGGAAGTGATACATCCCGAGGACGTTCTCGTTGAGCCAACTGTAACCGCCCCAGTGCTCGTACTCAGGAATCTCAATGTTAGTTCGCATTTCCTCCAGCGACTGACCTGCGGCGAGGCCGGCCGCCACCGCTTCGTGCAGCAGCTCGAAATAAACCCGCCACTCGGTAATGTTCTCCCAGTTACCCAGTGGACCATGCCCCGTCGTGACGTACTCGAAGTCCTTTGCCGCTTCCTCCGTTTCTCTAATTGCGGCCATCCACTCCTGGAACATTCCGTTCTCATAGTCCATCTCCCGGAACGGCAATCGACCGAACGTGATGTAGTCGACGACCATCATCGTGCTTTCCTCGGGAAAGGTGATCCGGCTCATGTCGAAAGAATGATTCATCTCTTCTAGCCATTCGAGCCTCACGCGCTTGCCCCCGAGCGTGATTTCGAGCTCGTCCTCGTAAGTTACGTTCGGAGGATGCACCAGGCTAACTGGACCCCGCGCGACCTCCGCACCGCTCAACGCATCGTCGCCATTAGCATCGAAAGCACTGAACTGAGAGTCGCTAATATTGCCGTTTGCTTCGCCCCGTTCGATCCGACCGTTGTCATTGGCATCGAGCGCCGCCACTGGCGCGTACTGGCCGATGACATCGGAGAGGGTCGTCGAATTCGGAGGCATTTCGAGGTGGGAGAGCATGTTGGCATGCCCAACGAAATCGGCAGTATCTGAGAATACGGCCCCACCCGAGGCATGGTCCCAGTGATGGTGACTGTAGATAACGTATCTCACTGGAACGCTGAATCTCTGGTTCAATTCCTCCTCGAGCCACGCAGCAAACTCTGGGTTGAGGGGGTCTACCACGATGATCCCCTCCGGCGTCACCAGGAAAACGGAGTTGTGATTGTTGTTCTGGGCTCGATATAAGTCGCCGGTTACGCGCGTGATGACACGTTGTGGCTCATTCTGAGCTTGGCTAACGGAGACCAGTCCGAGCGACGCGGCTCCGAGCACAAGAAGGAGGGTAGATCTCTTGTGGTCCATGCTATTCCCCGATGTTCTCTGACATTATACGCGGGTGCCCCAGTGCCCTACACCTGGGCCAAGGGGTGCGCTGCGTTTAGAGGCGCCTATTTCGTTGTAATATCTGATTGTGCTTGGGCGCCTATCGGGTTCGCAGCCGCCTCCAATGACCGGAGCCAATACTTTAACAACAACGGAAACCATCATGATCCTAATCGGAAAGCGCGCGAGGCGCATTGTCCCCATCCTGCTTTTTTGTTCGGTAACACTGCACGCTCAGGATCGGATGCCGCCAATATCGGCAGAGAATCTAGATGCCGAGCAAGCGGCCGCGGTCGCAGAGCTGGAGGCAGCGCGTGGCTACGGACCGCAGGGACCATGGGTGCCACTGCTGCGCAGCCCGGAGGTCCTGAGCCGGACTCGGGCCATGGGGGATTACTTGCGCTTTAGAAGCAGTTTGCCCCCGAGACTGAGCGAATTCCTCATCCTCTTGACGGCGAGGGAGTGGACTCAGCCTTACGAGTGGTATTCCCATCATCAGATCGCGCTCGATGCTGGGCTTGACCGGGACATAGTGCAGGCGTTAGCCGAGGGGCGTCCGCCCGAGGGATTGATGGAAGACGAAGCTGTCTTGTATGCATTCTTTAGGGAGTTAAATGATGACAAAGTCGTAAGCGACGCTACCTACGGTCAGGCGCTAGCGATGTTCGGAGAGAAGGGGGTTATAGATACGGTAGGGATTATCGGTTATTACACATTGCTGGCCATGGCCATGAACACGGCGCAAACACCCGCGCCCGGCCCCTCGGACCCTGAACTACAGTGAGCTGACTAGACGGCTCAGAGCTGTGAAATCGTCTCTTGCTTCGCTTGGAGAACGGGGCGATGCTGGTGACGATTCATTCCATTAGCGAGTTCTTCCACAATCCGGCTTCCAGTAGCAGTAAACAGGAAGGGTAGGAAAGCGTGGATAGCGCAACAAACAGTGGCTCGGGCCATCATGAGCGAGAAGCTCAATGCAGAAAACAGATGCTGCGTGTACGTTTCGCCAACGGACTCCGGATGCTCAGTGAAGACTCGGATCAGACTCAATTTGTGATCTCTCGTCGTTTCGTGCATAGAGCATATATTATAATAAACAATAACCTTATATCAAAAAATGAATAAGGCCTTCAAAGTAAAGGAAATATTGCTTGTTTGGTTATATCTATATATTCCAGGGTTATGCTTAAAGCTCGCGAAACGCTCCGTATGCTGCGTGGTATTCTCCTGCACCGGTTTCAAGTGGGCTCGGCTCCCAGTTAGATAATCCAGGAGATAGAGACGTGCGAGTTTTGTGCGTTGTGGCTTTGGTGGCGGTATTTATGGCAGGAGGGCTAGCGCTCGGCCACCACAGTGATGCGGGTTATGACCAGGGAAGAGTCATCGGATTGCAGGGGGAGGTCACACGTTTTGTCTGGAGAAACCCGCATATCACGGTCTATATGGAAACGGAGAACCAAGCCGGTGAGCGGGTGGAGTGGGGACTCGAGGCTGGGTCGACGCCTATCATGACGCGTAGTGGTTGGACGCCGGATCTCTTCGCGTCCGGCGACGAGATTACCGTCCGCGCGCATCCGGATCGGAGTCATCGCACTCACGCGATGATGATCTCCATCGAGAAGGCCGACGGCTCCGTCTGGATACAAGACGAGGCTGACTACCCGGCTACCGCTAGTACTACGACGTTCGACGGTGTATGGAAGGGGATCGCTGAAACGCTTAGCCCCTTTAATCGACAGTTCAACTCACAGGCGCTAACTCCCGCCGGCGAGTCCGCCAAAGCCGAGTATAACTATCAGACCGACAGTCTTATTGCCGATTGTATCCCGCCCCCACCGCCTGGTAGCACTATCGGTTCGACTGTGTACATCAACGAGATTGAGGTTTTGGATGACAGGGTCATCATCCGAAGTGAGTTCTTTGACGCCTCCCGAACCGTGTACATGGATGGTCGTGGGCACCCGGCGAATGGGGAGCGCACTAACTTGGGTCACTCGGTCGGCCGCTGGGAGGACGACGTGCTGGTCGTCGACACGACGTTATTCGCAGATCACCCGTCCGCTAACGGGTCGGGCGTACCTTCAGGCGCCAGAAAACATTTGGTCGAGCGTTATGCCCTCAGCGAGGACGGCACGCGTTTGATCGTCGATTTTGTGGTGGAAGATCCGGAGTTCATGATTGAGCCGTTTTCCGCCAGGAAAGAATTGCTCTTCGCACCGCAATTGGAACTCTTAACGTACGATTGCGACCCGGAGCTGTCTAGACAGTCTGGCTTTGAGTGAGCTATGGAGTTGGACTCTAGAGGGTAGGGATGTGAAGTGCTTGAAGGTTATCGCTTGTACGATCGTCTTCGGTGCCACCGGGGCCACCAATGCGCATCATAGTGATGCCGGTTACGATCGCGATAGTGTCGTGGCTTTCGAAGGCGTTATCAGCCGATACGTGTTTCGAAATCCGCATGTCACGATCTTCGTCGAGACCCAAGGCGGGTCCGGTGCGACCGTCGAGTGGGAGATCGAGACCGGTTCGACGCCGATCATGAGTCGCAGCGGCTGGACACCAGAATTGTTAAGCCCAGGTGATACGGTCACGGTGCGTGCGCATCCGGAGCGAAGCGGGCGGAACCGCGCGATCCTCAATACGCTGGAGACTGTTGATGGCAACCTGTGGTCGCAGATTGAGGGGGATATCGAGGCCACGGCGCGCGCTACTAGCTTATCGGGGGTATGGAAGGGACTAACCGGCACGAACGTGCGACGGCAGTTTGATCTGATCGAACTCACCCCGGTCGCCCAAGCGGCAAAGGCTCAGTACAACGCGATGACCGACGATCCCAATCTGCGCTGCATACCTGACCCAACGCCGTTTCACATTGCTAGCGTCAATTACCTGACCGGGATCGAGATTCTCGAGGATCGCGTAATTCTCCGAAACGAATTCCTGGATGTGAACCGAACCGTTTACATGGATGGTCGAGGACACCCCGAGGATGGGGAGCGCACCGTGAGAGGGCACTCTATCGGCTGGTGGGAGGATGACGTGCTAGTGGTGGACACGGCGCTGTTTGCGGATTTCTCTTCGGGTAACGGTTTGGGTGTCCCGTCCGGATCCCAGAAGCATGTCGTGGAGCGGTACTCGCTCAGCGAGGATGGCACTCGGGCGATTGTCGATATTCTCGTGGAAGACCCCGAGTTCTTAATGGAGCCGTTCCACGGTCGACAGGATATGCTTTATACGCCCCAATTGCAGCTCTATCGCTATAACTGTGTCCCGGAGAGCAGAGGGCTCGATTAGTCTCAAACTATAGGCTTTCGTTAGCGGACAGACTCAAGAGCAGATTGAAGTATAGGGATGATGGTTTGGCTGGCGCCTGTTATTTGACTGATCTTGGCCTGTTCGGTTTGCCCATCAGAGGGTAAGAGGGGTAGGCCGGTTTGCTTTGATTCGGCGATTAACTCGGGATCGCTGAGTGCGGCGCTGATGGCACTACGTAATTCTTGCGTGGCGATAGAATCGAGGTTTGGAGGGCCGAAGAAGCCGCGGCGCATTTCCAACATATTCACAATCGCCTGAACTGCTTCTTTAGATTTCCCCTCAACAAGTTCAAGTGCTGTTGGCACATGTGGATACGGGACATGCCTATCTTGACTTAAAGTCAGAACTGGACGCTCATCACCCGACTCAATGACTGCCTGAGATGCCAACCAGCTCGTAATATGCCCATCACCATCGCCTTTGATTACGGCGAGAGCAGTGTCTGCGTTGCCGTCGTAACCACTCACAACCTTCATGTCGAAATTAAGGACGTTGGCCAAAACGGCCATGGAATAGAAGTCTTCGTCTGTTCCCTGTGAGGGAAAGATGAATTGGCGATTGAGGGTTCGAACATCCTCGATATTCATGATGCCCGATGTTGCACCTACAGTGAGTACTCTGGGTTCAGTTGCCGCCCTCCCTAGATAGACAAGCTGTGTCGTATCGAACTGAACCGCCTCGCTCCCGGAAAGCTGAGCAAGAATTAGGGAGGGCACGCTAGTGAAAGCGATTGTTCTGCCGTCCGGCTCAGAGAACCATAGAAAATTTGTACCACGGATACCGCCGCCCCCAGTCATGATTCGGACCCGTACGTCCCGCGCACCTGAGTGTTTAGCAATGTAGGGGGCAATCATGCGCGCATAGCGAGTCATCATCCCGCCCGCGCTGTTAGGGCTCAGGATTGTAATGACACTTCCTCGCACACTTTCAGCTTGTGCGATTGGTGAGAATGCAGTGAACCCGAGCACTGCAATGATAAGTAGTTTTTTCATGGATAAATCATACATCGCAGGCTAATCAGCTTCTCGGTTTTAGTGAGGAAACCTGGTGGCTTATTGAGGAATAAATGATTGTAAAACGCCATGGTAAAGCTGCAGTTGTAGGCCGATCACAAAAAGTACGTAGAGTATCAATGTGAACCCGGTGCCAACGACAAGGGCTTTCCCCAGTGTGAAATGGCGAGTTGCAACAAAAAAACCGGTCGAGAATATTAGCACCGAGACGATCGGGCCTAGGAGAACGATTAGTCCCACGAAGAGTGTTACGAAAGCGATAGCCGTTAATTCACGCTGAAACTTGTCGCTGTTCTTGTCTGCAGGTTTTTGTTCTGAAGTTTCATGTTTTGATGCAATCTGGCCTGTGAGAGAGGAGAGTAGGTCTATCTGCAGTTCCTTTGGGTCGCGCAAGTTTTGCCGGATTAACTGTATAACTAGAAAAATGAGCCCTAACGAGGCGATAGGTAGGGGTACGAGTTGTGCATTAGGGCCAAAGCCTAGTGTTATTACGATGTAGCTGACGAAAATGCATAGCAGTGCACCTGCGACGATGTTTTCCTGTATGCGTTGACTCATGTGGCATTACCTGTAGACATGGTTTTTTGTCGGCGAAACTGGCGTATCAGAGGTAAGGCTGTGGTGAAAATAATAAATATAAGCATTGCAAGCGTTATAGGCCGGGTAAGCACGAATAGGTTTCCGTACAGCCCCATAGAGATGTGTAAATTTCGTTCGATCATATCTGCTAAAACCATACCAATAACAAAGTTAGCTCTTGAGTAGCTGTATTTGTCCAATAGGTAACCGATAACGCCGAAAAGAGCAGCGACTAGAACATCTTCCACTAAACCGCGAGTTGCAAACGCGCCAAGGAAGCAGACTGAAAGCACCAGTGGAATCATTACATTAGGATTAAGCGTTGGTAATTTCGCTAGTCGAGATGAAATTGCAAGGCCAATTAAGGTGGTCAGCAGATTGGCGATAACGATGATCCATACCATGCTGAAAACGAGATCAAGTTCAGTAGTTAGCATCTGTGGTCCAGGCACGATACCCATCGAGAGGAATGCGACTAGCAAGATAGCCATGCTTTCGCCACCGGGAATCCCAAATGCTAGCGTGGGCATGAGACCGCCGCCCTCGTTTGCTCCAAGTGTCGCGTCTGGGGCGATCACGCCTTCAACGGCGCCCTTTCCAAAGCGTTCCGGCGTTTTAGACATTTGCGCGGCCTGAGCATAGGCAGCAATGCCACCAACACTTGCTCCAACACCCGGCAATACTCCGATCCATAGCCCTAGCAGGCTTGAGCGTAGTACTAACCACCAATGTTGGAGCGCATCCCTAACCCCATCTAATACCGAGCTCTTCTCTTCTCCAGCCACACGATCGACTATTGCGCCACCCTTCACATAAAGCTTAATCATTTCAGCAACTGCAAAGAGTCCGATCATGGCCACAGGAAAGGAGATTCCATCTAAGAGGTAAACGTTTCCAAACCAGAACCGAGGCGTTCCGCTCACCGGGTCCATTCCCACGTATGCAATCATGATGCCGAGAGATGTTGCGACAAATCCTTTGAGTAGGGATCCTTCGCTGAAGGTGGCGATAATAGTTAGCCCCCAAAGCGCCATCATCAGGTATTCGCTTGGGCCAAGCGCTAGCATTAGTGGACGTACAATTGGAATACTAAAGGCGAGAAATATTGCGCCCATTAGTCCTCCAAGGAGTGCAGCGGTTGCAGAGGCACCCAGCGCTCGGCTGGCATGGCCTTGCTGAGTCATAGGGTGCCCATCAAAGACTAAGGCGAGACTTTTTGCTGCGCCCGGCACCTTGAACAGGATGCTAGTGACAGAGCCTCCCCAAATGGTAGCAATGTGAGCGCCTAACAGTAGTGCAAGAGTTGCCGCAAGTTCATGTCCGTAGGTGAAGGGCAGGAGAAGGGCGATGGCGACTATGCCGCCGAGGCCAGGCAGGATGCCAACCATAAGCCCGTAACTCACGCCGATGATCATGAACAGGATCGCCTGCGGTGTGGAAAGAGCTGCGAGTCCGGCTAGAATCGCTTCAAACATCAGGCTTTCCCGTCAAATGTTACTCGACGAGTTTTCCAAGCAAGGTTTTGACATCGGTTTTACAGTTAACCATTTGCTTGGGGAAGATAACGGTAATTGCATCTACTGGGCAGATGGATTGACATAGGCCGCAATACCAGCATTCGTCAGGATAAACGACTTCTGGAAGTGTCTCGCGGTTGTCTTCTTCTTTGTAAATCAAATCACCTGGACAGATCCAGTCGCAGAGATTGCACTTAACACAAACTTCCGGGTCTATTTTAATTGGGTTGTGTACTGGATCAGTCATACGTTCTCACTCTAGACCGCACTTTTTAATATCTTTTGATCGTTATCAGCAGGCACATTCTTACGAGTAAATTTAGTAGCTAAGGGCTCACTTGCTGCTAGGGTGCTGACATTCGGTCCATCTTCACCTTTTTCGATGATAATGAACTTGCGCCAATTGGCGTCATCGGACTGCGGGTAATCTAACCTGTGATGCGACGAACCAGTCCGGCTTTCTTGGCGAGCCATAGCCGCTGTCGCCATCAATTCGGCATTTAGTCGGATATTGGTAGCCTCATGGACCCGCATCAGGCCGTGTAAATCGTCGGTTTGGAGTTCGGGTTCGCGCTTTGCGAGTGCCTGCAACGTATCGAGCGCCAATTGCAAACCTTTTTTGTTGCGGCGGACGCCAATGTAGTTCGTGACCGTTTGACGAACCTTGTCTTCGTAGTTTTTCCAGGACAGGTTGCGTTCCTCATCCGCTTGCATATGTGCCATTGCTTGATCGCGGGTAGCATTGGCTTCCTCCATATCAATTTCGGGGAGAGCACCGTCATGGTTTTTCAGGAATGCGGCGACGCCCTCACCGGCTATATGTCCTAAGACCGAGGCACCTGCAATTCCGCCGCTGACTGAGGCGCAGTCACCCGCAGCGAATAGTCCATCAATTGAAGTTTGTCCGTCAGTATCTACTGCTAAGCCGCTGCCTCGAAAGTAGACACCGCTACGACGGATGCTGAGTTCAGAGATCGAGACCTCAACGGGTTCCTCTCGGAAGTTTAAGGCTTTCTGTTCATAGAAGGCGGGCATAGTGTAACGATCGACTTGGAGGGTTGCCTCCATATGATCAAGAATATCTTCCGGCAGGTGTCGACAGTCTGCGTAGATGGGGCCATTACCCAGAAGGTACTCATTGATGACGGCGTCAGCGATCACGGCGCGGCGAGCATTTTCGCCTTTGTCATCGTATTTAAACATGAATCTGTCGCCGCTCTTGTTGATAAAGTGGGCGCCTTCGCTCACCAGTGCATTGAGCCCCTGTGCGGAAAAACCTTTAGGAGTGATGGTTGTTTCCATGAATTCCATATTAGTGAGCAGTGCTCCGGTTCGATAAGCCATGGCATGCGCGTCCCCCGTGTTATAGGGGCAGTGCCAACTATCGAACGCAACACCTGAAGCGTTTAAGGAAATTCGATTTACCTCTCCAGCGGCAAGAACCACTGCTGTCGCACGTATAACCAGCCATTCTCCAGTGCGGAAGTTGAAGGCAATGGCGCCATAGATGCGCCCATCCTCAACTAGAATTTGGACCGCCATGGTGCGAGTCAATACGGTACCTTTTAGCTTGCGTACGTGTTGACCGATATGTTTCTTGAACTCGGTTCCATCGAAGTTGATGTGATATGTGCCCGGCAGACCAAATGATCGCAGACGGTAGTAATCGTTGTACCGCGGATCTTTAAAATTGACTCCAAATGTCTCGATCTTGTGCAGCACCTTGGGCATTTCATGAATAACGCGGCTTGTGACCGCCATATCCACAATGCCATCAGTAAGTTCTGGTACATGCTTGATGAGAAACTCGGGGGTATCCCACTCGGGGCCTGAGTCCATGATGGTGAGGTAGTGATCGACACCGCATCCGACGCTTCCACAGTGGTCAAGTACCTTGCCTTTCTCACAGACTACTACACTGAGACCGGCTTCAAGCGCCGGGATAGCTGCCATGCAGCCAGCGACTCCGCCACCTATAACAAGTACGTCCGTGTCAACGCTTCTCCATGAAGAAGTCATAAGATTTTTCTGCTCTGAGAGGGGGTTGTTAAGCGCTACGGTAGAGCTTGGTCATCACAAATTCCTTGTGACCTAAAGCTTCAGCAGCAGTGAGTCGCCCGTTCGCGGTCTGAACGATCATGTCCATGAGGGCATCGCCCGCTTGTGGAATCGTCATTTCGCGTCGAACTACACCGGAAACGTCGACGTCTATGTGTTCGCCCATCGTTCGTACGGTGCGCGGATTACCGGTGATTTTGATAACCGGCATGATCGGGTTGCCGATGATATTGCCCTGGCCGGTTGGAAAGCAGTGCACCACGTAACCCGCAGCAGCTTGTATCGTATTGCATTCCGCCGCCGCTGAGGAAGTGTCCATGAAGTAGAGTCCGGGCCCGCTCGAAGGGGCCTCGGCGGGCTCGAGCACGTCGATGTAACTGACCTCCTTGCCGATCTTTTCCAAGTTGCCTAGCGCCTTCTCTTCGATGGTGGTGAGCCCACCGGCGATATTCCCCTTGGTGGGTTGGCTGTCGGAGAGATCGGAGGTCTTGTAGGGTTCTACCACCTCGTCCTGGTAGGCCTGCCAGGTCTTCAGGAATTTTTCTCCTATCTCGGGTGTTGCGGCACGTGCGGCACAGATGTCTTCTGCGCCCGTGATCTCTGTCGTTTCGCCAAAGCAACCGTAGATGCCTTCCGGGATCCACTTGTCGTACATGTTTCCGACTGCCGGACATGAGGCAAGCCCCGTGGTTGTATCCGACTCGCCGCATTTGGCCGCGACCCACAGGTCCGAAATGCTGCATTCCTCGCGTTGGAGGCCCGAGGTCATGTGCACGAACTTTTTGGCCTCGCGCGATGCCGTTGCGATCGTTTCGATGTCCCCGTGCTGTTCGATGGAAAACCCAGTTACCGGTTTGCCGGTCTTGGCAATGCCGTCCACTATTTTCTGGGTCCATCCCGGTTCGATGCCGATCACGATGCAAGCGGCGACGTTCGGGTTCGCGCCCGTGCCGATCATAGTACGGAAGTGGAGCTCTAGGTCCTCGCCGAACTGGAGTCGCCCGTAAGCATGGGGTAGGGCGATTGTGCCCTGAATGTTGTTTGCGACGGCCTCGCAAGCTGCGTTAGAAATGTCGTCGACAGGGAGGACGGCCACGAAGTTACGCACGCCGACCCGGCCGTTTTCACGTCGGTATCCAAAGAATGTTCCGTTTGTTGTCATGTCAGTACCGCCTACCAACGTTTCGTTTTTAGATTATGTGTGTGAACGTGATCGCCTTTTTCTGTTTCCTGGACCATTCGACCAATATCCACGCCGTATTTGATCGCGGTATCCCCTTCGGCGAAGTTCGTCAGGGCAATCTTGTGTCCGATGGGAATGTCGTGGCGAGTGGTAATCGTGAAGTCAGTGTTGTCTTCTGTTACAACGGCGAGCAATTCTGTGCCGGCCTCGACACCCTCCACTACAACAACACCGACATTGTCACGCCGGTCATGAACTAATAAATGCGGAATGCTCACGAGCTCTTCCCTCCTATAGCCTTTTCTCTAGTCTGTTGCTTTGTTGATTCGATGGCCAGAAGTCGCATGACCTCTCTGCCCGCCTGGCTGTCTTCTTCGCGTGTCAGTCGCTCCGCCTCATCGGCGTCTCTTCGGGCCACTGCATCTACGATGACAGTTAGATTATCGACGCTTTCCCCTGATCTTTCCTCGGAGCGTTCCGGGTGGCCGAGGCCCAGTGCTCGCCAGCGAGCGATGCGCGCCTGGAGTGTGTCGAGCATCGCGCTAAGCGACTCGCTCCGAGCCCCTGAATACAACACATTATAAAACCCCGTTTTCGCGTCTAGCACGTGCTCGGCGTCTCTGCTGTCATAGGCATCCACGACAGCCGCGAGCGCCACTTGCAGGTGCCCGATGTCGTCAACGTCGGCGTTCTCAACGCAGAATCGAGCGGCAAGCCCGTGAAGCACGGCTCGTATTCGATAGAGATCCTCGGCTTCATCGCGGCTGAGGGCACGTACTACCGGGCCTTTGTTGGGAATGACCTCGACCAGATGTTCGGCTTCGAGTTGGCGCAGTGCTTCGCGAAGCACAGTGCGGGAGACCCCCATCTGTTCCGTCAGCTCCCGCTCAGTGAGGCGAGCCCCCGGTGCCAGATGTCCGGCAATGATGGCCTCGCGCAAGCGCTCCAATACCTGCTGGCGCAGGGATGCAGGGACTTTGTCGATCTTCAACAGGCGCGCCTGGCTCATATGACCATATTGTAATACCATATTACGATTATCCAAAACCCCAGTAATTCCAAAAGCGGAGGCGTGGGGATGAAATCCAAACTCATCAAGATCGGCATCGTGGGACTCGGTCGTTGGGCAAAGGTGCTCACGCAGGCCGCACAGCGATCAACGAAATTTAGCATCGTGGCCGGCTACAGTCGGTCAGAGGAAAAACGCCAGAGCTTCCAGAAGGAATTCGGCATACCGAGTGTGCCGGACATGGAAACGATGCTTGCAGATCCAGAGATTCAGGGCGTTATCCTCACGGTGCCCAACGAGCAGCATCTGCCGGTCGCCGAACAGGTCGCGAGAGCGGGTAAACAGGTGTATACGGAGAAACCCATCGCCAACACCCTGGAATCCGGGTTGGCCATTGAGGCACTCCAGGAGCACTACGGCGTGCAGGTGATGGTTGGTCATAGTGCCCGCCTACTTAAGGGCGTTCGCATGATGCGCGCTGCGATGGACAGTGGTGAGCTTGGTCGAGTGGTGTTCATGGAGGCGAACTTCTCTAACGAGCGTGCGCTTGAGATCACCCCGGATACGTGGCGCTGGTATCGCGACAAAGCGCCCGGCGGGCCTTTGTCCCAACTGGCCATCCACCAATTCGACACGCTGCATTTCCTCGGAGGCGAAATTGAATCGGTCAGCTCGATTGCATCCAAGCTCTCCCCCGTGGGTGCGGAAGTGGACGACCAGTCGATGACTACCTTGAGGTTTGCCGATGGCAAGCTGGGATACGTAGGCTCCAGTTGGACTTCGCCGGGCATCTTCTGTGTCCGCGTGTTCGGTCAAAAGGGCCTCATGCACTATGAGCTGGATTTCAGCACGTGGGATACCCCCGATAGATTGCACGAGACGTCATTGCTTTACATCCAGCGGGGCAAAGATGGTTACGGTAAGCGCGAGGTGCTGGAGCTGCCAGCCGGAAACATGTTCCTGGACGAGCTGGACATGTTTGCGGATGTTTGTGCCACCGGGAAACCTGCCGAGCTGAACGCCAACAGCGGCAACATTGCGCTCGCGGCTGTGAATGCCGCGCTGCGTTCGATCGCTCAGAACGGCCAACTGATTTCTCTGGAGAGCGTGCTTGAGGAGTCTCGCGAGCGGTTGGCGGTGGCGTGAAGGATTGAGACTATGGATAGAGCTATGAACGAGCTTCCCACCCGATATTTCATCGACCTGACGCAGCCCGAGATTGCGGCGCAATTGAAGAAGAGCCCGCTGGTCATTTTCCCGGCGGGTAGCGTGGAGCAACACGGTCCCCATTTGCCCACGGGCACCGACATCTTCGCGTCCAACGCCATCGGTCATGCGGTGGCCGAGTGCATGGACGGACTGGTTTTGCCGGGTGGTCCGCTAGGCGTAACGCCCATGCACATGCCTTTCGAAGGGACCATTACTTTGACGCCCGAAACGTATATGAGCGTAGTAAAGGAAACATGCGTCTCCACCGCGAAGCATGGTGCGCGACGGTGCCTGATTCTCAATTGGCACGAGGGCAACATTCCGTCGCTTTCCATTGCGGCGGATTCGCTGCACCGAGATCACGGTATGTCTGTGGTGACTGTGCAGGCGTGTTATATCGCCGCTGAATTGTATGGCCATGAATGCGGTGGGCTCACTCATGGTGGGGAGATTGAGGCGCTCGCTATACTCGCATACAGACCGGAACTCGTGCATCTTGACCGGATCGACTATTCCTCGGATGCCGAACACGGCAAAAGAATGGATAAGCTTCGGCGTACCAGAACATTCCAGCCCGTCTTGAGCGACATCCGTTCGATAGCGGCGACGGGTTGGTATGGAAGCCCCGAACATGCGACGGTCGAAAAGGCACAGCGGATGCTAGAGGATATCGCCAACGCGATAGCGAACGAGGCTACGGAAATTTTTCGTCAGCTCGACGGTGTGCAGGGTGGTGTGGCCGAGGTGCGACACCTGCAGGAAGCGGGCTGAGGAGGAGTCACTCCTGGTGGCACGAATCGTCAGAGCCGGCGAAGCCAAGGACCTGGGGCTGAGGGGGCGGGTCTCCAAGGAAATTATTTCCGGTGCGAATGGTTCCGATTCGGTCACGCTCAGGCTCGTGGAGATACCTATTGCGGCACCCGACGATCCACCGCGTAAGCCTCATTCCCACTCTGACTGCGAGGAGTGTATTCACGTGCTCTCCGGGCGGGGCGTGTTTTGTACCGATGACGGTGAGCAGAAAGTGGGGCCGGGGGATACCGTTCTGGTACCGCCGCGCGAGCTCCATTTCATGCGAAATGCCGGCGGTAGTCCACTGCTTTTACTTTGTTTTTTCCCTGTCTCTGACCTGCAGAGCCACGGCTAGTGAAAGCCTATGATGTCGTCTGCCTCAGGCCGCAGGCCGATTTCCTGAAGGTCGGTGTGACGCCGCCGGCGCAGTTTTCCATCGCTTACATCGCACCTGACGATCCTGATTTACCTGTGCTGCTGAAAAGCGCGCGGGCGCTAGTCATCCCGGCCGTGGGGCCGAGGATTGACGGTTCGATGTTCGCAGACAGTGAGGTTTGCCTGGTTCAGGTCACCGGCGCAGGCGTCGATCGCCTGGATGAGGCGGCGATGAGGGCGAATGGAATCGCGGTGGCCAACGTCGCCGGTGGCTCGAACGCGTCGCTTGCAGAGTATGCAGTGGCTTGCGCATTAACGCTTCATCGACGTATCGCGTGGGCGGATCGAGAAATCCGGGAGGGAAATTACTCAGCCATTCGCAGCCGCATGATCGCCGATAGCTTGCAGGTGATTGAGGGCGCTACGGTAGGCGTGGTCGGGCTCGGCAACATCGGTCTGGCGGTCGCCGAAGCCTTCAAGCGTATGGGGAGTCAGCTAGTCTATTTCGATCCCGCGGTTTCTGACCCTGCAGCTGCCGACTCGCTGGGCGCTCGTGCCCTGTCATTGGCGGAGTTGCTGGAAGTATCTGATGTCGTGACCCTTCACGTTCCGTTGTTACCGGAGACACGAGGTTTGATCGGTGTCAGAGAGCTGGCGCGAATGAAGCCTCATGCCGTATTGATTAACGCGGCGCGTGGTGGTGTCGTAGACGAGGTCGCTTTGGCCCAGAGCCTGGAGCAAGGATCGATTGGAGGGGCCGCGGTGGATGTCTACTCGGAGGAGCCGCCGGAGTCCAATCCGCTGTTCTCACTCAAGGGTGAAGGCGCTGAACGTGTCCTTTTCACACCCCATATTGCTGGGGTGACCCGTCAGGCTTTTGTACATTTGTTCGAGGCGGCATGGGACAACGTGGTGCGCGTGCTGGAGCGGGGCGAACCCGCCTTAAACCGGTTATATTGAAGGGGGCTTCTTAGGAGCGATTGATGCCAGCGGGACGCGAACGAATCCAAAATAAGCTGGGGTTTTGTGCCTCTTTGACGACGGTTGCTGTCGTGGCGATGTTTGCTATGACGGTCTCGACCCCTGGCCACAGTCAAAACCGCCCCTATTACCAGGGTAAAACACTCACGATCTACGTCGGCAGAACGCCTGGTAGCGGAGCCGATCTCGCGGCTCGAGTCTTCGCAGAGTTTTGGGCCCAACAAATCCCTGGTGAGCCCACCATCGTGGTGCGCAATCTACCCGGCGGTGGAGGTACTCGGGTCTGGAACTATGGTGCTGAGGTTGCAGCGAACGACGGGCTGCATGTGATGTTCTCTCCGACGAACGGTATAGCGGCTGTATTGAAGGAACCTGGGTTGCGTGCCGATTTCTCCACGATGCCCTTCGTAGGCGGGCTGCTGAGCCCCAACATGGCCTATGTCCGTGCAGACGAGGTCAAGACTGCGCAAGACCTGTTGGAGGTCGATCGGCTGAGATTCGGTGGTCAGAATCCCGCAGTGCGTTTCGATCTGCTCGGCCGACTGGCCCTGGATACGCTCGGTGTGGAATATCAGTACGTCACGGGGTTTCCGGGAGCAGCAGATGTATTCAACGCCGTCCGTCGTGGTGAGGTAAACATACAGGTTGCCTCGCTGAGCCTGTACCGTTTCTCGATCGAGCCTACACTGGTCGATGAGGGTGTTGCCATTCCTCTTTGGCACAACCCCTCTGCAGATACTCGGGGCAATCTCACACCCGTAGATGTTGTGCCCGACATCCCTAGCTTTGTGGAGTTCTACGAGTCCTTGCATGGCTCACCACCATCGGGGCAATTCTTCGAGATGTACAAGTGGATACTGCCGCGGGTCAACAACCTCGTGTACGCGGCCCTGTTGCCGCCCGGGACACCGGAAGAACAGACCACCTTACTCCGCGAGAGCTTCGTGAAGGTCACGCAGGACCCGGGCTACAAAGCAGAAGAGCAGACGATGTATGGTTTCAGTCTGCCCTTGATTGGTGCCGAAGAGGGCACGGAGATTCTGAGAAGCCTTTACGATGTGCCAGAGGACGTCGCTACGTTCCTGCAAGCCTATATCGATGAAGTGCGCTAAGCCGTGCGATCGCGCGAGCGTCCTTAGCGCAGCCAACAGGTTTACATGATAGAAGGAATGCTGAGCGGGCTGGAGCTTGCTCTTAGCTGGCCAGCGCTTGGTTACCTCATGCTGGGTGTTTTTCTCGGTATGTGGGTGGGGGCGGTGCCGGGACTCGGGGGTGCGGTCGGCCTCGCGCTTATGTTGCCGTTCACGTTCGGCATGGAACCTGTACAAGCATTTGCGTTGTTGCTCGGCATGTATGCGGTGACTTCCACTAGCGACAGCATCGCGTCGATCATGTTAGGTATTCCGGGAACGGTTGCCTCTCAGGCTACGATTCTCGACGGCTACCCGTTGGCGAAGAAAGGGCAGGCTGCGCGTGCGTTCGGTGCAACTTACACCGTCTCGGCATTCGGTGGAGTGCTGGGCGCGCTGCTTTTAGCCGTGTCACTCCCAGTCATTCTTCCGGTGATATTTGCATTCGGTGTGCCCGAGTTTTTCATGCTTGCGATTCTCGGGTTAACGATGGTGGGTGCGCTTTCCGGCCGCTCACTGGTTAAGGGCCTCGCCGCGGCGCTCCTGGGGCTCTTGCTTACCACCGTCGGTTATGCCGATGCGACGGGAATACCCAGATTTTATTTCGGCGTAAATTATTTGCTCGATGGCATCCCCATCATTCCAATCGTGCTTGGGCTTTTCGGTCTCCCGGAGCTCATGGAGCTGGCCGTTAAAAACACGTCTATCGCGCGTGTCGCGGGAACCAAGAATCCGACCGAGGGTTTGGTTCAAGGTGTAAAAGATGCATTTCGACATCGCTGGTTGACCTTGCGCTGCGCCTTCCTCGGTACGTACATCGGCATGCTTCCCGGGCTAGGGGCTGCGATCGTGGACTGGGTCGCTTACGGTCACGCTGTGCAGAGCGCCAAAGACAAGACCGAATTTGGCCAGGGCGATATACGTGGAGTCATTGCACCGGAGACGGCGAACAACGCACACAAGGCCGGTGCGCTAATTCCCACGGTGGCGTTCGGTATTCCGGGTAGCATCGGCACGGCAATACTTCTCGGGGCGCTTGTGATAAAGGGTCTGCGCCCCGGGCCGGACATGCTTACGATCAACCTGGATTTAACATTCAGTATGGTCTGGCAAATTGTGGCGGCGAACCTAGCTGCTGCCGCGCTTCTGATGTTCTTAAGCCGGCACATCCACAAGATCGCTTTCGTGCCGGGCCATCTCATCGTGCCCGGGGTAATGGTGGTGTTGCTAATGGGTACCTGGGTCGCGACAAATTCCATGGGCGACTGGTGGACTTGCCTGGGGTTCGGGGTGCTCGGTTATTGGATGAAGCAGGGTGGTTGGCCCAGACCTCCCTTGATACTGGCGTTGGTGCTTGGAGGGTTAATGGAAAATAATTTCCAGCTCACAACCCAGATCTACGGCAGTTACGAGTGGCTGTACAACCGACCGATCGTGGTCGTGATAGAGATTTTGATCGTTCTCACAGTCGTGTTCGCCGTGCGGGGTATCCTCGGGCCGAGAAAAGAAGATTCGTCTTCGGAGGCGGGCGAAGGCGCTGCGCGTAACGCGCTGATTTCGGCGCCGCTGGCGACCGGGTTAATCGTCGTTTTCACCATCGCCTACGGGGTCACGCTTGGGTTCCAGGAGGCTGCGACCGCGCAGTTTCCGAACTTGATTTTGTTGGGCGCGCTCCCGTTGTCTTTCTGGATACTCGTACAGGACGGACGTGCGGCTTTCACTGCAGTGAATTCGACTGGGGATTTTAGGTCCGCATGGCAAGTCGCCTCCACCAAGGCGGCTCTCCCGGCGAGTCTGGTGTTCATCGGGCTCATCGTGACCACAATCGGTTTGGCTTATCTAGTAGGTCAGTTCGTGGCGCTGTCCCTTTTCGTATTTGCTTATTTAAAAGCGTGGGGCGGTTACCGATGGCCGACCGCTATGCTCTACGCCGCTTGCGCGTTATTAGTCGTGTGGGGGTTTTACGGACAGCTCATGCGCTTGCTTTTTCATCC
>CAYLKA010000037.1:2893-23665 GCA_964384125.1 uncultured Gammaproteobacteria bacterium | reverse complement strand
TGTCCCCCACTACTGGGCAGATTCCTAAGTATTACTCACCCGTCCGCCACTCGTCAGCACCAAGTTCACCCCGAAGGGATCACAGCGGCCTGTTACCGTTCGACTTGCATGTGTTAAGCATGCCGCCAGCGTTCAATCTGAGCCAGGATCAAACTCTTCAATTTAAAGGTTTGAGTCCTGAACGCTTTCTTAGGGACGCAAAGCGTCCCTTAGTAGACGCTCTAACACCGTTACTCCGGTACGAGCGCCCACACAAGTTGCTTGAGACTATTTGTTAAAGAGCAAAACTTGAGGCCGATACCCCAAGCCGATCAAGTATACCCGCGATCAGACTTCTCTCCAAGTCCGTAGCGATCTCAAAGAGTGCTCACGGGAAAACCTGTCGCGGGAAAGCGGGGCATTGTAAACGTTATGCCCAACGACACAAGCCACCTCCGAGTACGTGCCGAAAACCCCGTAGCGTCGCACTCTCAGTGCGAGTTCTTCCCCCGCACGAGGGTGACCCGGGCAAACCTGCGCTTGCCAACCTGGTACACCGCCGTGCTGCCATCCACCAGAATGGAAGCCTTCGGGTCCTCAACAGGCTCACCGTTCCGCCGCACCGCTCCCTGCTTAACCATCCGCAACCCCTCGGAGCCGCTAACCACCAAACCGGCCTCACGTAAGACCTGTCCGATCCCCAGGCTCGGCTCGGTCGAGCTGATCGTCAACTCCTCCATCTCCTCAGGTACCGCCCTGTGACGGTGCCGAGCGATAAAGTCCTCCTGCGCCTTAGCCGCCGCAGCCTCATCGTGGAAACGCGCGACGACCTCCTGCGCCAGGAGAAATTTGATATCCCGCGGATTCTCGCCCTCAGCCACCTCATCCTTAAAACGACGAATCTCCGTCAGCGCGCGAAAACTCAACAGCTCAAAATACCGCCACATGAGTTCATCAGAGATCGACATCAGCTTCCCGAACATCTCCCCGGGCGGCTCGGTGATGCCGATGTAATTACCCAGTGACTTGGACATCTTATTAACACCATCCAAGCCCTCCAGAAGGGGAGTGGTAAGCACAACCTGAGGCGACTGTCCGTAAGCCTGCTGAAGCTGCCGCCCGACCAAGAGATTGAACTTCTGGTCGGTTCCACCGAGCTCAATGTCTGCACTCAAGGCAATGGAATCGTAGCCCTGGATCAGCGGGTATAGAAATTCGTGCATTGAGATGGGCCTCCCATCCTGATAGCGCCTGCAGAAATCGTCCCGCTCCAGCATCCGTGCCACCGTATGCTTCGCCGCCAGCTCTATCAGGTCGCTCGCATCCATCTTCGACATCCACCGGGAATTAAACTCCAGTTGCGTCTTCTCGGGATCGAGAATCTTGTAGACCTGTTCCTCGTAAGTCCGCGCATTGGCCTTAACTGCTTCGGGTGTGAGCGGCGGACGTGTGGCCGTCTGACCCGACGGGTCCCCTATCATCGCGGTGAAATCCCCGATCAGAAAAATCACATCATGGCCAAGATCCTGAAACTGGCGCATCTTGTTGAAGAGCACCGTGTGTCCCAGGTGAAGATCCGGAGCGGTTGGATCGAAGCCGGCCTTCACCTTAAGCGGCCGACCGCACGCCAACCGTTCCTGGAGTTCGCTCTCAGGCAAGATTTCCTCAGCCCCTCGCCGTAGCTCATCCAGCAGAGGTCGGACCGCAGGATCTTTAGCGATAGTTTCTTCAGTGCTCGTCATGGTCGAGGCTGGACCCCCTATTGTCTGGGCGCGGCAAGGCGCCTGCAGCATAAAACAACCAGCCTACCCGGTCGACGGTTCCCGTCGACTGTAAGGTACTACCGAGTAAGCGCTGCGGGCCGTGACCTTGCTTGCCCCACAGAAAAATCTGGGAAATATCCCGTAGCCTACTGAAAAGATGATGATTTTGACGATCACTGTGCAAATCGTTACAGTACGCGCGGCTACTAGGCAGGTACCCTGTGAAACCATACTCAGGTGGCATTCGCCACGATTACAAGGACGCTTTAGTCCAGCATCCGGTGGCAACGAAACGTCACTGGTCTTGGTTTCTTGTCGGCCTAATCTCACCACTCTTCGCTGTCTCCTTGTTCCTCGCTTCCGAGGACGACGCCACACCGGTTACCCCGGCAGCGGGCTATGCTCCAGACGGCACCGACACACCCGTTCCATTAACCCTCCCCCGAGCGGCCACGGCGGATATCGAATTGACCTCGGGAGCCCTCCAGCCTCAAGACCAATCGCTACGAATGGTCGTGGGGCGTGGCGACTCGCTCGAGCTACTGTTCCGACGCCACGACCTCAGTCTTGGAGACCTGAGCGTTATGGCGCGACTCTCCGAAGCGGCGAACCACCTTCGAGTGCTGCGCCCCGGGGATGAGATCAGCATCAGTCATAACGAAGGACGTGTGAACTCCCTCACCCGCGAGATCGACGACATCAACGTGCTACAAATCTTCAGGCGGCCGACCGGTTTCGAAGTCGAGATTCTCGAGCGGGATGTGGAACCCCGACTGGTCGGCGCACATGGCACCATCGAACGTTCCCTGTTTGAGGCAGCTCAGGACGCCGGAATATCCGACAGAGTGACGATGAGCATGGCAGGTATTTTCCAATGGGACATCGACTTCATCCAGGATGTGCGTATTGGTGATGAATTCACTGTGATCTACGAAGAGATATGGCGCGAGGGCGTCAAGCTCAGAGATGGCGAGATCGTCGCAGCAGAGTTTATCAACCAAGACACGTCATTCCGGGCGGTGCGCTACAGCGACGGCCGCGGGTTTTCAGCCTACTTCACACCTGAGGGCCGGAGCGTAAGAAAAGCGTTTATTCGAGCGCCTGTGGATTTCACCCGTATCAGCTCCAACTTCGAACCCAACCGCCGACACCCGGTACTGAACACCATTCGGGCCCACAGGGGCGTTGACTATGCAGCCCCCACGGGCACACCGATAAAAGCCGCTGGCGACGGGAAGGTCTCGTTTCGCGGCGTCCGAAACGGGTACGGAAACGCAGTCATCCTGCAACACGGCGGCAACATCACGACACTCTATGCTCACATGTCCCGCTTCGCCCAACCGAGGGTCGGCAGTCGAGTAAGGCAGGGGCAGACGATTGGCTTCGTGGGCATGTCGGGTCTCGCCACTGGACCGCATCTGCATTACGAGTACAGAATCAGCGGCGTCCATCGGAATCCCCGCACGGTACCGCTGCCACCAGCAGACCCGATCCCATCGGAGTACCGTGACGATTTTCGGACCGCAGCTGCACCGCTCTGGCGGCAACTCGACGTCTATCGCCGCGCCCGATTCGCGGCAACCACCTCGATCCCCTGAGGGGTCTGGGCAACAGGTGCGTTAAGCTAGGCCAATGGGAGAGCTGTACCTGGGAGTGATGTCGGGGACCAGTCAAGACGGTGTAGACGCCGCCATCGTCGAATTCCATGATGCCGGAAGCCAAATCCATCATGCCACTACCACGCCCTACCCCGAAGAATTGCGGGCGAGAATAGCGAGGCTCCTGACCAAACCACAGGTCTCACTCCAAGAACTCGGGAAATTGGACGTTGCCGTAGGGAGATTCTTCGCGCAGTGCATCTTGCAACTGGTGGAGACGAGCTCGTTTGAAGTCAGCGACATCATGGCAATCGGTCACTCGGGTCATACCGTTTTCCACCAGCCTGAGGCACCCGACGCCTTTACGATGCAGATAGGTGACCCCAGCACGATCGCCGCGGAAACCGGCATTACCACGGTCGGCGACGTCCGGAAGATGGACGTCGCCCTAGGGGGAGAGGGAGCCCCGTTGGCACCTGCTTTTCACAAGTGGTGCTTCTCGGACGCAGCCGAGTCTCGAATAGTTCTCAACATCGGTGGAATCGCAAATATCTCCGTGCTCCACCCCAACCGCCCGCTTCTTGGCTTCGACACGGGCCCCGGAAATACCCTACTCGATAACTGGTCACAGCGGTGTATCAGTAAACCTTTCGATCGTCACGGCGAGTGGTCCAAAACAGGAACGGTGATCGAACCTTTGCTGAAGACTCTCAAGACGGATACCTATTTTCGGCGGAGTCCGCCTAAGTCAACCGGTATCGAACATTTCAACCTCGGCTGGCTCGACCTTAGACTTCGACAACTGGCTGAGGCACCTGCCACGGAAGATGTGCAGGCAACGCTCACCCAGCTGACGGCCACGACCATAGCGGACGCCATTATTTCTACCGATGCTAATCCACAGCGTGTCATCCTGTGCGGTGGTGGAGCCCTGAACACGGCGCTGATAGAACGCCTTTCGGACCTCTTACCGCAGGCTCAGCTTGAGTCGAGCGCCACTCACGGTATTAACCCGGAGTGGGTCGAGGCGGCGTTGTTCGCATGGCTGGCCCGGGCCCGACTCGAGGGCAAGCCTGGCAACGTGCCGACTGTGACCGGTGCCCGTCAGGCTGCGCCACTGGGCGGCGTTTACTTTGGCACAGGCGGGCATTGATACTAGTTTCACCGATGCCACAGACACGACCAATCTCAGGCTGCCAGACTACTACTACGTCAGCCGCGGGATCTCTCAGCTAAAGCTCGACGGGCGCGTGCTGCTGATGGATCTGGATCTAGCGTCGTGACCCTCAAACCGAGAACGACGACCCGCAGCCACAGGTCGTTTGGGCATTCGGATTTCGAATGACGAACTGCGCCCCCGAGAGATCCTCTTTATAGTCTATCTCCGCACCCATCAAATACTGAACGCTCATTGGATCGACCAGAAGCCTGACACCGAGTTTCTCAATTTCAGTGTCTCCATCCTGAATTGCCTCATCGAAAGTGAACCCATACTGGAACCCGGAACAACCGCCACCGGAAATGTACACGCGCAAGTTCAATGCGGAGTTACCCTCCAGTTCAATCAGCTGGCCGACCTTTTCTGCCGCTGCATTGGTGAAGTTGAGTGGTGCTTCCTGCGCCGGGATTCCTTCGCTCATCATTTCTCTCCGGAGATGTTAACGGCAGACACGGGAGCAATCTTGGGCTGCTCTGGCTTTGTGCCACTGCCGATTTCGTTTTCATGGATCAACTTGCCGTTCACTTCAGCTCCAATGGCCATCTCGATCAGATTGTACTCAACATTACCAATGACCCGAGCCTTGGCCCCAAGTTCCACCCTCTCGGCCGCCCGAACATCGCCCTTGATTGTTCCGTTCACCAAGACATACGGCGCCACGACTGACCCCTCCACACATCCTTGTTCACTGATACTGAGGATGGAATCTTCGTCCCTGGTGGCCTCGACGTTCCCTCTGACATATCCAGCTACGTGGAAACCGCCGTCGAATTCGATATCTCCGTGTA
Organism: uncultured Gammaproteobacteria bacterium; assembly: GCA_964384125.1. Classification (GTDB taxonomy): domain Bacteria; phylum Pseudomonadota; class Gammaproteobacteria; order Steroidobacterales; family Rariloculaceae; genus UBA6522. Next base: position 18,318 of record CAYLKA010000037.1, on the reverse strand, counting down.
CACGCGTATTCACTCCAACCAACGTTTGGATCGCGGATTTTTTGACCTTCTTTCTGTTTAGCATCGGAGACCCCCGCGAAAAACTTCCTAAACCCTAGCACAACCGACGTCACGCCTATGTGACGATCGCCGACCATTGGAAACTCTGCGAAACTTGCTCCCCCCTCGGCTCACGAGGCCAGATCTCCACGTCGATCCGATTCGGCTCGAAACCAACTGGTAGTACCAGCTCCTCCTCCAAATCCTGAAAATAACGAAAAGCGTAAGCGAGATCGTCAATCGAATCGTCGGCAACCAGGTCCCCGAGATCCAGCTCCACAGGCTGCCCATCTCGGGTACCCGCAATATTAAACCTCACCACCCCCGCCACGCGCAGATCCTGACTTATCGCCTGCACCAACACCATTCGCAGCGTGTACCGTTGTTCGGAGTCGCCCGCGCTCACCTCCAGATTCTGGATCCGGAGCCCTGATATGCCGTCCTCCGGTGAGACGATACCCTGATAGAACACCAGCTCCCCCTCTAGAACCTGGATCCTCGCCTGAAGCTGGCTGAGATTCTTCTCCACCACCGAGTAGGTCTCACGGTCGATTTCTGCGGATACCTCCAACAGCGTCACCTGGCGGCGTAGCCCCTCGATGATAGCGTCCCGATCAGCGAGCGCCGTCTCCGCCTCAAGCCGTTCCTCACGCTGGTCCAGCAACGAATAACCGCCGTAGTAGCGTCCAAGCTCGTAGATCAAATAGCTACCGCTGATCAGCAAGGCGGCGCTGACAAGGAACACGGCCGTGGATCTGGGATGGTAACTCCCTGGGCGAATCATGGGCGTCTCTCTTTTCCCGCACGCTTTATTGGCTCATTGTCGGTGGACAGCGTCCTTTTTCCCAAGACGGCCATCACGCTCCGTTAGCCTTTGCTTCACCGCGCAGGACCCGTTGCCATCCCCTCGGCCACCACGCCGGTGGCCGTGGTGGCCCGTCTTGGGGAAAAGCCAGCGGTCCCAACTCGTTCAGGGCACGAACGTAGACTTGGCGCTTAAAATAGATCACTTCCTTCACTGGGCGCCAGTAGTCCACCCAACGACACCGGTCGAATTCAGGGGCCTCGGTGGCATCAAATCGCACCCGCTTAGGATCCGTGAGCAACCGCAGAAGGTACCAACGCTGCTTCTGACCGACGCACACGGGCGTCTCCTGACGGCGGATGAAGCGCTCCGGTAGACGATACCTCAACCAGTCCCGAGTTAACCCCAGCGGTTCCACGTCTTCCGGAACTAGGCCCAGCTCCTCATTGAGCTCGCGGTACATGGCATCCTCGACGCTCTCCTCCGGTCGGATCCCTCCCTGGGGGAACTGCCAGCCATTTCGGCCGACAAGGCCACCAATGAGAACGCGGCCACTGCCGTCGGCCACGATGATGCCAACGTTGGCACGATAGCCTTGTGTGTCGATCCAATCCATGGGCTCGCTAGCAGCTCCCACAACATTCTTTCACATTTCGTGGACAGGCGCCCGAAACCGATTTTAAGGTCCCGACGCCAGGTTTTATCCCGCGAACCAGGTAGTGCTCAGCCTTGCCCTCCCTTCACTCTTCGTGCAGATCCAGGTACGCCCTGCCCGCCTTCATGAGAGCGACAAACCCCTCCTCGTCATTCGTCTCGACAAGAGTCTGAATTCGGCTCGCCGCCTGGCGCATGGCATCCAGTGGTTCTCGCCCATATGCGTTGAGGGACTGGATCTCGAAATAGAGCTGGGGGTTTTCCGTGGCTACGCGGCTTGCGACATCCAACTGGGCGTCGAAGGTGGTACTTGAGAGCCGCTTCAAGTGCGGAACGAGCTCGTCACTCTCCGCCAACGCGGTAAAGAACGCCAGATTCAGCGCGTGGGAAAGCCCCAGGACGTAAGCGATGAGCCTGTCATGCTCGGCAAGGCTCATGCTGATGAGCTCCGCCATAGTGGAGGAAAACAATGACCGTGCCGCGGTAGTCGCTTCCTCGACCCCCACATCGACAAAAATCACGTGGCGCCCAGACAGGAGGCGGGTGTCTGGCCCGAACATCGGGTGGATAGAGGTCACCCGGCAACCCGCGGCCGCCAGAGCTTGGAGACCGGTCTTGAGGGGGGTTTTCAAAGAACCCACGTCAAGGATTAGTCCAGAAGGTCGCCGGTCAGCCAGTTCACACAGGATCTCCGCCGTAGCTTTGATCGGTGCGGCCACTACGATGATCTCCTGCTTTAGCTGGCTATCGCGCCAGTCCGCAATTCTGGAGAACGGCAGCTCGGACTCTGCGGGATCCGCAATTTGCACTTCGAAGCCCTGGGAAGAGAGAAACTCAGCTATCCAGGCACCCATCTTCCCGGAGCCACCGATGATCAGCGCCTTCTTTCCGGCACCCGAGCTCTCAGCGGCTATGCGAGTGCGTTCCTGGTGTGTTAATGAAGCGCGGATGAGCGCGCTCATTACTTCACCAGCGACTTCGGGCTCCAAGCCCAACGACTTCGCCTGTTCCCGCGTGCTTTCCATGACCTCCCGTTCTCGCACGTAATCGCGAGTGGCTGTACCGGTGCTGATCTTGTGCGCCCCTATATCCGCGACAATCTTCTGGCGCTGCGCAATGAGTGAAATCAGCTCCCGATCCACTGTCGAGAGACGTTCTCTCAAGTCATCTAAGCTCATTGGATAACCTCCGTGGCAGCGGTTTGTACCCGTTGAATAGAACCGGCGCAAGCCCGCGTGCGACTAACGGCGTACACAATCAGAATCCATTAAGATTCGGCGTCCCCCAATTCCAGTAGAGGACTCGCTGATGGCCGATATCCGGCTAGTCTCCGAAGCAAAGGCCCTCGATGGCGAGCAACAATACGCCGCCGAGTTCAGTCTTGCGTTGGTCGTTCCTGATACCAGCCCGCGAGACCTCAGCCTCCCTGGCAAGAATGACGAGATGGGCGAAGGTTTCTATATCAACGTGACCCATTCACCATTGACGTCACATTAAAGGATGTACGACTGCGTCGCCAATGAGTTGGTCGAGATCGAGAATACGCACTTGCTCATCAATTCGAAACGCAAGTCTATCAACCGACACTCCATGGGCAGAGATGGTGCGCTGTCGATGGGATCAAGCCGATCGGGTTCACGTGCAATTCGAATCGACCGGAGTCCGGTTAGCTCACGAGACCGGCATTGAGCTCCCTGCCGATTCCCCACCTCGGCTTACGTTTAAGGAACAATCCATGTACTTCGATGGAGTCGGTGCAACCTGTGCCGCAGACGGGCAACTGGAGGCTGTAGCGGACCCACGCCGTGCCGGCGGAGCGCGTGCCGTCACAGCTTAGCGTTATCCTGGCCAAAGCCCGCCGCAGAGGCTAACCTCAGCACCCTTTTGTCCCGTGAGCTTCGAAAGTCGAATCGTGATTCTCCCACTTTCGACATCTCCCCCCGAAGACCCAGTTCTCGTCATGGAGGACTGGCTGAACGACGCCACCCGCAAGGCCGTTCAACGCCACCCGAATGCGATGACACTTGCCACCGTCGACGCTTCGGGACAACCTTCCGCACGCGTCGTCTTGCTGAAGAAACTGTCCGTGAAACAAGGCTTCGCTGTCTTTCACACTCACTACGGCTCGCGAAAGAGCATCGAGATCACTAACAACACCGCGGCAGCAGCCGTGATGCATTGGGACACGATGGGTCGACAGGTTCGACTGGAGGGCGCCGCAGTACGAAGCCCAAAAGAGGAAAGTGATGAATACTTTGCGACCCGCTCTTGGCGAAGCCAGCTCAACGCATGGGTCAGCGAGCAGAGCCAGCCCCTCGACGACCCTGCCAAGCTTCTGGGTCGGGCGAGGGACAAAGCCCAAGATCTGCACCTGCCAGATCCCATCAACAGCAGTGGAAACGAACCAGCGTCCAACCTGACCCCCTTGGCGAGGCCACCTTTCTGGGGTGGCTACCGGTTGTGGTTTGCCGCCGTGGAACTTTGGATGGAGGGATCGGACCGGTTTCACGAGCGGGTGCGTTATGAGCGCTCGCTCACCCCACTCGATGCACACGTATTTCAGACTGGGCCCTGGACATCACAACGTCTGCAACCGTGAGGGTATGAAGATGCTGGATGGCGAACGAGACATCCTTTGTCCTTACTGCGGTGAAAAGGTCAGCATCGTTGTGGATGTCTCGGTACCAGGACAGGAATACTATGAGGACTGTTTCGTATGCTGCCGACCGATTCTCATTCGCTATACGGCTCAGTCAGGGGAGGTCACCAAGTTAGTAACGCTCGCGGAGGGTGAAACATGAGCGTACGAGCCTTCCTTTTTGCAATCTGTACCTCTCTGTTTACCGCGACGGGCTCGGCCCAAGACCGTATCGCCAATGTAAGCGAGGGAACAAACATCGCGATCGCGTTGTCTCCGGATGGCACGACTCTAATCATCGATCTGATCGGTCAACTCTGGCAGCTGCCCTTAGCAGGGGGCGCAGCAACCCCACTGACCCCGTCAACCACGATCGCACGCAACCCACGCTTCTCACGAGATGGGAAGACTCTCGTATACCAGAGCGAGGAAAACTCGCAGTGGGATCTCTGGATGCTGGACACTCACCGAGGCGTACAGCGCCGGCTCACTGATACAGCTCAAAACGAGACAGCCCCCGACTTTTCGCCCGACGGCGGCTCGGTCGTATTCTCCTCCGACCTGACTGGTAGCCATGACCTTTGGGAAATGGATTTGGAGTCGGGGGAATTGGCGCAGCTCACGAGCAGCACCGGACACGCGTCTTTCCCCAGTGTCTCGGAACGCGGGGAGATTGCATACGTTAACTCACACGAAGGGCGCTGGGCACTGGAGCTGTGGCGCAACGGAGTGTCCATCGAGATATTCAGCGCCCCTCATCCGTTAAGAGCACCGTCGTGGAGACCAGGCGGCGGTGTTATCGTTTTCAACGAGCAGCCGGCACCGGATCAGAGCAACCTGAGGATGCTTCTTTTGGACGAGGTGCCGCTCACGAAGAGGTTGACGCGCGGCGAGGACGTCTTCGGCTTTCGTCCTGCCTGGATCTCCCCCGGAGAATTCGTATATACATCGGACGGCAGGGTGTGGAGGCGTCGTTTGGCGGGTGCTACACGACAGCCGATCCATCTATTTGCCAACGTCGCCGTCACTCGCCCATCCTACCGGCGCCGCACGCTCGACTTTGCACAAGCCCATTTAGGCGAGGGGCCCCCGAAGTCCTACGTTGTTCAGGTGAGTCGACTCTTCGATGGAATGGGCAATCAGTACCGACGACACATGGACGTGCATGTTGAAGGGCAACGAATCAAGGCCGTCGTCGCCAGGGGACTGCTCCCACTTCCCGCAAACGTCATCGACGCACGAGACTACACGCTCGTTCCCGGATTCATCGACCTCCACTCCCATCCGCCGACTCTGCCAGCAGACCGCGTGGGCCAGGCGTGGCTATCCTATGGAGTCACAACTGTCCGTGAGATCGGGACAGACCGGAGTCAGTGGCCGGAAAGTGTGGCTCGAAGAGCGGCTTGGGCCGCAGAACCCCGTGCGGGGCCCCGACTGTTCCTGACGGCTCCGCTACCTGACGAGCTTCACGAGCCCATCATCGGTCAGATTCCAGAATTCGACGTGTTCCAGATATATCGCGGTCATCCCGAGCAACTGACCCCGCGGGTCATCAATAAAATGCGGGAGCTGGGTGTGCCGATGTTTGGTCAGGCGCTCTTTCCAGCTGCCCGATTTGGCATCGACGGGCTTGAGCATATCGGCGGGCTGGGGGAGCAACCCTTCAGCCTGGAGCGATCCGCACTGGGTAGAAGTTACCAGGACGTGCTTAGCATCCTCGTCGAGACTCGAACAGTGGTGATACCGGCCCTGGTCGCCTTCGGAGGATTTAGACACCTTGTAGCGAGCCCTGTGTGGTCGGGTGACGAAGCGTACAGGCGGCTCTTCTCTCCCGCTGAACGAGAAAAATGGGCAGCACAGACGGGTTCCCGGGAGCAACTCGACAACCTCCAGCGCATAGTCGCCCGCTTGGTCCGGGCAGGAGGTAGGGTGGCCGCTGGGAGCGACGCCCCAAACGTACCCTACGGACTGAGTTTGCATGCTGAGCTCGCACTCCTCAGAGACGCCGGAATCCCCAATGACCAGATACTCCGACTCGTGACAGCGGAAGCCGCCCTAGCCCTTGGCGTGGAGCATGAGCTAGGCACCATCGAGCCCGGCAAACTCGCTGATTTTGTAATCCTCAACGGAAACCCGCTGTCTCGCATCGAAGACAGCCTTCGGATCGAAGCCGTGGTAAAAAACGGCCTGTGGACAGACCGGGAAGCGCTCCTGCCAGCGCCCTGAGTTCCTAATCGGAGACTTTTACGCCGAACTCGATCCCATCTTTGATAACGAATCGATGCCCCTAAAAAAACTGCGCATCAATGAAAACAATGAGTTATAACGATTTTATCAGGCGGAAGAGCAAAAATATTGTGTAACGTAAGTGTCAAGATTCTTTTTATCCGACATTAAGCATCTGGCCCGACCTCCAATCCTAATACCTTGTTTTTATTGGCCGATCCGGCGCTGGCACAAATTTTACCCTAGCTAAATCGGCCCCTGTGAGGGGCCAGTGAACGCGTAAACGACAGAAAACCTGTGCGAAATGGAGCGCGATTCTGTTAGATTCGGGGGTCCGAAGAAGAACAATAAAGAGAATAAGAAGAAAACAATACAGGCTGTGATAACAACTATAGAACGGTTCGATCGCTTGAGAAAACCAACAATTAGAGCGCTAAGACCAGCAGCCAGGCCGCATACTTGAAACCGTAAACTCCGATAACAACAATAATCTAACCCGGCGCTCCCACCGCCGGGTTTTTTTTGAGCCCCACTTTTGGGGGGTTCCCCACCGGACTCCGCCGAGCTGTGACCAACGTCGGCGCCCGACCTTAAACTTAGTCGACACCCCTTTTGGCAGATTGAACCGTGAGAAGTTCCATCCAGTGTTCAGAAAGCCACCTCGAGACCGAGGGGCAACTGGCGGGTATGATTGACCACGAGAGCATGGGTAATCGACTCACAAAAATTTATACGCGCACGGGCGACGCTGGCCTTACCGGTCTAGCCAGCGGTGAACGCGTCGCCAAATTCGACCCTCGCATTGAGGCATCGGGAACGGTGGATGAAACAAACTGTGCCATCGGCGTGGTATTGAGCGAGAAGGACATTCCGGACGATGTTCGAATCTGCCTTAGTCGCATCCAGAATGAGCTTTTCGATTTGGGCGCGGAGTTCTCTCTCCCGGAATACCGAGCGATCAGCGCCGATCATGTAGAGCGGCTCGAGGCCGAGCTCGATGCCTTCAACTCCAGCCTTCCGCCCCTTAAGGAATTCATCCTGCCGGGAGGTTGCCCAGGTGCCGCAAGCTGCCACCTCGCCCGCACGGTTTGCCGCCGCGCCGAACGAGCGGCTTGGGCCCTTGCGGACCGAATGGCCGTGAACCCCGACCTGCTCAAATATTTAAACCGCCTCTCGGATCTGCTGTTCGTGGCCGCAAGATCGATCGCCCGGCAGCAGGGAGGGGCGGAAGAGTTATGGGAGCACGAGCGGTAACGTTCGAATCTGAAAGGAAAACGGTCACACTACCCAACCGTACAGAGTCATCACTGAGAGCACGGTAACCCATACGAAAAGGGTTCTGTTCACTAACTGCATTGCACGCCGGGCAGCGACAGGGACCGACTCGTCAATCATAGTAACCGTCATTGCCGCCTTCCCAACACACGCCACCACCTCATCATTACTTCGGTGGAACGGTAGGTCGGACTTGAGCTCGTAATTGCGCCATCGATCGAAGGCATCATCGAAATTGCCGCTGAGCGCGTATCCCACCACCGCGAGCCTCGCGGGAATCCAGACGAGCGCTCCATGGATATTCTCAACAGCGGGCAGTGCTAGCCTCACGCCATCCGGGTCCCAACCCGCAACGACGGCAGCACGTCTCCTCAGTAGATCGCTCAGGCGAAACAGCCAAGCCCCGACCGGGCCCAGTGCGATAAACCAGAACATAACTCCGAAAAACCGGTTCGTAGCCTGTACGAAAATAGCTTCCTTAACAGCGTCAAGATCATCCGCCTCCGAGTGCTCCACCCCGCGAAGCTCATTTAGCACTCTCTCTGCCCACGCGTCGTCTGAGCTTGCGAGGGCCTCACAGTACTCCTCAACTTCGCTGGCAAGATCCCTTGGCCCCAGGCAAAAGAATACGCCTAGTACCGCAAATAATAGGTACGGCAGATCCCAAAGGATTCCGGCTCCGATGAGTGTACTGCTCGCCCAATAAACCGGAATCGCGGGAACGCTCAACAAAATCAGGATGCCCAGGTAAACGATCAAGGCGTTTGCGCCCCTCAACCTCGCCATCCCAATATCGAAGTAGGGATCTAACCAACGAAGTTCGCGCAGATGGGGAAACCGGGTGGCAAGCCGTTCGAGCCCGAGCCCGAGTATCAGGGCTATTAGTTTCATTATCTTGTCAACTCAGCCACCCAACAGAAGATAGGTTCCTCGACGCCCGTGAACAATCGCATATACAACCCACCTCCACAGCACATTTGAACACGGGCGCATAACTCGCGACCATAGGCTACGCTCATCTGTACCCAGCGGGACCAACTCGCCGATGAAATCAAACCGAAATCGCACCCCTCGCCTGTTTCTGCCAGAAGATCTGAACAAGGGCCTAATAGACCTGCACACTCAACATGCTCAATATCTTCGCCGGGTTCTGAGGCTCAGGCCCGGAGATTCCGTCGTGCTGTTCAATGGTCTCGGGGACGAGCGGCATGCTGTCGTCGATACTCTCGCCCGCGTAGGCTCCAAGGTGCGAGTAACGCAGGCAGCAGAACCACTGCCCGAATCCCCCTTGGAGCTTTCCCTACTGCAGGCCGTCGCAAAAGGCGAGGCCATGGATCTGATCGTTCAAAAGGCAGCAGAGCTCGGCGTAAAAACCATATCTCCAATTCTGACTGACTTCGGTGTCGTTAGACTGGATGACATGCGCGCTGCGCGCCGAGTGGACCACTGGAAAAAAATCGCTCAAAGCGCCTGCGAGCAATGCGGTCGGCATTGTCCGCCTATCATTAACCCACCCCAGAACTTAGCGGAGGCCTTAGCAAACGCGCCTTCCAATACCATTCGCGTGACTCTGCAGCCGGATGGCCCAGAAACTCTTCACCATATCCCTCTAGAGGCGGGCAGAGCGTCGAGACTATGGATACTCGTCGGGCCGGAAGGGGGGTTGAGCAGATCGGAGTTGAGTCAGGCCGACGACGCCGGCTTTCGAAGGGTTAGCCTTGGACCGCGGGTGCTTAGAACGGAAACGGCCGCGCTTGCTGCCTGCACCCTAGCTCAGGCCTTGTGGGGTGACCTCGCGGCCTAGGATACAATTTCCACGAGCATCTATTCCAAGCGCTCCTTACCCGGTATCAGTAGATACTCTTTTTTTGGGCACTCTAAAAGAGCACCTCTCGGCCTGGCCCTGCGCCAGGTGTGTTAGCTTCCCCGTGTTGGGTGAAACTGTAACCCAACATACACTTTCGGCGGACGGGGAAAGGGGATAGCTAATGAGCCGTCTACTAGGCGTCGTTATGGATCCGATAGAGGGCATTCAGCCAAAGAAGGATTCGACGCTCGCCATGCTTCTAGCGGCCCAGCGTAGAGGCTGGACGCTGGTTTATTTCCGTCAACAAGACCTCTCGGTTCGGGATGGCGCCCCCCTGGGCAAAGGTGCTTCGTTGACGGTGCGAGATGATCCGGATGTGTGGTTCGAGCAGGTCGGATCCTGGGAGGGCGGTCTCGAGGAGTTGGATGTCATCCTCATGCGCAAGGACCCACCTTTCGATATGGAGTACATCTACACGACGTACATCCTCGAGTTAGCGGAGGCTCGAGGCTTACTCGTTGTCAACAGACCCTCCAGCCTGAGAGACATCAATGAAAAAGCGTTTACCGCCTGGTTCCCCCATTGCACGCCCCCCAGTCTGATCAGCCGGTCTGAAAACAACCTCAAAACGTTCCTGAGAGAGCAGGAAAAGATCGTTCTGAAACCCCTCGATGGAATGGGAGGGCGGTCGATATTCGTTGTTTCGCGAAAAGACCCTAACACCAACGTCATTCTCGAGACCCTGACCGAATACGGGAGTCAGTTCATAATCGCACAGCGGTATATTCCGGAGATCACCGAAGGTGACAAACGGATCCTGTTGATTGACGGAGAACCTCTAGATTACTCGCTTGCCCGGATTCCGACCTCCGGCGAAACCCGTGGCAATCTCGTCATGGGCGCGAAGGGAGAGGGGCGAGAGCTGACCGAACGCGATCGATGGTTGTGTTCGGAAATAGGGCCAACGCTCAAGGATAAAGGCATTCTATTCGCCGGTCTGGATGTCATAGGTGACTATTTGACCGAGATAAATGTGACCAGCCCGACGGGAATCCGTGAACTAGATCGAGAGTACGATATTGACGTGGCTGACATGCTGTTGGAGACCATCGAGAAAAAGCTATCAGGCTAACTGCCACGGCAGCGTGCAGGATGGCGCTGGTCGATGATACCTGCGCCTGACCGGGACATATAATGAGCAAAGGTCGGGCAAGGATTTTACGGTGATGGAGGATCAGACGACAACGCCCGTTAAAGATAGGTTCGCCTCCACTCTGTTCGTAGCGGCGTTGTTCCACGGCGTCGTAATACTCGGAGTAACCTTCACAGCGGGACCGCTCGGTGAAACTGACGCAATTCCAACCCTCAAAGTCACACTGCTCGCGGATCAGAATGTTACGGACGTAGCACGAGAGGATGCCGATTATCTCGCGCGACGCAATCAGCGGGGCACAGGCGAGCGGGCCGGGGATAATCGCCCGACAACGACGATTTCCCAAGATCGCCTGGTCACACAACTGGGTGGACAAACCGGAGCCAATCCGACGAACGGCACACGAAGAAGGGACCTACGAAGCACCGAACAGATACTCGCGCGACCTTCATTACCTGGACAGCTACTAGCGCTCCCTGAACCACCGGATACCCCAACGGAGATGCCCCAGCCAGCGGCGGCGCTGATGCGAAACCGGTCCGCCCAAACGCTCGCGGTCGAAGTTGACCTCACAGCAACGCTTCCGGACCAGAAGAACAACGGGTTGCTAGCGAGTCCAGACACACAGGCCTCTGTACTCGCCAATTATTTGTACGCCTGGCGCCGCCGGGTAGAGCGCATCGGAACTGACAACTTTCCAGATCAGGCTCGAAACACGCCGAAAAACCCGACACTTGAGGTCACCGTCGGGGCCGACGGGCAGCTCCAAGATATCGTGGTGCGAAACACCTCGGGCAATTCGGCCGTGGATCAAGCAGCACTGAGCATTCTCCGCCTAGCAGCACCTTTTGATCCCCTCCCCCAGACCGTCCGAGCAGAGTACGATGTCTTAAGATTCGCCTACGAGTGGGACTTCCGGGGGGATGCCGGAACGCCACAGACCGACTGAGAGCCGTCTGACTCATTCGGTAAAATTCCGTTGGCGAGCCCTACCCGGTGGATGAGATAATCGACCCATCCAACGGCACGAGGTCCGAAGCTTGACTACTTTGCTCAATAATCATTTTTTAGTCGCCATGCCTTCGATGAAGGACCCAAACTTCAACGGCTCGGTGACGTATCTCTGCAAGCACGACGAAAACGGCGCGCTGGGCATCATCATTAATCGCCCGTTGGACATGCAGGTTTTAGACATCTTTCAACAGCTCTCCTTCGACGTGATCGATGAGAGTCAGGCTGATAGGCCCGTTCTGAGTGGCGGACCGCTCCAAAGGGAGATGGGCTTCGTGCTACATCAGTCCGAAGAGCCCTATGACAAAACCCTTAATCCCCTTGATACGAGCATCAAAGTCACAGTTTCTCAGGATATTCTTAACTCCATGGCTCAAGGCGAGGGCCCGAACCCAGCGTTGGTTGCACTCGGGTACGCCGGGTGGGATTCGGGTCAGTTGGAAGCCGAGCTTGCCGCTAACGCCTGGCTGAGTGTTCCCGCCAGTCCGGCGATTCTGTTCGACACCCCCTTCGACAAGCGCTGGGAATCCGCCGCCGCCCTGCTGGGGGTCAATATCAGTCAGCTCTCAAGATTCGCCGGGCATGCCTGATCGCAACGAGGTCTGCTGCCGTTGACCGGCAAACCCGACCCCAACATCCTGCTCGCGTACGACTTCGGCCTTCGGCGTATCGGAGTCGCGACCGGAAACGTGCTTACCGGCACAGCCACACCACTCACGACGTTGAGCGTCGGCTCCGATCTACCGTGGGATCGTCTAGATGGTCTGGTGGAGGGATGGAACCCGGGGAGACTGATTGTCGGTCTACCGGACAGCTCGCGCTCCCCCGAAATTTCGGCGAAGGCCTCGGCATTCGCGGATAATCTCGTGAGCCGCTACGACCTTCCAGTCGCCAGGTTAGACGAATCCTTGACCTCCCGGGCTGCCCAATCGATGCTGAGAGAAGAACGAGAATCGGGCATCATGACAAGGAGAGTCAGGAAGGAAGATGTCGACAGCCGGGCCGCATGCTTGATAGCCGAACAATGGATGAATGCGAAACTCGATGAAGACCCGCCCAACTAATCCTTGCCAAAACTATCGGAGAAACCGCCTTTGAGCGATCCGGCGACTCGAGCAACGATCTGCCTGGAGAAAGCTCCGGTGATCTCGCAGCGGTCGTACCCTGGAGATCAGCACATCCTGCGGGTCCACGCACCTCGGTGCGCGGCGCGCACCGAGCCCGGAAGCTTCGCCCATCTGACCTGCGATCCCACCATCCCAATGCGCAGACCGCTGTCCATAATGCGGGCCCACCGAGAAGAAGGTTGGTTGGAGTTCCTCTACAAGCCCGTCGGCGCGGGTCTAGCCCACCTGGCAAAACGAACTCCCGGCGACACAGTGGGTGTCCTTGGCCCCATTGGCAACGGCTTCACGCCTGATACGCACAGAGCATCGATCCTCGCCATTGGCGGAGGTGTTGGTATCCCACCGATGGTTCTACTCGCCGATCGTCTACGCAACGACGAACGTTTCAACCTCCTCGTAATGATGGGATCCGAGGTTCCCTTTCCCTTCGAGCTAAATAAGACCGAACTTCCGGTGGTAGGAATACCCGCGACCGCATCCCACAGCGTCGATTTGCTGGAGGGATGGGGAGTTCCCTCACGGATCGCCAGCAATGCGGGCTACGTGGGTTGCTTCAAAGGATTCGTTACCGAGCTCGCCCGCTCATGGCTCTCAACGCTGTCCGACGAGGCGCTCCAAAACGCACAGGTGCTCGGATGCGGGCCAACGGGAATGCTGGAAGCGGTCGCGAAGTTAGCGAGGGACTTCCAGTTACCCTGTCAGTTGGCTCTGGAAGAATACATGGCTTGCGGGGTCGGTGGATGTGCTGGATGTACGGTTCTGCTCCATACGCCTGACGGACCCGCGATGAAACGCGTCTGTGTCGATGGGCCGGTGTTCGACGCTAGCCAGGTCTACCCAGCTTGAAGCAAAACTTGACTCAAGTCACGAGCCACCTGGCCCGGGTCCGTGACAGGGTTCAAGGGGCTCTGCTCGAAGCCCGCAGAGAGCCGGGGGACGCGGCCATTCTCGCCGTCAGCAAGCAACAGCCTGTCGCCGCAATTGAAACATTGTTTCGGGCTGGTCAGAGCGATTTCGGTGAGAACTTCGTCCAGGAAGCGATGGAGAAAATTTCAAATCTTGATGATTTGGAAATCGATTGGCATTTCATCGGCCACGTCCAATCCAACAAAACCAGGGATATCGCCGAACGATTCCAGTGGGTGCATACGATCGATCGGATTAAGATAGCGAGCAGACTGGATAATCAACGGCCACGCTACTCTGCGCCTTTGAACGTCTGCATCCAGGTTAATCAAGCAAGCGAGGCTCAAAAAACTGGTGTGGAGCCGGCCGGTGTAGCAAACCTTGCGCGAGGCATCATGGAACTACCTCGACTTCGCTTACGCGGCCTTATGACCATACCGCCGGTCACCGAGGATTCCACCAAGAGCGCCGCGTTTTTTGCCGAACTTCGCAATCAGAAAGAACTACTGGCGTCCGAAGGTATCCCGATGGATACGCTGTCCATGGGGATGTCCTCTGATTTGGACGTCGCGATACAAGAGGGTGCGACGATAGTCCGCGTTGGGACCGCGATCTTCGGGCCCAGGCCGCCGAAAAAAGGAGAAACATGACGCTGAGGCACTCCCGTGTCTCACCATGATATTGTTCGAATCTCACGAACTTAACGACTCATCATGCGCAATCCGCTCATTTTCCTGATTACGACGCTTGCTGATCTCTACTTACTGGCCTTCCTGCTGAGGTTCATCCTGCAGTGGATCAGAGCCGATTTCTACAGCCCGTTCGCACAAGCGATTGTCAAGATCACAAACCCCTTGATACTTCCCGTAAGGCGCGTCGTACCAAGTTCCAGGCGTGTTGATCTACCCACACTCGTGGTACTGATGGTTCTTCAAGCGATCATGACGTCGGTTATCCTCTCGATCGCTGGCCTCACCGTCACACTGTTTCAGCTCCCACTGCTGGTAATGTACCGGTTGATCAGCCTGACCCTGTGGTTCTATTCCGTGAGCATATTCATATACGTCATTCTGAGCTGGACCGGTCAAGGTAGCTACAATCCGACCGCGCTCGTGCTTAGCGAATTGAACGAGCCTCTGCTCCGTCCGGTCAGAAGAGTGCTGCCCTCTATCGCCGGACTCGACCTCTCACCGATGCTTGTCTTGATCATTCTGCAGGCGGGCCTCATGGCAGTACCCCTGCCGGGTTTTCTGAGGTAACGCAGAGGAGTCATTGGCACAGAACTCAGAGGCTATCGCCCCTGACCCGATTCCTGATACGGATGAGATCGCGGTGTGAGACGTAGAGTAGTCCGGCTACCTTTCGTACCAGATGATCCTCGTGCTTGTCGAGTTCGCTGTCCGCGAGGGCCACCCGCCAGAGCATCTCGATAACGGAATGCTTCTCGTCAACGCTCAATTGCTCGTGCAGGGCACGCGTGAAGGTCTGCAGAGAAACGGAATGATCGGCCTCCTGCTCGGCTTCTTGGACCAGCAGCGACGTCTCATCCTCGGACAGATCAAAAAACTCCTTCAGTAGACCGAAGACGGCCTCACCTTCCGCCAAGTCTTCCTCGTAATCCGCTCGAACGACCTCCACAAGCAGGGTGGCAGTAGCCAGCCGGAGAGCGTGATCTCGATCATCCGTACCCTCCTCGCTTTTCACCAGCGTCTTGTTCAGCATCTCGCGGAGTTCTTTCAGCATCGCGTGCCCTTCGATGAACTATGACGATGGGTTGTGAGCCA
>CAYLKA010000037.1:0-2793 GCA_964384125.1 uncultured Gammaproteobacteria bacterium | reverse complement strand
ACCCTCCCGTGGCTGGTATCCTCAGTGGTCGAAACTGCGCTCTCTGCAGCAGGCGACCAGAAACTAGGCCAGCCGGTACCCGAGTCAAACTTCTTGGTTGACGAGAAGAGTTCGCTTTCACAACAGACACACCGGTAGGTTCCGGACTCCTTGTTGTCGTTGTACTCACCAGTGAAAGGAGCCTCCGTGCCTGCCTTCTGGGTAACTTGGAATTGCTCGTCGGTGAGTCTGGCACGCAGCTCTTCCGGTGTTGGCTTCTGTTTCTCGCTCATGTGTATGCTCCTTCGTCTCGTGACAGATGTTATCGTAAGTAAGGGACGAGCGGGATCATCGAGTTCCGGGCGGTAGCCAAGCATTACGGGGACACAAGGGTCTTCGACGATCTTAATCTCGATATTCGCCAAGGAGTCACCACCGCACTTGTAGGGCAAAGCGGCTGCGCTTCTAGCGGTATACGCCGAGCTTTTCTTCGAAGGCCTAGAGCGATGGCTGATCCCCCGACATCTATTGTCGGCGAAGATCTCAGGCTGAATCGTCAGCCGCGGATCCGTCATCCAAAATCAGCTCATTCATGCGCCTAACGAATGAAGCGGGGTCCTCCAGCGGCTGGCCTTCGACTAGAGTTGCCTGTTCGAAAAGCGCCCAGGAAAGGTTTTCGAATCGTTGCCCATCAGGCTCGCTCAACAGCCGGCCGACGAGAGGGTGATCAGAATTGAGTTCCAAGGAGGGCGCCGTATCCGGCGAATCGTGTCCCGTCGCTTTGAGCAGCTCGCGCATTTGAAACCCGAGATCCTGCTCGGCCAGTACGAGGCAAGCAGCCGATTCCTTCAATCTTGCGCCCATTCGCACTTCATCCACCTTGTCCCGCAGCACGCGCTTGATGCGTTTGAGTGTCTGTTTCTGTTCTTTCGTGATCTCGGTTTCCGGAACCTGCGAGGCCTCCGCATTCTCTAGCTGGATATCTCCTCGCGTTATATCTTTGAAAGTCTTACCCCTGAACTCAGTCAGGTGCTGCATGGCCCACTCGTCGATACGGTCCGAGAGAAGCAGAACCTCGATCTCGCGTTCGCGCAGAGCTTCCAAGTGGGGGCTGCTTCGTGCCCCAGTCGCCGATTCAGCCGTGAGATAGTAGATCGTTTCCTGGCCATCACCCGCAGTATCAAGGTAGTCAGCGAGTGACCGATCCTGGTCCAGGCCCTCTGATCGTGTGCTATTGAATCGAAGCAGACTAGCAATCTTCTCTCGATTGCTCGGGTCCTCTGCGAGCCCCTCCTTGAGGGCCATACCGAACTCACCCCAGAAGGTCTCGTACTTGTCCGGGTCCCCGGTCGCAAGCTTTTCGAGCATGTCGAGACCCCGTTTGGTAAGCGCACTTCTGATGGAACCAACCGTTGGGTCTTGCTGTAAGAGCTCTCGAGACACATTCAATGACAGGTCACTGGAGTCCACAACGCCACGAATAAACCGCAGATAGAGAGGAAGAAATTGCGTAGCCTCATCAGTGATAAAGACTCTCTGCACGTAGAGCTTGACGCCACGTGGCGTTTCTCTATTCCAAAGATCAAAGGGCGCTACCGCAGGCAAGTAGATCAAGCTTGTGTATTCGCGCTTCCCCTCCACTTTATTGTGGCTCCACGTCAATGGGTCGGTGAAGTCGTGTGCGATATGCTTATAGAACTCGACGTACTCGTCATCCTCGATCTCAGTTCTGGGGCGGGTCCACAGCGCCTTTGCCTTATTGACCGGTTCATCAGAAACCTCATCGTCACCCTCGCTCGACACTTGCACCGGAAACGCAATGTGGTCCGAGTATTTACGTATGAGCGCGCTCACTCGGAAAGCCTCCAGAAACTCCGTCTCCTCAGGTTTTAAAGTTAGTGTGATCGCCGTACCCCTTTCGGGCTTCTTCACCATCTCCAAGGTGTAGCTACCGTCACCACTCGATATCCAGCGAACGCCTTCACTCTCGGCGAGCCCCGCGCGCCGACTCAGAACCTCCACTCGATCGGCGACGATGAAAGCGGAATAGAACCCAATACCAAACTGCCCAATGAGCTGGGAGTCCTTTTTCGCCTCTCCGCTGAGAGACTCCAGAAACTTGGCCGTACCTGAGTGGGCTATGGTGCCCAACTGTTCGATGATCTCCTCACGGCTCATACCGATACCGTTGTCGCAAATCGTCAGCGTAAGATTCTCCGGATCCAGGTTTACGGTGATCTTGAGGTCCGGCTGCTCCTCCAGGAGCTCGGGCGAACCGAGTCCCTCGAATCTCAGCTTGTCATTCGCATCCGATGCGTTGGAGATGAGCTCCCGGAGGAAGATCTCCTTGTTGCTGTACATCGAGTTAACCATCAGGTGCAGCAGTTGCTTCACCTCGGCCTGAAAACTGAAGGTTGTCAGCTCACGATCCTCGCTCATCAAGTCCGCCTCGAAATACTTAGCTCGACAGCTGAATGGGGATCAATCGACAGATTTCAAGGGGCCAAGACAGGCTTTACGCGGGCGAATCCGTGACGCACGCGCCCACGACTCAGTTCACCTGACTGCAAACATTAGGGAGTCGGAATTACTCAGGGAAGAATATGGATAGGCGTCGAGTCGCCGGTCATCAACCAAATATCAATCATGTCGGAATTTGATACGGCTATGCAGCCATCGGTCCAATCCAATCCCTGCTCTCTGAGCACGGAAAATTTCGGTTCGTTTGGTTGACCATGGATCATGATCTGGCCGCCTGGGTCAACACCCTCTGACTGCGCTCTCGCGCGGTCTTGTGCGTTTGGATACGACACC
>CAYLKA010000036.1:0-24029 GCA_964384125.1 uncultured Gammaproteobacteria bacterium | reverse complement strand
CATACGATAGTGCTGGACGAGAGCCAAAGCGCAGTCTCCCGGTCCCACTGCGAGGTCGTACGCAGAGATGGGATGCTTAGGCTGATGGACTTGAGCCGCTTCGGTACCTTCGTGAACGAAAAACGAATTTCCGGGGAAGTTGCGCTGCAGCCTGCGGACGTAATTCGTATTGGCTCACCTGGAGAGGAACTCCAGGTCATAGCCTTGGAGGAATGCGGTGGCTCGTAAACCTCCGAATATTTTCTCGCTGTCGTTCCTTGATGCTATGACGTGTGGGTTCGGCGCGATCATTCTGCTCTTCATGATTATCAACGCCAATATCGATTTGCGGCGGGAGGCGGTCCTGGATGATCTCGCAGGTGAGGTAGATCGTGTAGAACTCAAGGTGCTTACGGGACGCAAGAATCTCGTGCAGCTCAGGGACGATCTGGCGAGGCTCATCGAGGAGTGGGCGGTGTTGCGGGCGCTGGAAGAGGAGATCATCGCCGAGATACAGACCACGGAAGAGGAGTTCAGCACGATGACGGCGGACACGGCTGAACGGCAGGCGGCCATCGAGCAGTTGCGCTCCGAGTTGGACGACCTGGAGGACGAAACTGAGCGGCTTTCCGCCGCTAGTATCACGCCGGAGGATGCGGGTAATCGAATCCGTTCCTTCACCGGAGATGGAAACCGTCAGTACCTGACCGGTCTTAGGATGGGTGGGGAGCGCGTAGTGATTCTGGTGGATGCTTCCACCAGCATGTTGGATCGGACCATCGTCAATGTGTTCAGGCGCCGCAACATGTCTGTCGAGCAGAAGCTCCAGGCCCCTAAATGGATCCAAGTGGTGGATACTTTGGATTGGCTGACGACCCAGATTCAGCCGGGAACGCAGATTCAGATTTTTGCATTCACCGACAAAGCCTGGAGCCTGATCGATGGCAGTGACGGGCGGTGGCAGACCGTAACCGATGGTAGTCTTTTGGAGCAGGCTGTGCAGAATCTGCGAAACACTGCCCCGGACGGACCCACAAGCCTGCATGCCGCCTTCGCGAGCATGCGGCCACTCGACCCCAAGCCGGACAACATCTTTCTGCTCGTCGACGGGCTGCCGACCATGGGGGAGATAACCCCCGCTCGCGCTGGTGTGACGGGGAGGGAGCGCCAAGGGCACTTTGAACGTGCGGTACGAGATCTGCCCTTCAACGTGCCCGTCAATGTCATTCTGTACGCTATGGAAGGCGATCCACAATCTGCTCCGTCGTATTGGTGGTTGGCGCTGAGCACAGGGGGGTCGATGATGGCTCCTTCGGAGGATTGGCCATGAGAAAGCGGAATCGCGACGTAGAGATAGGCAGCCTGTCGTTTCTGGACGTGGTTTGTTGCGGATTTGGTGCGGTCATTCTTCTTCTGGTCATCACAAAAATCTTCGAGCCGATTCGACTCGAGGAAAGTCACGTCGAGCTAGAAGAGCTAATCACCAGATATGAGCTTGAGTTGGAGGAAATTGTTGGACAGACGCGGATCATTTCGCAGGAAAGGCTGGCCACGATAGAACGAGTAGACCTAGATGAGGCTCAAATCGCACAGCTTCAGCGTGAGCTGACCCGGATTCGCGCGGAGTTTCTAGCGACCGAAGACGATGCTGAGTTGTCCAACGAGTTGGAGGGCCGGTTGGCCCAGGCAAAGCAACGGCTGACCGAGGAGATGCAGCGGTTGCTCGAGAATTATCGACCCGACCCGGATGACTACGTGGTGGGCGGGATCCCGGTGGATAGTGAGTACATCATCTTCATTATCGACACGTCCGGGAGCATGAAGCGTTACGCTTGGTCACGGGTCCAGCAGCAGATCTCTGAGACGCTTCAAGTTTACCCTCAAGTCAAAGGTATCCAGGTCTTCAACGACATGGGCGAGTACATGTTTAGGAGCTACCGGAATGAATGGATCCCCGATACCGCTGCTACCCGCGAGGCCATTATCGACGGCTTACGCAATTGGACCGCGTTCTCCAACTCGAGTCCGAGGGAGGGGATTCTGGAGGCGATAGAGACTTACTATGATCCCGATAAGAAAATCAGCCTATATGTTTATAGCGATGATTTCTCGGCCGGTTCCATTAACGCCGTGGTTCGCGAGGTGGATCGGCGCAATGCGCTAGGAGAGGATGGCACTCGACGAGTGCGGATACACGCGGTCGCTTTCCCGGTCTACTATGAGGTTACGAACGGCCAGCTCCTGTCTTCGGCCCGTTTTGCAATCTTGATGCGGGTGCTTTGCCAGAGAAACGGCGGAACCTTCGTAGCGTTACCTTCACTGCGCGGCTGACCGCCGCCAGAATTCATCATTTTTTGCCGGGCATTCGGCCCGGATTCATCATTGGTCTGACTGTGGTGTGAGCTTTAATGCAGACGTGCGCTAGAGCACGGACTAGCAACTGCTATAAAAGGAGCAACGCCATGATTAAACCCGCCATTGTCTTCGTAACAGCTGCCATGTTTGCGGCTAACGGATGGGGTGGTGAAAACGCCCGAGCCTCTAAATACGAATCCATCGGCATCAGTGGTGGTGCGGCCATCGGTGGTGTGGCCAGTGGGCCTATCGGAATAGTGCTCGGAGCCACCCTCGGTGCCTTGCTCGGGGAGCGATTCGACCAGAAACACATCGCTCGGGTTGAGGCCGACAACGCGCGGGTCGAGGCCGAGCAGCGTTGGGCCGAAACAGAGGTAGAGGTGGACAGGCTCAACGGCTTGGTCACTACCCGCGATCGCCAGGTGGCAAACCTCGAGATTGAGCTGCAGGAGACTCTCGAGATGCACGCCACGGTGAGCGATACGCTCGATGTTCAGGTGCTTTTCAGGACCAATGAAAGCCTTCTTCCGGAGGGAACTCAGGCGCGGCTCCAGCGCCTAGCAGGACTGCTCGCGCGGCTAGACGGTACGCTTATTCGCATCGAGGGGCACGCGGATTCACGCGGTAATCAGGGGGATAACGAACAGCTTTCGGCGCAACGCGCCGCAGCCGTCAGGGATACGCTGATTCAGGCGGGTGTGCCGGTTGGAAGAATCACCATTGCTGCTCATGGCGAGAGGTACGCGTTGGCAGCGGAGAACGACGCCGATGCTCTGGCAATGGAGCGGCGCGTCGACCTGACACTCATAAGGAATGGCGAAGAGAATCGGATTGCCCAGAAGTAGCGGCCGGGTTTTCCGGGAGGGGCGCGCCGTTCGTGGCGCGCCCCTTTTTTCGTTCTGTCGTAGACTCCGTTAGTCTTTTGGATTTAGCGTAGTATTCGCCTGACGCGGCATTAGCAATCTGCGCAACTCGATAAAAAAATCCAAGCCGGTAACGGTAAGGGAGCAACAAGATGCGATTTATAACACTCACCTTCCTAACGTTCATTGCCTCCTTCTCGGCGGCTAACGCGCAATCCTGGAGCCCACCGCCTGAAGCGGATAGGTGTCCGTCGAAATGGGGCGCTGGGGACGAGAGAGGCTCAGCCAACCACATGGGTCCCGCCACGGTGATGCGCGCGGCATCATTGATACGTCGTGGCGAGGTGGTCGAGCTCGGCCAAGAGCTACACGCGTCGATTCCGCTTGGCGCACGTCACTTCGACGTTTACCCTAAGCCAACGGCTAACAATCCGTTATCGAACCGCAGGGGGTCCAACGAAGAGCTGGTTGTGACGGAGCTCGGCCAGGTGGGCACTCAGCTCGACGGCTTCAGCCATCAGAGCATAGGGAATACTTTTTACAACTGCTTTCGAGTTGACGAAACGTTGACGCGGGACGGTTTCACCCATCTCGGCATCGAGAATGTAGGTATGCTGATGACTCGCGGTGTGCTGCTCGACATCGCTGAACTCAAGGGCGTCGACATGCTGGCCGAGGATTACGAGATCACCGTCGCTGACCTCGAGGCAGCGCTCGAGAGACAGGACCTCACGATCGAGCCGGGTGATGCTGTGATTATTCACACAGGTTGGGGTGTGCTTTGGGAGAGCGATGTCCCTCGTTTCTTGGGCGCGGCTCCAGGTATCGGCGTAGCCGCTGCCGAATGGTTGGCCGCGCAAGACCCGATGCTCGTCGGTGCCGACAACCAGCCCGTAGAGGTGCAGCCGAATCCGGATCCGGAGATTTCTCTACCGGTGCATCAGATCATGCTCACGGTCAATGGCATTCATCTGCTTGAGCGATTGAAGCTCGACGAGCTTGCTGCGCGTGATGTCTACGAGTTTGCGTTCATCATGCAGCCGCTGCAAATTCGCGGTGCGACCGGTTCGACAGTCGTACCCGCCGCGGTCTACTGACTGTGCGCAGTCGCCGATCTTGAGCTGACGGTTACGTAAACGCCAGGCTCACAGGTACGGAGCGAGGAGAGGCAGAAGGTCTGGGGCGTCTTCCGGTCGTTCTAAACGGTTCAAGACCCGGATCGGGACGGTGGGAACGAAACGGGCTACGACCTCGGCCGTTTCCTGGGCCGGTACCGGTTGGGCTTCTGATTCGTTCACGACGATGCCGGCAATCTCGATACCTCTTGCCCGCAGCATGCCGGCGGCCGTGAGCGTATGGCTGAGCGTGCCAAGATAGCTGCCTACGACGAGAAGCGAAGGTGCGCCCAACGCTGCGATCCAGTCCAGCACGCAGTGCTCTTCGTCCAGAGGCACCATAACCCCGCCGATGCCCTCGATGAGGGTGAGTTCTCGTTCCCCGTGCGCCTCGCAGAAAGAGATTAGCTGCTCGAATTCGATCGAAGTCTGCTTCCGGGCGGCGGCCATATCCGGAGAAATGGGCTCACTGAAGCGCCAGGGACTGATGGCGTCAATACTTTTTGCGTCCATTTCCAGGCCGAGTGAACGCAGGAGAAGCTCAGTGTCGCTTGGTTCGCCGCCATCTGTGCCGAAGCCTGTTGCAACCGGCTTCAGTGCCCGGACCGCCCGCCCACATGCGCGCAATTGGTGGATCAGAACACGGGTCACGAACGTCTTGCCAATCCCTGTACCCGAAGCAGTCAAGAAGATCTTGTTCACAAGGTTTCTAGAACCTCAGTTACTGCAGCTGCGAAGCGCGCTATATCCTGGTCAGTGTGAGCGGCTGAAAACGTGCACCGCAGTCGGGAGGTTCCTTCTGGCACTGTCGGCGGTCGAATGGGAATCACCAGGAAGCCGAGCTCCTCCAATTTTTTAGATGCATGCAGCGTGGAATTTACATCGCCCAGCATGATCGGGACGATGGGGCTTTGGGGTGCTGGTAGTCCGACCGCTTCGGCGAAGCGACTCGCATGGTTGAGTGGCTTGCTAACCAGTTCGACATCGTTTTCGATCATTTCGAGTGCCGTAATTGCTGCAGCGAGGGTTCCTGGTGGTAGCCCGGTCGTATAGAGGAAGCTTCTTGCCCGATTTCGCATGAGGTCTGCTACCTCTCGGCTCGTGCAAAGATAGCCGCCATAAGCGCCAACAGCCTTGGAAAGCGTTCCCATTTGAAGTGGTACCGGAATTGCTCGTCCGTCGATAACACTGGAGCCGCGGCCGTTTTCGACGACACCGAGACCGTGGGCGTCGTCGGTCATGAGCCACGCATCATGGCGCTCACAGAGATCGAGGAGATCGGCGACCGGTGCCCGATCGCCATCCATACTGAAAACGCCATCCGTCAGAACCAGGCAGTATCGATGGGAGTTGCGGTGCTCTGCCAGGAGTCGAGCTAGGTTGCCGGTGTCTTTGTGGGCGAACTTAATGACTTGGGATCGGGCTATCGTTGTCCCTGCAAACAGGCAGGAGTGGCATAACTCATCCATGAGAATTAGATCCTCGGGTCCCGCCAGTACGGGGATGGCACCGACATTTGTCAGGTAGCCACTCCCAAAGACGACCGCGTCCTCCGTGCCTTTGATTCGAGCCAAAGTGGCCTCGAGGCGTGCATAGAGGGGATTATTACCCAGGACCAGCCGCGAGCCACCCGCTCCGGTACCGTACTGCCGCGTCGCCTGCCTGCTTGCCTCGACCACATCCGGGTGCTGGGAGAGGCCAAGGTAGTCGTTACAAGAAAACGAGATGAGCTCTCGGGCGTTGCGTCGTACCTTCCCATCCGGCGAGCGTTCCGTCGCGAACAGCGTTCTTCGTAGGCCGTGTTTTTTGTGTGTCTCCAGCTTCTCGCGGGCAAACAATCTCAGAAACTCTTCGCTCAATCCCCGATCTCCTGGGAGTGGACCCTTTTCGGGCGCATTGATGAGATGGTGCCACGAAGGTCCCTACTAAGGACAGCCATGTTTCAGGCTGTATGTCGCTTGAGGTGTTGCGACTGCCTCACTCGAGTCCGTCGTAGTACTCCTGCAGCACGGTACTCACTTCGGCGCGGCTGAATTCAGGTGGGATGGGTTCATGGTTTTCAAACATTTCGCGCAGTCGGGTGCCAGAGATGGCGAGACGGTCCTCGCCGTCGTGCGGACAGGTTTTGCCCGTCGCCATTCCGCCGCACTTATAGCAGAAGAACGTGATATCGATCTTCAGTGGTTCGGTGCTCATGCTGCCCGTCGGCAGCGTGTCGAAGATATGGTGCGCGTCGAACGGCCCGTAGTAGTCGCCGATGCCCGCGTGGTCGCGACCGACGATCAAGTGCGAACAGCCGAAATTCTGCCTAAACACGGCGTGCAGGAGTGCTTCGCGCGGGCCGGCATAACGCATCTCGATCGGATAACCTGCCTGCACGATGGTCCCTTGTACGAAGTAATCGCGAACCAGCGCATCGATGGCTTTGACTCGCACCTCTGCAGGGATGTCGCCGGGCTTCAGCGCTCCGAGCACCTGGTGGATCAAGACTCCGTCGCAGATCTCGATGGCGATCTTGGCTAAGTACTCGTGGCTACGGTGCATCGGGTTACGAGTCTGAAAGGCGGCGACCTTCGACCAACCTTTTTCTAAGAAAAGCGCACGTGTTTCCGCTGGACGATGGTACAGACCGCTATAGGTTTCTGGGAAATGGCCTTCTGACAGCGTACGTACGGGTCCGCCGAGGTTGACAGGGCCTTGATTCATCACCTTCTCTACGCCGGGATGCGCGGGATCGGTGGTGCCGAATACGTGTGTGCATTCCAGCTCGCGGTCTATGGTGTATTTCTCCTTGACGATCAGGGTGCCGAGTAGCTCACCATTGTCGCTGTCGACCAAAGCCACGTCCTCGCCGATTCCTATGTTGTCACCGAGCTCCTGCGCGCAGGACAGCGTGATAGGAATGGGCCAGAAAAGCCCCTCGGCGAGCTTCATGTGTTCGCAGCAGCTGCGCCAGTCAGCCTCGCCCATAAAGCCGTCGAGTGGCGTGTAGGCGCCCATGCCGAGCATGAACAGGTCCGAGATCTCGCGGCTGGATAGTAGCACCTGCTTCAGGTGCCCGGACCGTCGTGTCTCTTCGGCTCTCTCGGTCTGCGGCAACAGCAGTGGCTTAAGAGAGTCCGCGCCGTGGGGCGAAACCAGATTCGACATTACAGCGTCCTCCTCGCTCCCGCCAACTTTCCGGTGGCCGCATTCTCCAGAGGGCTCCGCGGCAATGCAAGGTGGAGGGGTGGTGCTGAGTGCGACATAACGGAGATTCGCCAGTCTGTTGCAGCCGCGTGACTTCTGGGCGTGTACGGTCTATATATGGTTAGCGGGGCAGGTCTCTCTCGGCAACTTGAATGGCTCGGCAAGCCCCTTCAATCGATGATGTGATGCACGGGAGCCGTTTCCATTTCCCACTCACCGGATTCTGGGTGATAGCGAGACAAGGTGAAGCAATGCCAATCGGTATCGTCCAGCTTAGGATGATCGCCACGATAATAATATCCTGGCCAACGCGTCTCTTTCCGGAACATCGTATGGTGCGTCACAGATTCTGAGGCAAGGACTCGGTGGTGCAGTTCCCATGCCCGTTGAAGCTGGTGTAGATCTTCTGCTCCGAGCTGGTTGAGGTCCTCCTTGAGCATGCCCAGTAGCTCGAGACCGCGGGTCAGTAACGGCTCGTTTGTGATGTAGTTTGCGCCGATGCCGCCCACGTATTCGTCCATGATCTTTTCGAGACGCTGAAGACCGTGCATTGGTAACAGATAGCTCGGCGAAACAGTGCCGGCGACGATTTCGTTGCGACCGATCTCATAATTCTCTAGAGGCTGGAAGACCAACTTCTTCAGGTTCTCGTACTCTGTCTCGTTGGCCTGAGGCTGTTCATTGCCCAGGTCATTCACATAGTTGACTGCGGCTTTTGCGGCGATGCGACCTTCGGCGTAGGACCCCGATGAGAACTTGTGGGCAGCGCCCCCGATCGTGTCCCCGGCGCCGAAGAGTCCATCGACAGTCATCATCCGGTTATATCCCCACTGATAATCCGAGGGCGCACAGTCCTCCGGACCACTCGCCCACGCGCCGGAGCAGGTGGCGTGGGAGCCCATAACGTAAGGCTCGGAGGTTGTCAGTTCAGGATTGGTGTACTTGGGGTCAATGTTCTGAGACGCCCAGACGACCGCTTGCCCGATCGTCATACCGAGAAAATTCTCCCAGCCGACGGTTTCCTTGTGCGGATCCTGGAAGGCTTCTTTCGTCACCATGCGGATCGGGCCTCTTCCGGCCTTGAGCTCTTCCAGTAGAGCGTGGTTCCTAAGACAGGTTGGCACCGGCTGCCGATCGACGTAGTCACCGACCAGTTCTCTGGTGTGCTCGGTCCAATTGGATTCGTACTCGTCTCCGTAGGCGTTCTCCGTGTATGTTTTTAGATGGAGGAAATAGGCGCCGACTGGACCATAGCCGTCCTTGAATCGTGTAAGGACGATTCGGTTCTCCATCTGAGTCATCTTTGCGCCCGCTAGGATCGGTAACGCATAAGCAGACGCGCTGCTCCATGGGGCGTACCACGTTCGCCCCATGCCCTCACCCACAGCGCGAGGTTTGAAGATGTGCGACGCGCCACCGGCGCAAACGATCACAGCCTTGGCGCGGAAAACATAAAAGTCTCCGGTGCGGACGTTGAAGCCAACAGCCCCGGCGACCCGGTTGGGCTTCGTTTTGTCCATCAATAGGTGCGTCACCATGATCCGGTTGTAGACTTCCGTGGCGGCCTTGGTGGCGGCCTCGGCGACGATGGGTTTGTAGCTCTCGCCGTGAATCATGATCTGCCACTTGCCTTCGCGTTGATATTGCCCGGTTTCGGGATCTTTCATCATCGGAAGGCCCCACTCCTCGAACTTGTGCACGCAGGAGTCGACATGTCGAGCGATGTCATACCCCAGGTCTTCGCGCACCAGACCCATGAGGTCGTTCCGGGCGTAGCGGACATGGTCTTCGGGTTGGTTCTCGTTCCACTGCATTCCCATGTAGGTATTGATCGCATAGAGACCCTGTGCGACGGCGCCGCTTCGCTCTATGTGCGCCTTCTCGACGCAGACTATTTTGAGGTCACGCCCCCAATATCGGGATTCGTATGTGGCCCCGCAGCCGGCCATACCGCCGCCGATCACGAGGATATCCGAATCGACGAATACCGTTTTTCTGCGTGAGAAGAGACCCATCAGGTTGTCCCCTCGTTGGATTTATCTCGGGCTAACGTCGGCAATGCGCGGATGTTGAGTGCATCCGGTTCGTGGGCGAGCTCCTGCGCCTTGAAATCTTCCTCGCTCGGTATTTCGTACTCCTCGGGTGATTTGATCGATCCCCATGGAGTGGTCCGGATGGGTGACACGAAGTCCTTCTCATTACCGTTGCGGAACTTGAGTTTCCAGGAAATGGTTCCTTTCTCTTCCTCTCGCAGCACCCGAACACTGTGGCCCAAGGGGGCAAAGTCGGCATAACCGCGCGCGTCGATCGCGTTTTGAGGACACGCCTTTACGCAGGAGTAGCACTCCCAGCACATCTCGGGTTCAATGTTATAGGCACGTCGGTGGGTGGGGTCAATGTGCATGATGTCGGAAGGACAGATATCGACACAATGTCCACAGCCATCGCAACGAGTCATATAAACGAACGTCGGCATGATTTTGCTACTCCTCGTACTGAGCCTAATAGTTTCGAACTTTTTGGTGGGCGCTGCCGAACGATGCTGGTTTGTCAGTGGGCGGCGGCAGGTTGCTCCTCGAACCGGTGGCTTCCTCCACTCGTTTTTGGAAGGCGGCTGCGGGCTTGAAGAACATATGTGCGAATTTGGACCACGGCACCGATCCAAAGAGCACTGTTGTGGCGATGATATGGGCCGCGAATACGGCACTTGTGAAGAAGCTGTCCGTCCATTGGAGATAGGCCCAGAGGAGGCCTAATGTTGCGCTAGCGAGCAGTGAAAGGATGAATAGATCCGCGCGCATCAGGCGAAAAGGTGAGTTGCCCTCGGCGGCGACGTCGACTCGAATGAAGAACCAGAACCAGTAGCCTCCGATGCATACCATAAGCGCCCCGATGTACCACAACAGTGGCAGGATGGCGGGGGTGGGTGTGGCAGGCGTCGGGTACCAGAACACCATGATGGCGGTTGTGATCACGTAGGCCAAGAAACCGTACATGGTCAAGAGGTGGGCAATTCTGCGCCGAGAGTTACAGAATTCACCAGACATCAGGCCCTCTACGATCAGGGTTTGGAATGCCATGGAAACCATCTGTCCAGCGCTAACCTGCTGAACACTCATGTTCTTTGCATTTCGCCAATTTTTAAAAAAATACTGGGCACTCTTTTTGTGGAGTGTGTCGTATACCGTGCCACCTGCGACTAGGATGATCATGACGACGACATAGGTCTGCATGGCAAAGGGCGGTATGGACGCCGAAAGTTCGGCGAACGGATTGTTGGTGAACATTAAAAATACCCCTGCTGTCGATTCGACGAGACCTACGGGTCATCCAACGACATAATGCGGACGGTCAATCTCTGAAGTGGGTAGTTTATCACTCCCCGCCGGGTATCGCCGCCGCAGCTTAACCGGCCGGATTTGCTCGGCTTGGATGCGACACTTTCGATTCTCTGGCCTGC
Organism: uncultured Gammaproteobacteria bacterium; assembly: GCA_964384125.1. Classification (GTDB taxonomy): domain Bacteria; phylum Pseudomonadota; class Gammaproteobacteria; order Steroidobacterales; family Rariloculaceae; genus UBA6522. Next base: position 13,068 of record CAYLKA010000036.1, on the reverse strand, counting down.
CACGGCTCTCAGCCACTTCTTGCCTTGAACTGCTCCTCCCGTGCGCTAGAATCCCCTATCCTTTCAGAGATGCTGTCTGTCCAGTCGTTGCGGCCGTCTACCGGGCCAACATCGATCCGACCGCGGGATATTGATCTCAGGAAGGCTGGCGGCTGTGGGCGGCAATCCCTCACAGTTTCCGAGAGAGTGCCAGCTGCCAGCGGATACAACATTGATAGAGGTAAGCCATGGCTAATACAGACACATCCGACAAACAGCCACACTTGGTTGAAGATGTCTCGGAGGAGATGTTTTCCTCCGAGAAGCGTGAGGACACCTGGGCCCTTATTATTGCCTTCGGCATTCTAGTGCTGAGCGTTGCTTTTCCCGCCCAGATATATGATTTCTTTAGAAATTCTCTGTATCTGTTCTGATTACATCCGTTCAATGTTCGCCAGTATGAGGTTGTAGTGAAGCGACTAAAGTATCTTTTCGTTCCCGGCTGGGGCAGATACGTTCCAGGATTTGTTTTTTGCCTGGGATTCGCCTTCGTCGGCATGAACCTGGATCGTCTCATTCGTAGCTATCACGATGCTGGCGCGCCTTGGGCCACCTTTCTTTGGGAAAGCGCGCAACTAAACTACGTGGCAATACTGTTGTTGGGCGGCATCCTGATACGCAACACGCTGCCGGTCCCAAAGGTGCTGCACGCCGGAATCAGCATTGCCCGTCCGGTCATCAAACCAGGCATCATCATTCTAGGTGTGCACTATGTGTGGGCCGATGTGGTGAGAGTTGGGAGCGTGGGTCTTGCCTTGACAGTTTTTTTCATTTTCGGCACCGCCGTCGTTGTTATGTGGTTGTGCAAGAAATGGGGTGTGCCCGATGGGCTAGGAGGCATCATGGGTGCGGGTACCGGTGTTTGTGGGGTCTCCGCGATCATTGCGACGTCACCCGTGGTCAAGGCGAGTCCGCTGGAAATGGCTTATGCCATCGGTACTGTCTTGTTTTTTGGGACTCTGATGTTGTTTACCATGCCCTACATCGGTATCGCTATCGATCTATCGGAATCACAATTTGGCGCTTGGTCCGCCATTGCGATTCTGAATACGGCACAGTTGGTGGCGGCAGCAGAGTGGTACGGCCCTGAATCCAGGGACACTGCCGTGCTCATTAACGTGGCACGAATCATGTTTCTGCCCCTAGTGGTGTTGTTCACCCTCTGGTACTACGTACTGCGCACTGGAAAGCAGGAAGCGGGCCAGGAAATCAGCAAGTGGCAGCTGGTGAAGGACAAGTTTCCGATTTTCATAATTGGATTCTTTTTGCTTGTGCTCTTGAACAGTATGAGTATCGAGTCACTTGGCGGACCCGGTATCGAGGGTTCACCCTTTTGGGCCATGAATGCCGTATATACATGGTGTTTCGCCATCGGCTTCGCCGGCATTGGTCTTTCGATCTCCCTCGATGACATGAAGAAGGCTGGTGGTAGGGCCTTCTCAATCGGCATGGTGGCATCCTTGGTGAAGATGATTTTGGGCCTAGGTGTGGTACTTCTGATCGGCAGCCAGTTACTGCGGGTGACCGGGATCTGATGTGAGGATTCTTGTCTGCATCGATGGTGAGTCGCATAGCAGACAGGCGGTTCAACGGGCGATTACCCTTTCTCTTTCGAAGTCGGCTGAAGTCACTGCCCTGCATGTCATCGACCCGTGGCTGAAAAAGTTCTATAACGAACTCTATTCCCAGGGGCGCAAGCAATATCTGGAATATGTGGACGAGTGTTTACGGGAGAAGGCCGAGGGGGTGCACCGGGAGTTCGATCAGATGTGCTTGGCGGAAGGAATTCAAGCCCGTTTCAAGGTTCGACACGGAGAACCTATGGACGAAATTCTGGAGGAAGTACGCCAGGATCCCCCGGATTTACTTATCACCGGCGGGAAGAGGCTGAGTGCGTGGGGTCGATTCCGCTCCGGGGATTTGCCTTCTCGACTAAGGAAAAAGTTGGGAGCACGGATTTCGATTATTTCGGTAAAGGCCTCCGAACCTCTATTGGTACAGTAGGGATCTAGCGTGATCTGTCGCCAACCAATACATCAACTAGGTTGACAGTTCGGTCGCTCGATTCCACCTGAGAATGGCCTTCCATCTTGCAGGCCTCAACCAGGTTCGCCCCCGATGACTTGGAGCAGTTCTTTGGTTCGGGCTCGCATCAGTTTTTTGTCGCCACGGCTCTCGACGTTGAGACGGAGAAGCGGTTCCGTGTTGGAAGCGCGGATGTTAAAGCGCCAGTTCGCATACTCCGCGCTAAACCCGTCGACGAGATCGACTCTTAAGGCCTCGGGAGCATACTGTTCTTCTACTCGAGCGAGGATCTCGTCGGTGTTTTTCACTTTTCGGTTAATTTCGCCGCTCGCTGGGAACCGTGCAATACGTTCGTTGACCAGTTCCGAGAGTGGTTGGTTACGACGACAAAGGATTTCGGTAATCAGTAACCAGGGGATCATGCCGCTATCGGCGTAAGAAAAGTCACGAAAGTAGTGGTGCGCGCTCATTTCTCCACCGTAGACGGCATCGTTCTCACGCATGGTTTGTTTGATGAAGGCATGTCCTGATTTGCTTTGGACCGTTGAGCCGCCATTGCTCGTCACGACTTCCAGCGTGTTCCAGGTAAGCCGTGGGTCGTGAACGATGCGCTCACCGGGCGACTTATCCAGAAAGCTCTGGGCGAGGAGACCAACAATGTAGTATCCCTCGATGAAGTGCCCATTCTCGTCAAAGAAGAAACAACGATCGAAATCACTATCCCACGCAATACCAAGGTCGGCGTTGGAGTTTCGGATGTGATCGATCGTGATCTGTCGATTTTCCTCTAACATGGGATTAGGCACACCGTTCGGAAACGAACCATCCGGTTCGTGGTGCACCTTAATGAACTCGAATGGCAAGTGGGGCTCGAGTAGGTCGATGATCGGACCGGCCCCACCGTTTCCGGCGTTGGCAACGATTTTCATGGGACGAAGGGACCCGATCTCAATATATGAGAGAAGGTGAGCAATATAGTCCGATATCAACGCGAGCTTTTCCACCGTGCCCGGTTGTGTTACCGCTGAAAAATCCTCCTTCTCGGCCAATGCTCGGATCTCCGCTAGCCCGGTATCTGCGCTTATCGGACGGGATTGTTCTCGAACGAACTTCATCCCATTGTAATTTGGTGGATTGTGGCTAGCGGTTACCATGATCCCGCCGTCAAGATCCTTGTGGAAGGTGGCAAAGTATGCGAGCTCTGTTCCGCTAACACCGATATCGAGAGCATTCACACCCGCATCTGTCAGACCTCTCACGAGCGCTTCCGTCAATGCATCGCTGGAATCACGAATATCTCGGCAAATCGCAACTCTGGTGGGTTTGACGAATTCGGCGTAGGCACGACCGATCCGATACGCGATGTCTTCGTTTAACTCCTCGGGGACACGACCTCGGACGTCGTAGGCTTTAAAGCATTCGAGCTTCGTCATTCTCTGTGTCGGATGGCGCTGATAAGGCCGCGAGTATAACCAGAGTCCGTTAGTATTGATGAGACCTAGTAAAGAATCGAGGATCCATCGGATGAATCCCTCCCAGCTCTGGCTGCCCTATTGCCAGATGCAAACCGCCCCTGCACCGCAGACCGCTGTGCGTACGGAAGGCGTGCGAATTTTCCTGCAGGATGGCCGTAGCCTGATAGATGGCACGTCTTCATGGTGGACAGCTTGTCACGGCTACAATCATCCGCACATCCGCCACGCAGTGGCAGAGCAGCTTGAATCCATGCCCCACATCATGCTGGGGGGGTTGGTACATACCCCTGTTCTGAGGCTTACGGATCGGTTGGCCCGCCTTTTTCCGGGAGAGTTGAATTACGTCTTCTATTGCGAGTCCGGGTCGGTTGCCGTCGAGATTGCCATGAAGATGGCGCTTCAGTACTGGATCAACCAGGACATCTCCGGCCGCACTCGTTTCGTGAGTTTTCGAGACGCCTACCACGGTGACACTTTCGCGGCGATGTCGGTCTGCGATCCTGAGGATGGCATGCATCGCTTGTTCAAAGGCGTGTTGGCAGAGCAGCTCATCCTGGAACTGCCTCGGAGTGAGGCGGAGCTTGAGCAATTCGAGGCCACCATCGCGAAACACAAGAGTGGTTTAGCCGGTATCATCCTCGAGCCGCTCGTCCAGGCTGCCGCGGGTATGAAGTTCCACGATCCCGAAGTGCTGGCGGCCGTTGCTGACGTCGCTCGCCGCCATGGCTTGTTGCTGATCCTCGATGAGATCGCGACCGGGTTCGGGCGCACTGGGACAATGTTCGCCTGTGAGCAAGCTTCGGTCGAACCCGACATCGTAACGCTTTCCAAAGCGTTGACCGGCGGCACGGTACCGTTGGCCGCGACCGTCGCTACGCGGAGGGTCTACGACGCATTTCTCTCAGATCACTACGAGCACGCGTTGATGCAAGGACCGACATTCTGCGGTAACCCTCTGGCATGTGCGGCGGCTAACGCCTCACTGGATCTGTTCGAGCAGGAACCACGGCTTGCCCAAGCAGCTGCCATTGAAGCGCAGCTAACGGATGGGTTGGCTGGCTGCAGGGAGCTGCCCGGCGTGCTGGATGTGCGGGTGAAGGGCGCCATCGGCGTCGTTCAGTTAGCACGTCGCCCAGATTTGGACGACCTTCGGGCGCGTTTCATCGCTGAGGGCGTGTGGGTCAGGCCCTTCGGCGACGTAGTCTATCTCATGCCCCCGTTGGTCATAGATGCCAGTGACCTGGGGAGGTTGATCGAAGCTGTGAACAGTGTCGTGAGAGTTGCGGTTCGTTAGCGAGGGGTGCTCTCAGAATAGCTCTGATGCATCCGGTTCCGCAGCCGCCGATCCTTCATAGCGGTTGGGTATGAAGTCTCCTGTCAACATATCCCGATAGGACGTTCCGGGGGGCACCATCGGGTAGACATTGGCCTCGGGGTCGATGATCACCTCAAGGAAAGCCGGTCCTTCAAAACTTAGGAATTCTTCCACGACCCCGGGCACGTCTTGTTTTTGCTCGAGTCGTTTGGCGTACTCAAAGCCGTCTGCCCGGGCGGCCTCCACGAAATTTTTCTTGCGTAGGGACTTGTCGCTGCCTGAAAGGCGGCCCTTGAAGAAAAGCCGCTGCCACTGCATGACCATTCCGTCGCCATAGTTGTTAAGTACGAGTACCTTGATGGGGAGTTTGTACGTCGTTACCGTCTCCAGCTCACCCAGGTTCATTCGGATGCTAGCGTCTCCGTCGACGTCGATAACGAGCCTGTCGGGCCGGCCGAATTGAGCACCGATGGCAGCGGGCAGCCCGAAACCCATCGTTCCCATGCTGCCAGACGTCATCCATAGGCGGGGTTCCCGGAAATCGAAGTATTGTGCAGCCCACATTTGGTGTTGCCCAACGCCCGTCGAGATGATCGCCTCACCCCGCGTGATTTGATTGATGGTCTCAATCACATAGTTAGGCTGGATGAGGTCACTCTCTCGGTCGTAGTTGAGCGCATAGGTCTTTTTGAGTTCCTGGAGTTCCGCGTGCCACTTACTGTAATCCTTGGCGAATCCGGTACGGCGCCCGTGAGCGATCAGCGCCTCTAAGGCGGGCTTCAACAATCCAACGTGGTGCCAATTAGCAGGCTTGACCTTGTGAATCTCGGAAGGGTCAATATCGAAGTGCAGGATATGCTCAGCATTCCTAGCAAACTTCGGCGGGTCGCCGGCAACTCGATCGTCGAATCGCCCTCCCAGCGCGATTAGTAGGTCGCAATCGTCCACCGCGTAATTCGCATACGCTGTTCCATGCATCCCCAACATATGCATCGCGAGGGGGTGCATCGTATCGAAGCCGCCGAGACCCATGAGCGTCGTCGTTACTGGAATCTTGTAGGTGAGCGCGAACGTCCGCACTGCTTCTGCCGCGTTGGCGTTGATTACTCCCCCCCCGGCATAGACCAGGGGTCGCTCACAGTTATTGAGGAACGCGAAGAACTCCTCGCAGTGTTCCTCGCTCATCGTGTTCTCCTGGGTCTTCTGGATGCGGTGCCGATAGCCGGGGACGGGCAAGAGGCCTTCACCACGGTAGGTCCCCACCCAGTTTTGAACATCCTTGGGAACATCGACTACCACCGGTCCAGGGCGCCCCGACCGCGCGATCTCCATGGCCGAACGCATAGTGGTCTCGAGACGTTCGGGATCAGTGACAAGAAAGACGTGCTTGGCTACAGACCCCATCACCCCGCTGACAGGGGCCTCTTGGAAGGCATCTGTTCCAATCGAGGATGTCGGGACTTGCCCGGTGATTACGACGATGGGAATCGAATCCGCGATACAGTCCCGGACAGGTGTGACGCAATTGGTCGCTCCCGGTCCGGACGTCACGATGACAACGCCGATTCGGCCCGTGGCGCGGGCATACCCCGAAGCCATGAAGCACGCGCCTTGCTCATTGGCCGGCACGATCAACGACATCGCGTCTTCGCCTTCCGGCGCGTTTTCCTGGTTATACCTGAAGACGGCGTCGTAGGTCGGTAGAATCGCCCCCCCGCTGTAGCCAAAAATCGTATCGACACCCTCATCGGCGAGCACCTGAACGATCATCTCCGCCCCACTCATCTTTGTGTCGGACAACGGATGAGCGTGGTTCGGCTTACTTTGGGTCTGCGTGCTCATGGTTCGGATATCCAAATTGTCTTCCGAGTTTTGATGAAAAGTTTGTGCATTGCAATAGCCGTTGTTCTGAGCCAACATGCCAAACCAAGGCCCACGCACAAATTTTGAAGATCGGCGTACACCGTGCGACACATTATCTCCATACTGCTCCAAAATGAGGCCGGCGCACTGGCCCGTGTGGCTAACCTATTCTCTTCGCGTGGCTATAACATCGAGAGCCTTAATGTTGCGCCGACACATGACGAGACCGTGTCTCGGTTGACACTTGTGACGAGAGGGTCGGACGAGGTTATCGACCAGATCTCCAAGCAGCTGGGTAAGCTCGTCGACGTAGTGAACATCATCGACATGACAGATGGCGATCATATCGAGCGTGAGCTAGCCTTGTTCAAGCTCCAGCTGCCCGCTGAAGATCGAAAAGCGCTGACGGAGCTGGTCGGCGAATTCGGTGCTCGGATACTGGATGACCACGAAGGTCACTTCACCGTGGAGCTCATCGGTGGTAGCGGAGAGATCGATCGCTTCATGACCCGGTTTTCGGACCGAGTCGAGATACTCACGGTCGTGCGCAGCGGGGCGATGGCGGTGGCTCGTGGTGCTCCCGTCTTGACTCCGACTTAGCCGGACGCCGTAGGGTAGGGTCCATGGCCGTTCAAAACCTCAATGCTGAGCGCCTTGCGCAGGCACGACGTCTCGTCGTCAAAATCGGCTCGACGTTGTTTGTAGACCAGAAGACAGGCAACCTACAACGCGCATGGCTCCAGGCGCTTTGCGCCGATGTGGCAGCGATGCGCGCCAGTGGGCAGGAGGTTGTCATCGTATCCTCTGGAGCTATTGCGCTAGGGGCGCAGCAGCTGGGAGTCGACCCGGTGCGAGCGCGACTGGAAGAGAGCCAGGCGGCTGCGGCGGTGGGGCAGATACAGCTGGCCCACGCGTACCAGGAGATTCTTGGTGCTCACGGTCTCGCGGCGGCTCAGGTTCTTCTCACGCTGGACGACAGTGAAAGCCGGCGCCGTTATCTTAACGCGGCGAATACGTTGTTCACCTTACTTAAGCGTGGGGCTGTCCCCGTGGTGAACGAGAACGATACGGTCGCGACCCAGGAGATCCGTTACGGCGATAACGATCGGCTCGCGGCTCGAGTGGCTCAGATGGTGAGTGCTGATTGCCTGGTCTTGCTCTCCGACGTTGACGGCCTCTACACAGCTGATCCCAACGTCGACCCGCAGGCCAAGCACATCTCCGAGCTGACCGAGTTGCAGGAGGAACACTGGGAGATGGCTGGCGGGCCGGGATCCGATCACGGCTCCGGCGGTATGCGCACCAAGCTTGATGCTGCACGCATCGCAATGGGCGCTGGGTGTCGAATGCTAATCACTTCAGGGCATACAGAGCGACCGATCAAAGCCCTTCAGGCTGGGGCCGTGGCAACCTGGTTCATGCCGGGTTCCACACCGAGGGCCGCCCGGAAGCAGTGGATTGCGGGGACCCTTCAGCCTCGTGGCACGGTCACGGTGGATGATGGCGCCAAGCGTGCCTTGGCCTCCGGGCGGAGCCTCCTACCCGCCGGTGTTACCGATGTGACCGGAGAATTCGAGCGTGGAGAGGCGGTCCGAGTTAGAGACCGTGCTGGGGTCGAACTGGGGCGCGGGCTCATCGCGTACCCGTCGGATGAGGCTCGGGCCATCGCAGGACGGCGCTCGGATGCCATCGAGGAAGCTTTGGGCTATCGTGGTCGAGACGAACTGATCCATCGAGACGATCTGGCTCTGATGAGTACCGAGACTGGGGCATGACCACCGCCGAAAAAGAAATTTCAGAGGATCTTCATCATCAGATGCTGTTATTGGGGCAGGCTGCTCGTAGCTCCGCTGATGTGCTGACACGGGCCGACACCTCTTCTAAGAACGCAGCGCTATTGAGCGCTGCAGACTCGATGCGCAGTTCTCTCGCCACGATCTTGGAGGCCAACGCCGAGGACATGGAGGGGGCGAGGCAGCGCCAAGTGTCGAGCGCGCTACTGGACCGTCTCGCCCTCGATGAGGGTCGTGTGGAGGCAACGGCCCAGGGGCTCGAGAGTATCGCTGAGCTAACGGATCCGGTCGGCAGTGTTATGGCGGAGTGGGAACGGCCCAATGGGCTGCGTATTCAACGCGTCCGGGTACCGCTGGGTGTGATCGGCATCGTCTATGAGAGCCGCCCGAACGTGACCGCGGATGCCGGCGCCTTGTGCCTGAAGAGCGGTAACGCGGTCATTCTCCGTGGCGGCTCGGAGGCGAGTCGGTCCAACGCGGCTATTCACGCTTGCCTGGTAAAGGGCCTCGCGGCTGCCGGCTTACCGGAGGCTGCGATCCAGCGGATCCCAACTCAGGATCGGGCGGCTGTCGGTATTCTGCTCCGAGATATGTCGGAGTTCGTGGACGTGATCGTCCCACGTGGCGGGAAAAGCCTCATCGCTAGAGTTCAGCAAGATGCCCGAGTTCCCGTTATGGGTCATTTGGAAGGCATTTGTCATACTTATGTGCACAGCTCAGCGGATCTGGAGATGGCAAGACAGGTTGTCGTCAACGCGAAGATGCGGCGTACCGGAATCTGCGGGGCCACCGAAACTCTGTTGGTGGACAGAGCAGCCAGTGACACGCATCTTGCGGCATTAATCGGCGATCTGTTGGAAGCCGGTTGCGAAGTCCGAGGCGATGATACTGTGCAGAAGGCTGATGCCCGCGTCATTCCCGCTGAAGAGTCAGATTGGGGTAAGGAATATCTTGACGAGATCATCGCCGTACGGGTCGTCGAAGACATCGACGAGGCGATGGCCTACATTCGTCGATATGGGTCCGGGCATACTGAAGCGATCATTGCCGAGGATGTCCCGGTGACCGAACGATTCTTGAATGAGCTAGACAGTGCGATAATCTTGCACAACGCCTCTACTCAATATGCTGACGGTGGGGAGTTCGGCATGGGTGCTGAGATCGGCATCGCAACTGGCCGAATTCACGCACGCGGTCCCGTCGGCGCCGAACAACTCACCAGCTACAAGTATGTTGTCAGGGGCAGCGGCCAGATCCGCTCCTAGTCCTTTTCCATTCGTGTCCCGATGAAGGCAACTATGACCTAATCGTCATCGGTGGCTCTATAGAAGGCGCGGTTAACCGCCTCACTCGGCCCTCGATTTGGATCTAGTTACACGAGTAGCGACAAGTGAATAAGTTTTGCGACTAGGCAGAGAGGTTTAGTGTACGTGCTCGCTAGAGCGAACGCCTATCAAACCTTGCCGATCAGGTGCCCCAAGGTTTGATTGCTTCCTTGAGCTGTGCGTAGCCCTCCAGAAACCCGGGCCGCTCTCCTGAGTAGACCCCATCAAAGGAGGCGAGCGCTTTGTCGAGCCAAGCATGAAGCGCCTTGTTGTCAGGATTGGCATCTCGATACGCAGCACGGATAAGGACAAAGTGAATGCGCGGGTCGTATGGGCGTTTGGTTCCTCCCATAGACTCATCACCGTCGAGGAGCCTTAGCAGCATTGCATCCGCTGATCCGAGGGTCTGTTCGTGAATCGGCGGACCTTCCATTCGATGCATCACCGACGTCATGTCACGGCCGTTACCCGTCGTATAGCCCATGTCTCCCCAAAGGTCATCGACGCTAACGCCAACGTGGTCAAGCACCTTTTGCCCGAACGCTCGAAGTGGATCAGACACGTCAGCGAGGAGATCGGTCAGACGATCACCGTCAAGATCCGTCGACAGGATAATGACGTCTTGGTTCTGGATTAGATCCCAGATCAGAATTCCATAGTTCGTGTCGGCGATGTGTTGCTCTATTTGACCGCCCCAGTTCTCCATACCGTCCTTGAAGTCGGAGGGGAGCAAGTTGACGATGCGATCAACCAACTCTCTATGCTCCTCATATCCGTCCACGGCGTACTTGCGGCCGACCTTGAATTTCGTGCCCTGCAGCATCCAGGAGAGCAGCCCCGAGTTGATTCCATCTTCTTGAGCTTGTGTTGGTTTGAACGCAACGCGACCGAGCCTGCCGGTCTCGTGCACGAGTCTTAGGAAACGGCGGTTTGCGTAGGCCATTTGAATTCCGGGTGTGTTCATCTCGCTGTGGATCACGCCGGTCTTTTCGTCGAGGTCGAAAACCGATTTGTCCTGAGAATAGGGCAGGCACGGCATGCATCGCACGACGGTTATCGGTCCATAGGGGCGAACGTTGCAGTAGACGCCAGCTTGCGTCCTTAGGGGTGCGTTGCCTGATTTCCCCATCACCACGACCTTTTTGCCGCTGGAGTCGTTGACGTATGCGTCACCGGCAGTCGACCATTTGATGGAGGTGCAAGGCATGTTGCCGAACCAGCTGAGCGGCGCAAGCTCCATGTCATGTCGATACTGCGACCACATGGGGACGGCGTAAAATGGGAGACCAAGGATGTCGATGGCGGCGATAGTTCCGAGGAGCGCATAGGCATCCGTTAGCGAGTGGGCGACTGGATTGACCTTTCCGTCGTGATGCCCCCCCTGCCATATGACGGCTTCCGGGGAGCCCGCGGGTCGAATTTCGGAGGGATCGAACAGGTCTTGGAGAAGCCCCAATAGATCGCCGCTATCGGCTTCGGTTCGGGCAATTCTCATCAGGTCGAGCATGCTGGTCTCTCCAAGTGTAAAGGTAGAGCCCGGCAGGCTAGCCTGCGGGGTCCGGGTGCGAAGGGCGGGTATTATACGAGCGGCTCAGTCGGAATCCGACTGTTTTTCGGCTTCCACCGCTTCAAAAATTAGCTGAGGACGATCGCCGTCGCGGGAATAGAGGTGCTCGCTGGCCATATCCTCCAGCGTTCGGTCACGCTCTCTTGACGTGTCGAACCAGTGGAATTGCTCCCAGTCTGTTCCGATGAGTCGCGTGAAGGTGTCGCCGGCCGGAAGGCTTACCCGGATACCGTAGCGTTTTAAGCCTTCTGGTTTTCGGGCCAGATTGTGAGTATGGCAGATTTCCATGGTGGGAGATTCTATCTCGACTGGAACGTATTTTCTGCGTTTCCCAGAGACCGCATCGGGCAGCCCCCAAGAAGTTTACTGGCCTCGCTTCTCTCCGGAGAGCCTGGGGAGCGGTGCAGGCAGGACTGCTACAATCTAAGTGGCCTACACCGGCGATGCCAGTAGGGGTGCTTGGGTAGGTCCTCCGCTGAGGGGCGTTTGGGAGCGGAATCCGTGGCGAGCGTCGTTCAAACCGGCGACTATTTTGTGGTGGGCAATCCTGTCCAGCCGGATCGCCCCTGCTATATCCATAGGGCATCGGAAAAGGCTCTCCGTCAGGGTATCGACGATCGGCAGTTCTGCTACGTACTGAGCCCAAAAGCGAGTGGCAAAACAAGCTTGATGGCGCGCACTATTCGCTCCCTGCGAGAAGAAGGCCAACTTGCCGCTGTCGTCGACCTTACGCAAATTGCGGCGAGAGGCGAAAGTGCTGAAGCCGTCCGCTGGTACTACAGCATCGCCTATCGGATTCTTCGCGAGCTGCGGCTGAAGTTCGACCTCCAGTCCTGGTGGCAGGAAAAGAGCGTGATCATGAACGAGCAGCGGTTCGGGGACTTTTTTTGGGAGATCGTGTTGGCGAATACGATAGCGCCGATCACCATCTTCTTTGACGATATCGAGCGGGCTATCGGTACGCCGTTTGCCAAGGAGCTGTTTAGCGGATTCAGATTCTGCTACAGCGGGCGGGTAGCCGAGCCGGACTTCTCGAGGCTTAATTTCGTCGTGCTCGGCGTTGCTACGCCGCGTCAGCTTTGTCCTGATATCACGACTTCGCCTTTCGAAGACGGTAGATCCATCGAACTCGACGATTTCAGTATCGAAGAGACGTATCAGCTTGCCAAGGGCCTCGGTGGGGAATCTGAACAGGCGCGCTCAGTGCTGGAACGGACCTATGAATGGGTGGGTGGGCAGCCTTACCTCACTCAGAAAATAGTTCGGGGTGTCGCAAGACGCGGCGGGGTGCCAGAGCAGGTTGATCGGATCGTCGCGGAGCAGTTTCTTGGACAGAGTACTACCTGGGAAGAGCCTCTGCTCAATCATGTTCGCACTCTCCTCACCCAACGTACAGTTCAAAATCGCCAAGCTCTCGTGCTACTGAGACGGATCGGTCGAGGTGCGAGGCTTTACCACCACAGCGCCTCGGTCCCTCAACAGATTCTCCGTCTGGCCGGGGTCATCACTGCCCGGGCAGATGGAGAGCTAACCACCAGGAATAAGCTTTTCGAGAGCGCTTTCACTGCGCGTTGGATCAGCAGTGTGATGCCCTTCAACTGGAGGGCCGCCGCGGTTGCTGCTGCGGTTGTTGCTGCGCTCATCGTTGTTGTTGTCTGGTAAGTGC
>CAYLKA010000035.1:0-25376 GCA_964384125.1 uncultured Gammaproteobacteria bacterium | reverse complement strand
CCGCTCGTTTGCAGCCGCTTTCTTCTTCTACCCGCAATAAACCGGGCTCCGATTTCCTAGCTATTGCTGGGAATCGAAATAATTAAGCTCTATCGTGATCCCGTTGGGATCATCGACGAAGATTTGATGGAGGTCCATATTCGGTACCCGCCGCTCACTGAAGGTGACGTTATTCTTCTTCAAGCGCCCTAACATTGCCGGCGCGTCCGTTGCACAGAATGCGATGTGGTCGAACGCTCCGCTACCGGTCAGCGCATCCGCGTCAATCTCACCACCTAGATACCCCATTAGACCACTGGGATCGTCAGGGTCTACGCCGACGAGGTGAATAACCGTGCAGTCGTCTACACAGAGCCAGTGACCAGGAAAGGGAAAATCCGGTCGATCACCTTCGTGCAATCCAAGCACATCGATATAAAAATCTCGGGTGGCCCTGAGATCCAAAGTTCGGATAGAGCAATGATCCAAAGTTCTTAGGGGCATGATGGGCCGTCTCCACACGGTTGTCTCCAGCAAGACGGATGATAGCAGTCACCGTGCGTTCTGTCCGAGACTGAGTCCTCACCTCATTAGTTGAACCTTCGTCAACCTCGTACTAGTCTCAAGACAGACAACCAAGCCGAATGACGCGGAAATAGGGAGAGTAAACTCGATGTTAAGACACATGTTAGGCCGGATGGTCTTCGCACTCACCTTAGCAGCGGCTTGGCACACCGGAGTCCAGGCTCAAGGACCGCGCATTCCGACCGCCGAGGAGCTGGCTAACTCCGAGGAGGCTCAGAGATATATTGCGGCGGCGATGGAGCTGGCAGGGACCGATCTCATAGATGAAGCCGAATCGTACTGCTCGCCCACCGGCCCTCGGCGGACGGCGCTGATAAGACAGGCTGCGGGACTGCCGCCAATCGAAGACCACGTCATCGAGCCCGTCCGCGTATTCGAAAACCTGTACTACATCGGTTTCAACGACGTGGGCGCCTGGGCCGTCGAAACCAGCGAAGGTATTATCCTCATAGATACCCTTAACTCCCCCGCCGAGGCGCGGGACGTCCTAGTACCGGGCCTCGAGAAAATAGGTCTCGACCCCGAGCAGATCGAGTACATCCTCATCGGACATGGTCACAACGATCACGTCGGTGGCGCATCCTATCTCCAGGAAACGTACGGGGCACGTATAGTGCTCAGCGGCCCGGATTGGGATCTAGCCCTGTCCGGCGAGCGTCCGGACCGGCCGAGGCCTACGCGGGACATAGTCGCCACAGATGGGCAGGAGGTGACGTTGGGAGACACGACCGTCACGCTCGCGCTGACCCCGGGCCATACGGAAGGCACGTTGGCCATGTTCGTGCCGGTCAAACACCTCGGGCAAACACACACCGCCGTCTTCCTCAGTGGCACTACGATGCGGGATCGAGAATCGCTGGAAACTTTTCGGCATGTATTTGACAACTTTGGGCGACCGCTGCGAGCAGAGACCGCGCTCGGCGGTCACCCCGGAATCTCGATGAACACGCTCGAGCTACAGGATCAACTGCGTCAGCAGTATCCGCAAGGACCACACCCCTTACTCATCGGCGTAGAGCCATTCGACCGCTACATGTCAATCATGCTGGAATGCGGCAACGCAAAGCTCGCGGTAGTGGGAGCAGATGGCTACGGAGGCGGTTAGAACAGATTCCGGTTAAAGGAACGCTAAGGAGCAGGGTCACCGGCGAGCGTCCGCTTCAGATCGGAAACAGACCCTCGCCAGCAACTCCCTTAACTTAGATAGATTTTCCCTCTTCCTTCCGGGCGCCGTGCGGGGTTAGTCGCCGGCGAAACAATAGAGGCGGCCCGCACCGCCGGTCGAATTAAATGACGCCAAAGAGCACCCTGCCGTTGCGTGGGATGAGTTCCACGATGTATTGCTAGCGCTCAGGCGATCGTGATGACCGATTATGGCGTGGCCGTCATCGCCATCATAGGTCCAGTTGTTACAGGTATAGTTCTGACGATCAGAGTCTCCTGCAACCGCCCGACCGTGGGAATCTGAACCCGTGAGTATGTCGTGCTCATTATTCGTCCCCTCGGGGCGAACCCGACCATTAACTAGGTCCCCTCTCTCATCCAACGCCGTCTCTCGATAAATCAGGTTTCTATCACGCTGGATATCGCCATGAAGGTCGGCGACGTTCGGGGCAATCCTGACACCTCTAGCGTTATACCAGGGCCCGTTGCCAATTCGGTCCCGAGCATTTTCGCCCTCTGTTGTGTTAGTGCCGTAGGTGCTCAAATACGCGCGCCACGTTCGATTCCCAGCGCCCACCGCTACAGCCAAACGTTGACAGATCGCATCAGCACCCACCAATCCGCCGAGATCACCGCTGTTAGTCTGGCTGGTCACGAAAAAGCTCATCGGGTTATCCGTTTCGACCTGTCCCAGCGACGGAGTCGATAGCAGCAACGCCAAAACGGCAAGAAAATAGGGATAGGGTCCAGCTTTCATATTGTTACTCCCTGATCGGATCATGGTTTTTGGAAGGATTGTCGGTCATCCACTCAAAACCATTCTACCCATGAATGCTTCTACGGAGACATTCCCGCCACCCACATCCTGAGCTTTGCAACACTACCAGGAACCCGGCAGGGAGTCAGAGGACTGTGCTGATACTGGGTTGGAAGCCCGGCGCATCGTAGCGCAATCCGTCTACCGGCCGGTGCAGTCTTCTTATGTAAAGCCGTTCCTTGCCATCGCGTGCGGGATCGCCCGTAACGATCACTTCATCACCTGATCTAAACGTATCCTTTGTGACGCCCACCTGCATGAGCTCACGATGATTGTCCAACTCGAGGTGCCAGCGTTGCGGCTCGGTCTTGCCCGTATCAGCAACCAGCACAATAAACGGATGGGGTTGAACAAAATGAAACTCACCGATGGCGCCAGTGACCGTAACCTGCTGATCGCGGTGGTACATTCCAGCAATCGAATGGTGCGCATGCGTCGGGGATCTGGCCAGCGCCAGAACGAGCATCGGGAAATAGAATAAGCGGTGCATCTACTACCTCGGCCAACCGCCTGGGATGTTATCGAAACTCACACGTTCTAGTTGAGTGCGCTCCCGAGTATTGCGGCAACCTCTTCCGAAAGTCTGTTGTCACTGCTACCACCACCAGTCGCAGCATCGAGCGGCGACACACCGAGATGGTCTACGATGTCGACCTCCGCACCCTGATCAATGAGGAACTGAACGACGCGTGGCCAAGCCCATTGCACAGCGCCATATATCGCGCTCTGTCCTCCCCGCTCAGGCAGCGTAGTTGAGCGACCAATACGTGCGGTTCTACCGGTGACATCGGTAATCCTCGCGTTCACTTCAGCCCCAGCCGACAATAGAATCTCCATTGTCGAGATCACACGATCCTCCGCATCACCGTCGGGATTGAAGCGCGGGCTGAGTTCCATGCCGAGCCCGGCCGCCCCTATTAGCGGCGTAACTCCCATCACGTTGGGCACATCGATTCGGGCTCCGTAATCCAATAAAAGCTTTACCGCCTCGCTGTCTTGTCCCGCAGCGGCACGCAGCAGCGGGGTGGCGCCGGTTGAAATGATCTCGTCCGCGAATCGGCCGGCGTTTCCGCCACGGCTCGGTCGGTGGAAATTGAGCTGAGGATTGGGGTTAACACCTGCTTCCAAAAACAGGTGCGCGAGGTCGAGGGCGGTCGTTTCTTCGGTCACTATCGGCGGACCGGTACGCTCCTGGTAAACATCTAGGCTGTAGGTATTCATGTCGATAGCCGCATGCAGCGGCGTGCGACCCCACCAGTCCCAAATATGTGGATTGGCACCGCGCTCGAACAGAAGCTTTGCCGTGTCGTATGCGAAATTATCTATGGCTACGATAAGCGGAGTGACCGCGTCGGGATTCGGCTTGTTGGGATCTGCGCCAGCGTCAAGCATCGCCTCTACACAGTCTTTACAACCCACGCGCGCCGCGTATAACAGAGGCGTCATTCCGCCCGTAGGACGATACTGGTTACGTGGCTCGGCCGTCATCTGAACAGGCCAGTCGTTATGCAGGGCACGCGCATCAACATTCGCGCCTTGGTCGATCAGAAATCTCGTAAGCTCGGGGGAATTTGAGTCAGCTGCCCACATGAGCGCCGTCTGCCCGCGCCACACTTCTCGCGCGTTGACATCGGCTCCATGCCCGACCAAAACCTCGGCAACATTCATGGAACCTGCTCGCGCGGCCAGCATCAGGGCCGTCTGCCCCTCTTGGTTCGCCGATTCCACGTCAGCACCAGCATCGAGCAGGATCTCAACCAACTGAGCGTTGCCAACCTTTGCAGCCTCCGCCAAGGGGCTCGACCCGTAGTTATTCATTACATCGGGCTTCGCACCACGCTCTAGCAGCAGTCGAATAAGTTCCACGTCAACCTTGTAGACCGCCCAATGAAGCGGCGTTGTGCCGTCTCCCTGCGCCCCATTAACGTCGGCACCCGCATCGATCATTTCCAGGGCGCCCTCACGGTCCCCCACCTGAATCCGATCGGGTAATGTTCCGTTCGCCGAAGCGACACCGACCATAGCGAGCCAACAAACGACCGCTAGTCCTAAATTCTTCATGTAAGTGCCCATCATAGGAGATCCGGTGCTAGTGAATTGTGATGTGCCCAATAGCCCTTATAGGCGTCGTACGTGAACCTGAACGGATCATCGAATCTCCGATTAAATCCATCCATGAGTCCCGCATTGAGCATGTCTTGCGCGCTCATGCCCTTTCTCACGAGCTCAAGCATGCGATCGAAAAGTTCAAACATCATGTCGAACTCAGCTTGTAGCTCTGCACGACCGACCACGGGCCCGTAGCTCGGCACGACCCGCGTCTCTCCATCGCTCACTCCTAAAAGCTTTTCGAGCGCCTCAACTCGACCACCCAACCAACCACCACCGAACCAGTCCAGCACCGGATCTCTGACTGGAGAAACCGCATCACCGACGGCCAGCACATTAGAGTCTCGGAAGTACACATATATATCGCCGTCTGTGTGAGCCTCGACCAAGTGGCCGTACTCGATCCGCTCATCGCCGAGGAGTGTCTCACCGCTGGCGAAGAAGGTTTCCGTAGGGTGAGCCTCCGCCGGCAGGGCCCTCTGGTAGCGATCTTCGGAGGGGAGGTAATAGTCGGTAGCTAGATGCGCCCCGGTTTTCTCGTGCGCGATAATCTTTGCTCCTGCCTGACCCAAGGCCGCATTCCCGCCGACCTGCTCCAGGTGCCAGTGCGTGTTGAAGAGCGCCTGGAACCGTCCCGCACCGGGTAACTCGTCAAGTGTCGCAAGGACTTGGTCTGTCGACTCGGCGACACCGCTATCCACTAGCACTTGGCCGGTGCTCGCGGAACGCACCAGGATATTACCCCCGCCGCCGGTTAGCATCACGAAATCATCACTGACGGGAACGATAGCGAGGCTTTCCTGCGTGAGTCCGCGGCGCGCAAACGGTACCAGCGACAGGCCCACAAACCCGCTCAACGCGCCCCTTAATACCGTCCTGCGGTTCGTCATCCCGTGAGCCATATTATTGACTCGTCTCCTTTGATGAGCGGACACTTAGACTCCCGCGATCTCCCCCGTGCTGTCCCCGAAACTCTCCAATTCCAACCCCGCCTTATTTAGCACCGTGAGGTGCAGGTTGGAAATTGTCGTACGCTCGGGTAACTCGAGCTGCTGCCCGCCCTTCAACTCACCGGCTCCGCCGCCGACCAGGATGTTGGGCAATGGATAGTTACTGTGCAGATCACTGCTAGCCATATTGGATCCGTACATAAACATCGAATTGTCCAGCAAAGTGCCTTCGCCGTCGGGAGTCGCCGCAAGCTTGGCGACGAAATCCGTGAACCGCTCCACGTGATAGCGTTGAATCTTGACTAGCTTGTGCATGCGCTCAAGGTGATTGGCGTGATGGGACAGCGGATGGAATGAGTCCGACACACCGATGTGGTTATAGGAACGGTTGGTGCCTTCCGCAACCATAATGTAGGAGGCCACACGGGTAAGATCCGCCTGATAGGCCACTGCAATCAGATCGAACATTAGGCGTACCTGCTGATCGAACGAGTCTAGCTCTCCAAGCGGCGCTTCAGGTACCTCCACTCCCGACAGGTCACGCTGCTCCGCCAACTCCACGCGGCGTTCAATCTCTCGCACGGTGTCGAGGTAGCCGTCCAGAATCACGCGGTCGCCTGCGCCCAACTTGAGCTGTAGCGCCTGCGTTCGATCGGCGATGAGATCAAGAAGACTCTTCTTCTGATTCACGATCGCCTGGCGTTCTTCAGGCGTATTGCCTTCACCAAACAGCTGCGCGAAGACTTTGCGCGGGTTGAACTCCATCGGTAGAGGAGTCTTCGAATCCCGGTACGACAGCGTGGAGCTGTAAAGACAACCAAACCCGCCCCCACAAGCGACCGCCTGCATGGTGCTCTCCGAACAGACCTCCAGCGACGGCAGCGTAGTCTCCTGCCCGATATAGCCAGCGATGAGCTGATCGATCGTCGAGGTCATGCTAGGTCCGGGGGCCTGGAGATCCGGCTTCACACCGCTGAGCCAGGTCGCCGGATTGTACCGGTGGACGGAGTCGGCGCTGGCCTTATTCTCGAGATTAGAAAACGACGTGACGAGGTGCTTATAGTCCTCCAGAGGCTCAAGAATTGGACTTAGTTTAAAGTTCTCGCCCGCGCCGCTCGGGGTCCAATGATCCATCTCGGGCCCGTGGGGCGTGTTCCACATAATCGCTCCGTGCGGGATATAGAAAAAGCCCGCTCGCAGCTTTGGTGCGGCCGCGGTCTGGGCAATCGCAGTTGCGGCCGGGATCATCGCATCAAGCAGCGGTAGCCCCACCGACACACCCACCCCCTTGAGAACGGTCCTCCGAGAAAGATGCTTCTTGGTTAGGAACATAACCTTTACTCCCCCTGAGTTTGCATGCGAAATGCGTGGCTCGATGCGATCCCCGTCACGATCGACGAGAAATGGTAATTCTCTTGTTCCGCCGCGCGTACGATCGATCGCACCTGCGGCATATCATGATACTCGAGCTCCCGGCCCAATGCGTACATCATGAGCTTCTCGGTCAGTGCCTGCACGAACTGGTCGGAACGGTCAAGCAACGTCCGGCGCATCTCAGCAGGACCCTCGATTGCGGTACCGTTGGGCAGTACCGTGGTTGGGTCAATCGGCTCATCGGCAGCCCAATCAATGTCGCGCCATTGCCCGGTAACGGTGTAGTTCTCCAGCGGGAGTCCGTAGGGGTCAATGACACCGTGGCAGAGATTACAGCTCGGGTCCTCTCTATGTTCCTCAAGCCGGTCGCGGATGGTTCTGGGTTGCTCACCCGTCGGCGTGGTCAAATCCGTTTCAACGTTGGGGGGGGGTGGTGACGGCGGAGTGCCCATCAACTTTTCTAACACCCATGCTCCGCGCAGCACCGGCGACGTGCGATCGCCATAAGAGGTACGCAACAGCACGGCGCCCTTACCGAGCAACCCCCAGCGAGCCTCATCCTCAAGGGTCACACGCCGGAACTGCGGTCCTCGGACCGAAGCGACGCCATAATGTCTCGCTAACCGCTCATTCAGGAACGTATGCTCAGCCGTCAGCAGCTCCTGCACATTCCTTTCTTCCAAAAGGACGCTGCGGAGGAACAGGTCAATCTCGGTCTCGATATCATCTCGAATTTCCGGGCTGAACTCGGGGAACAATTGGGGATCCGGCTGAACTTCATCGAGGTCATCGAGGTTGAGCCAGTCGAAGGCAAAATTCGTCACAAGGGTTTCCGCGGGTGGGGCAGCCAGCATCCGTTGCACCTGCGCCTCGAGCACGCCAGGCTCGCTCAAGCCGTCCGCGTTCGCGAGCTCGAGCAACTCATCGTCCGGACCCTGGCTCCACAAAAAGAAGGACAGCCGGGAGGCCAGCTCCAGATCGGTTAACGCATAGGAGTCAGCGCTTCCCTCTTCCCCAGGCGGTAGGATGCCCCTGTAGAGGAAGTCAGGACTAACGAGTACAGCGGTCACCATCTGCTCGATACCCGAATCAAACCCGCCACCGCCACCACGAGCGGCATCGTAGAAAGCCATCAACCGGTCGAGATCGTCCCGAGCAATGGGCCTCCGAAAGGCGCGCTCCGCGAGATTCGCCGTAATTTGTTCGGCGCAGGCACGCTCTCGATCGGGAACCTCCGGCTCACACGTGAACAGCTTTTCCTGCCCGGGTGTGCGGTATACATTCGTCGCCTCGTAGGGCCCGACCACCTCGATACCTCCGATAACGCGCAGCAGACGCAGATGCCCCAGGAAAGCCCAACCGGGGAAGTGTGAACCACCCCTAACAGGATCGTCCGTAGCTACCTGAGCACGCTCAATGAAGGTCACAACGACCTCGTGGGGGCCGGCCGTCACGTTCACCGGAACGTTAGAGAAGCGTTCCATGAGCTCCTCGCGCGCCGGCGCGCCGCCAAGATCAACAAAGGCTCTGTCCTCGGGACCACCGATGTTTTGTCTGAAAACCTCCGTTCGATCGATCAGAACGACCAGCGTCTGCTCGTTCTCGAGCCCCCGTGGATAGAGCCCGACGTCGAGATCCGTGATGTTGATTCGGTACTCCCCGTCCGCCGGGAACGTGTATTCGAAACGTGCGCCGCCCCGGGTACCGAGCGGCATACCATCTACATAACCCTCCTGGTCCCCAAGCTCCGGTGGCGGGAAATACGCGCTAACCACCTCGGGCTGGCGATCACCGACCGCCATCCGAGAAACCTCCTGTGCGACGCGCACATACTGGTCCAGGAAGGTAGGCGACACGGTCAATGCCGTCGCAATATTGCTGAAACCCTCCACCTCGACCTCAGCCGGCAGGTACTCCGCAGGGTCAATCTCGACCGACAAAAGATCCCGCACCGCATTGGCATACTCAGTTCGATTCAGGCGCTGCACGGGGACGTGACCCGCCATAGCTGTACCAACTCCCTGGTCTAGGGAATTCTCAAGCCAGCTGATGAGCGCGTCCACTTGTCCCTGGTTAGGCTGTGGGCTCCCGGGAGGGGGCATCAGCCGACCACGCAGTTTGCGCACGGCCGTCTCGAAGATCTCGGCTTCCTCAGCCACTGACCCGGCTCGCAGCCGATCGAACATGACGTCACCGGCCCGTTCAACGGAGTTATGACAATCGATGCAGTAACGGTCCACGATCGACCACTGCATACCGGCATGTTCGGGGAGCAAGCTCGTGCGTTGCAACATGACCACGCCGGCGACCGCAGCTACAGCTACGGCACAAGAAATGCCGATGAAACGTCCAGCGCGTCCAATACTAGGCATCACGGATGCTTACGGTTATCTGGGGCCCAAGTTTAGTACTTCTATGGGCGCTGAACCATCCTCGAAACCTCTGCGGAGCCGCCTGGCAGTGGCGACACTCCGGTGCGGATCTTGCTCGATCCCTAGATCACCGACGCCCCAGAGACCGGGCGGACCCAGTCAGCTCCCCACTGACTCTAAAGCCCACCGGGCAACCATCTTTGCTCAGACCAAATCGAGTGAGATTAATTTGCCGGCTGTTACTCCAAAAAGAGGCTCTTGGCGATCGATCCCGATACGACCTGCGTCTGATTGACGGCTTCAGAGACGGAGAAATCGACAGCGAGGCTAGCGAGGGTGAAAGCTTCCCGCGGCGTCAGCCCCTTCTCTTCCACCATGAAATCGATGGCCTCCAATAACGCTTTGCGCAAAGCGCGGTCTAGATCAAGATCGATGCCCACCGAAAGGTAGTGTGTGGCGGTCTCAGCACGTGGCGCACTAAGGGGCGTGTCTTTGTGCAGAACGAACCGAAACACCCCCGTGGCCGACTGCTCCAACGCGGTACCACTGACCTCTCCATCGCCCTGAACGCCGTGCGGATCACCTGCGTAAAAAAGTGCGCCAGATCGAAATACCGGCAAATAAAGGATCGCACCAGGCCCAAGCTCTTTGATGTCTAAATTTCCGCCATACGGTCCGGGTGGTCTAGAACTCTGCACACCAGCCACGGTCACGCCGGGTTGTCCGATAGCCGGCGCCTCCGGCGCCACGGCCATGATTCCCATGAAAGGCGCCAGTGGCACACGCACGTTATCGCCAAGTAACGCGTACTCTCGTGCATTCGCCATAGCGGTCCAAATTATGGCTCTTCCGCCGTCATCGGCGATTTCGGCGCCACGATCACCGTCTCTTACACCTGGGTAGGCATCACCCAGCGCACCGCTGCGGGCACCCGCACTGTTGAATCCGTAAGGTGTTCGCGGGCTGACCTCAAGGACGTGTACTGCCAACATGTCACCGGGCTCGGCTCCTTGGATTGCTATCGGGCCCGTAAGCACATGCGCCCCGGTTCGACCCTCTCGGGGCCGCCCGGGCCTGGATGCCCAGAAATCACGCACGTCCTGAAGAATTTGATTCGGTTCCACGCCAAAACCAGCAAGAAAACTGACCGGATCCTCATCCTGCGTGGACCCATGATGCGAGATTGTGTCGATACGCACCGTCTCGCCCGACTCAATCATCAGCACAGGCTCTTTATCTGTTGGGATCCAGCCCCAACTGAGGTTTTGAGTCTGCGCCGGCAGGTGATGGTCCGCCGAAACGATCTGGGCCGATACCAACGGCATCGCACAAAACAAGACACCGCCAAAAAATGCGAACAACACGCCGCCATACCACCGCAAAGCAGACGACTGCGGTTCTGCCACACGAAACACTGCTCCATGAGTCACGGCGGTTCTCCCCTGTCTAATCCTTGTTTCTTACGATCAATTAGAAACGAGCTCAGTCGGTGAGTGCAAGCAATGTGCTTCTTCCCAATAGGGTCGGACTGGATATCCCGCTGTATTGGCGGTGTGGCAAGATTAGTCAGACGGGATTGACAGCCTCTTAGGAGAAGCTCTTGAGACAGCGGCTGCTAAAACAATGACTCGGGGCGGGTTGATTAGGCGATCACAGTTGCTACGACATGACACTGATCATTAATAACAACGTTGTCTCACAGGTTCTGACGATGCCGGATACGATCTTCGCACTAGAAGAGTCGTATCGGAACGTGACCATCGGTGAGGCCGTGTGCCGTCCGCGTATCGATATCCGTATACCGACCAGCGACCCTAGTAAGCGCTATCAATTCGGCAGCATGGAAGGCGGCGGCGCTAATGGCTACTTCGCAGTCCGAATGAAATCAGACATCGTCTATGAAACCCATCACGGCGGTGTGACGACGACAGAGAAATACTGTATCGAGCCCGGCATTTACTGCGGACTGATTTTTCTCACGTCCGTGGAAAACGGGGAGCCGCTAGCCTTTATTAATGATGGTGTACTGCAGCACATGCGCGTCGGGGCCGATGGCGGCATCGGCGTGAAATATATGTCCAACGAAGACTCCGAGGTCGTAGGGATGCTAGGTTCAGGCGGCATGGCGCGTACGCACATGCAGGCATTCACCGCTGTTCGCGAGATCAAGAAGCTCAAGGTCTTCAGCCCCACCCGAGCAAATCGGGAGAGATTCGCGGCGGAAATGCATGATCTGTACGACATTGAGGTACAGGCATGTAACAAGCCCGAGGACGTCTACAGAGGGGCGCACATCATCGCCGCCTTGACGGACTCAGCCATTCCGGTGACGGACGGGGCATGCCTGGAAAAAGGCCAGCACATCGTCAATATCGGCAGTGGGGGCGTACCGGATCAAGGCACTCTGGATCGGGTCGATATCTATTTTCGTTTCGGCAGTGCGCCGGCGCCCGTCGGCCGACCCGAGCTCGGTTTCGCGGATGAATACCTCGGTTGGGAGGCAAGATCCGACCCGCAGACTGTCCACAAACCCGAACGTCGCGGTCATGGCGTCATGTTGCCCGACCGAATGGTTTCATTCACCGACCTGCTAGCCGGTCCGGCAAAAGGCCGGAAGTCACCCGAGCAGATCACGTATTCGGAGCGAGGCAACCTCCAAGGCGCGCAGTTCTATCCCCTCGCTGGTCGGGTCTATGAACTCGCCAGGGAACAGGGGCTCGGCATCGAAGTACCAACCGAGTGGTTTACTCAAGATATCCGAGACTGAACGGTTCTAGCACCGATAAATAATATTTGGTCGGACACGTATAGTCGGCGGCACAGTCAACGACTAGAGGCAGAATCAATCCGCCGGCGCTTCCTGCGGCGTTGTCTGCAAAGACGTCTTCATGATGACCTCGCGGTGCGGGTATGGGATATCGATACCGTGTTCCTGGAAACCATCCCACAGTGCTATGAGAACCGTTCCGCGAATGTTTGTGAGCCCCTCCTGAGGATCACTGATCCAAAATCTCAGCAGAAAATCTAGAGAGGAGTCTCCAAACGCAGTCAACCAGCAAACCGGTGGTCTTTGAACGCCATCGACACGCTCGACCGAGGAGGCCGCTTCGATTGCAATGCGTATGACTTCATGCGGATTCGATTCGTAAGAGACACCAAACGGGACATCTAAGCGCACATACTTATCGGAGAATGACCAGTTAATGACCTCACGGGTAATAAGGTCCTCGTTAGGTATTAGGAATTCGCGCCCATCTCGTGTGACGACGGAGACGAAACGCGCCCGCAATTCCCGTATCCAACCAAACGTTTCGCCGAGCGAAATGGTGTCACCCGGTTTTATCGACTGATCCATCAGAATGATGATGCCGGAGATGAAGTTGGAGACCACCTTTTGCAGACCAAAACCGATACCGACGCCGACCGCACCGGACAGAACAGTAAATGCGGTAAGGTCTATTCCAAGTCCCGACATCGCGACCGTCGCCGCGACGACGATAAGCGAAATGCGCAAAATTTTGCCGATCAGCACACGCAGCGAAGGGGTCAATTCCTCGATCTGTTGAATCCGTCGATCGAGAAAATTCCCAGCGGCCAGCGACAACCACAGTAGTGCCCCCAGGAAAACCACCGCCTGCAAGACACGCAACACTGAAATACGGAATGCGCCAACGGTAAATCCAGCGCTATCGAGTAATGCGGCAACCTCAGCAGTAATACCAAGGATCGTGGCTGCGACATACACCCAGGCGACAAAACCGAATAATCTCCCCACCGCGCGGCTGCGGATTACGTGAGAGACAACGGATATCACCAGCCACGCTCCAGCCAGCAACATGGCACTGTAGATGAGATAGTTACTATCTTCCGGCCACGCAAAGGCCGCGGTCACTGAGTAGGCGATCGCCAGCAGCAGAACAAAGAACAGCCATTCGAGCCGGTGCAGAAAAACGACGATCAGTCGCAGCAACCCCGGCATACCCTTGATGCCACGGGCTCGTTCCTCAAGCTGCGATTCAACCCGCCACGACAGAAACAAAGCGGGCAGGAAGAGCAGGCCGACTATGCCGAGCTGTATAAGGATAACGGGTCGACTGAGATAACCCCACGCGAACTGGCCGTACTGGGCAAGGAAAGCGATGACTTGATCCAATCTTGGGCCCCCGAGCTCGTGGTTGGGTCCATTCAGACCCTAGGTAACCGTTCTTCGTGCGTCAATTATAGCCGGGGCGCGCTTAACCTTCCCTCGCTCGGCCCGTAGGTGCAGCAGACGAGACAGCCGCTACCGACAACGTTATTCTGCAAGACTACGAGGCGGCGTGTGCAGGCATCTAGCGCGGTGGAGTTCATACAATATCTTCCCGAGGTAATCACGCCGTGGCGCCTAACGGTCCTAACTTTCGGTACGATCGGTGGCCTGCTGCTTGGTGCTGCACCGGGTATCAGCCCCACACTCGCCGTAGCGCTTCTCATTCCCTTCACATTTCAAATGGAACCCGCAGCGGCACTCATCCTGCTCGGAGCAGCGTATTCGGGTACCGTAGCTGGCGGCGCGGTCAGTGCGATTCTCCTCAACATCCCCGGTGCGCCAGCCAACATAGCGACCACACTCGACGGACATCCGCTCGCAACACGTGGCCGGGCCGCAGAGGCGCTGCACTATTGCTTCCTCTCGTCCTTCGTGGGCGGCCTCACCGGGGTACTGGTGCTCGTTTTCTTTACGCCGCCGCTGGCGCAGTTCGCACTGCGGTTTGGTCCATCGCACTTGTTCTGGGTAGCTATCCTCGGTGTGACCGTCATAGGCTCTCTGGGCAGCGACTCAGTCTTCAAAGGGCTCCTGGCCGGCGCCGTGGGCCTCTGGCTAGCAACCATCGGGTACGACCCAGTCCTCGGCGAGGAGCGGTTCGTCTACAGCGAACACCTCGTGGGTGGCATCAATATCATCGCTGCGTTGGTCGGTCTCTTCGCGATTCCGCAGGTACTCACTATGCTCGAGACCAGTCGTAATGCCGACGGCCTGGATACCTATGGACTCGAGCCGCATCGGTTACTCCACTCCGTCAAGGTAACGATCTCGCGGTGGCGGTCGCTTGCCATCGGCAGCGTCGTCGGAACATTCATCGGGCTGATCCCGGGGGCTGGCGGACAAATCGCGGGGCTGGTCGCATACGACCAAGCACGAAAGCTCAGCCACAACCGGGAGCGCTTCGGGCAGGGAGAGCCGGAAGGCGTCATCGCAGCAGAGTCCGCTAACAACGCCATGGTCGGACCATCCCTCGTACCCTTGTTGACGCTCGGTGTGCCGGGCAGCCCCACCGCCGCGGTGCTACTCGGCGGACTGCTCATCCACGGCCTATTCCCCGGCACGGCGCTCTTCACACTCCACGCACAAGTCACATGGACCTTCATCGGTTCACTATTGCTGGGGCAGGTGCTAATACTCGCGTTCGGGCTCTACGTCAGCCGGCATAGCCGATTCGTCATGCGTGTTCCGAAACATTACATAGCAGCAGGGGTAACGGTGCTTGCCGTGTTCGGAGCTTACAGCGTCCAGAACAGTGCCTCAGACGTCATCGTCATGCTGAGCCTCGGAACTGCAATGTACTTCGCCGCAAAGTTCGGTATCAGCGCAGCACCAATCGTGCTGGGCATGATTCTCGGCCCAATTGCAGAAACCAATTACGTCCAAGGCAAACTCATCGCAGAAGTCGGCGAAGGTATGACCACTTACTTTCTGACCGGACCTTTGAATATCATTCTCATTGGGCTGTGCGTAATGTCGTTCGGGTACAGCCTCTTTAGCGAACTCCGCGGCAATCGGTCATCGAGTGTCGCCGCATGAACGCCGACCGCGTAACAGGCAGCTCAGGACTGGTCTTGGCAGTGGTTCTCTACTGGCTCGGATCCTCCGCGAGCAACCCGGACGCCTTCCTGTTCCCAAGACTCATTTCCATCGGCATGGGACTGCTAAGTATCGCGATACTTGTCTCTACCGAGAGGCGAACAACGGGTACCTCGCACCCTGCCCTTCCTTCGTTTAGCTGGATTACAGTGATCCCGGTCCTTCTCGGGTTCTTCGCCTATCCCTGGGCAATGGAGACGATGGGGTTTTACCTCACCGCTTTCGCCGTTTTCCTTTTCATCGTATCTCTCTATGCGCCCGACCCCTACTCACCGAAAGCGATCGCAAAGCGCGTAGCCGTCTCTGCCGCATTCATTAGCGTCATCTACGCAATCTTCGCTTTGTTGCTGCGTGTGCAGACTCCCCAAGGCATACTGATCTGAGCACCCCGGTGCTTTCGGCACCTGCGGCAAGTACATGGAGTAAACTGTGGGGCCGGTGGAGACGCAGAGACTGAGAATCAACCGCATCGCAGGCCCCTTGATGGGCCTCATGCTTCTTTGGCTTTCTGGCCCGTCGAGCGGCCAAAACTATCCAGAGCGACCGATCGTGCTGACCGTCGCATACGCCCCTGGAGGGGCGACGGACCTCCAAGCTCGAGTCGTCAGCCTGCCCGCCCGCAACGAGGCATATTTCGGCCAGCCTATGATCATCTCGAACAAACCCGGCGCCGGAGGGAAGGTTGGCTGGACGTGGTTCATGACGCGGGCCAGGAAAACAGGTTATGACGTCGCTGCATATAACTTGCCGCACGTTATCGCCCAATCAATTGTGTTCGACGCCGCGTACAGCGTCGATAATCTCGAGCCAATTGCAAACTGGGGCGCGGACCCGGCCGTATTGATCGTCGCAAGGAACAGCCCCTTCGAGTCGGTCGCCGACCTTTTAGCGTATGCAAGGAACAATCCTCGGAGAATCACAGCCTCCGGCGCAGGACTCTATGTCGGCCACCACATCGCCTTGCTGCAATTCGAGCGGGCCACGGACACAGAGCTGACCTACGTACCGCATACCGGCGGGACACCAGCTCTCACGGCGGTGATTGCTGGTCAGGTGCAGGCCGGATTCAACAACCTTTCCGATGCCTACCGCAGCCGGGATCAACTGAAGATACTCGCCGTGGCCGATCTCGAACGTAATCAGGAGTTCCTGCCCGATGTGCCCACGTTCCTGGAACAAGGTGTTGACGTCGACGACTCCAGCGTGAACTTCCGCGGATTCATGGTCCCGGAAGGCACACCACCAGAAGTCATAAACATATTGGCCGAACGTGCCCCGTCCATGTTCCGAGACAGCGAAGTCCTGAGAAGGATGCGGGAAGGTGGCGCACCAATGCGGATCATGGAACGAGAGGAAGTCCGATCGATGTGGCAGAGGCGGCAGGCGGTTTTGCAGGATCTGCTCACGGACCTTCGGGAGTAGCCGTTGGCGAAAGTCGCCCATGACCTTTCGGAACGCGAGCGGGTGGAAATGCTCGTCACACGCAGCCGTGCCGCCATGCGGGTGTTCGCCGACGCTGATCAGCCCCGAGTAGATGAAACGGTCACTGCCCTAGCCTGGGCAATTTACAAACCCGAGCACGCTCGCGAACTTGCCGAGATGGCGGTGCGTGAAACCGGCATGGGTAATGTGGCCGATAAAATCACGAAGAACCAGCGCAAGACCTTCGGTGCGCTGCGTGACCTGATGCGGGCGAAAACCGTGGGTGTGATAGAGGAGCTTCCGGACCTTGGGCTCGTGAAATATGCGAAGCCGGTAGGCGTGGTCGCAGCAGTCACGCCCTCCACTAACCCAAGCGCGACGGCAGTAAACAAATCTATGATGGCCGTGAAGGGCAAAAACGCCATCATCGTGGCACCCTCGCCGAGCGGCCTCGAAACGTGTACGCGTACCGTCGAATTGTTGCGCGAAGGGCTAGAGACGATTGGAGAACCTGCAGACCTCGTTCAGGTTCTGCCCGGACCTGCGACGAAATCCCTAACAGCTATCTTGATGGAATCCTGCGATCTCGCAGTCGCCACGGGATCGCAGAACAACGTGCGCGCCGCCTACCGCAGCGGGACACCAGCGGTCGGCGTAGGCGCGGGTAACGTACCCGTCATCATCGATGAGACCGCCGACCTTGGTGCGGCGGCGAAGAAAATCTGTGCGTCCAAAACATTCGACAACGCCACCTCATGCTCTTCTGAAAATTCACTGATCATCCTAGACGAGGTCTACGATGAAGCGATTCAAGCATTGCAGGCAATCGGTGGCTACCTCGCCGATGCAGGAGAGAAAGATCTCATCGAGGAAAAACATTGGGTCGATGGCCGCATCAATCGCAACGTGCTCGGGAAGGACGCTGCGGTGCTCGCACGAGCAGTCGGGCTCTCAGAAGCTGCCGGGCAGTCGAAATTTTTCCTGGTTGAAGAGAATGGAACAGGCCCAGACCATCCCCTTTCCGACGAAAAGCTCTCGCTGGTCCTGACTGTGTACCGGGTTTCAGACTTTACGGAAGCGATAGCGAAAGTCCGCGCAATCCTCAACTTCAAAGGACGCGGCCACTCCTGTGGTATTCACACTGCGAACATGGATCACGCTCACCAGCTAGCGAAGGAGCTCGATGTCGTGCGGGTCCTGGTGAACATGGCTCACACCTTCGGCAATGGCGGAGGTTTTGACTCCGGCCTGAATTTCACTCTGAGCATGGGTTGCGGGACGTGGCAGGGGAACAGCATTTCCGAGAACCTGAGCTATCGGCATTTCATCAATGTGACGCATCTCGCAGCACCAATCCCTGAAGACAAACCTAGCGAAGGCGCGTTATTCAGCAAACATTGGGAGCGTTACGGCAAATAGCAGTAGAGGGGTATTGCTTCAACCGCAACACCCCGAACAGGTCGCTGTGACATCTTCTTCTAGGGCCATGGACAGAACAAGAACGAACACACGGTCGGATGAACGAACGTTGTCCGGCCACACGGTGCGTGAGGTGATTGCAGAGGTAGCGCAACGGGCGCCAACACGCAATTACCTGTTCGCACCCGAAAGCGGCAGTGCCCTCAGCTACGCAGATTTGGAGCGGCGTGCACGCGAAATCGCCGGGCACCTCGACGCGCTCGGACTCAGAATGGGCGAAGTGGTCTCGTTCATGCTCGGAAACGGGCCGGGGACCGCCGAGTTGATTCTTGGCAGCATGTACGGAGGATTCATCTGTGCTCCCCTCAACGCGGCCTCGGGGTTGAGTCAGCTCACCTACGTACTCGATCACTCGCAGACAGATATCGTATTCGTCTCCGCAGATCACGAAGAAAAGCTCCGCCAGGCACTCGCTTCCATCAAACGTGAAGTGAGGATCATTGTGACGGACGTCGATACCGGTCCTGAATGGCCCAGCGCAGCCTCCACCGATAGCTCGTTGCCGAACGTGGAATCCAGTGACGATGCCATGCTCATGTATACCTCGGGCACAACCGGCAAACCGAAGGGCGTACTCCTAACACATGAAAATATGCTTAACGGCGGGCGCAACGTCGCAGGCGCCCACGCATTGAGCCCCGATGACCGCGGCCTGTGCGTGTTGCCGTTATGCCACATCAACGCACAGGCCGTATCGCTGCTAGGCACATTGCTCAGCGGCAGCACGGTCGTCCTACCCCACCATTTCAGCGTGAAGCACTTCTGGGATTGGATCACAGCTCACGAGTGCACGTGGTTTAGCGTCGTCCCAACTATGATTGCCTACCTTCTGCATGATGGTGATATGCCCGACTCGAGCGCGCGCGAAGCGCTCGAAAAAGTACGGTTTGGTCGTTCAGCCTCTGCACCACTGCCACCGGCTTTGCACGAGCAGTTCGAATCCCGCTTCGGCATCCCCATCATCGAGACCATGGGGATAACCGAGGCAGCGGCCCAGATCCTGGCGAATCCTATGCCTCCGGCCGCACGCAAAATCGGCTCCCCCGGCCTCCCCTACGGCAACGACGTTATCATCGCTAATGCCTCGGGGGAGCTTGGACCCAATGAGGATGGTGAGATTCTGGTACGCGGACCGAACGTCATGCGCGGCTATCTGCGCGACCCCGAAGGCACGGCTGCTGCGATCGACACCAATGGATGGCTACATACGGGAGACCTGGGCCGCAAGGACGACGAAGGGTTCGTGTTCGTCACTGGCAGACTAAAAGAGCTCATCATTAAGGGCGGCGAGAACATTTCACCACGCGAGATCGACGACGCACTATTTTCCCACCCGGCGGTGGTCGAGGCAGGCACGATCGGAATCCCCGACGATCTTTTAGGCGAAGAGGTTGTTGCCTGTGTCGTGATCCGAGACGATATGCCCTGCACCGAGCAGAACCTGATTGAACACTGCACCGCGCGAACTGGCGCATTTAAGGCACCGCGAGCAATCTACTTCATGAGTGAGCTGCCGAAAGGACCAACAGGAAAGATTCTGCGACACGAGTTGGCAGCTATCATTCAGCGTGATCTTGCACCAACACTGTCTGAACCGAGGGTGGGCACCTCAACCATCGATCCGCCCAAAACTGCGTGACGAGCACTTTTAAGAGAGGAAACTACTATGCCGCTCATGACTTCTAGCGAAGCCTTTGTCGAGACGTTAGCTGCCCGAGGCGTCACTCACGTGTTCGGGATTGTCGGATCCGCCTATATGGATCCCCTCGACCTATTCGAGCCGGCGGGGATCAGGTTCATCTCAGTCGCTCACGAGCAAGGAGCCGGCCATATGGCGGATGGCTATTCGCGCATCAGCAATCGTCACGGTGTATGCATCGCACAGAACGGTCCAGGTATTACGAATTTCGTTACGGCAATCGCAGCAGCTTATTGGGCACATTCACCCGTGGTCTGCATAACGCCTGAGTCTGGCTCGGCTACGATGGGGCTCGGTGGCTTCCAGGAGGTGGAGCAACTTGCCTTCTTTCAAAAGATCACCAAGTACCAGACACACGTCAGTCGGCCGGATCGTATTGCGGAACTAACTGCGCGCGCCTTCGACATCGCGCTGGCGGAACGCGGTCCCACTCAGGTAAACATCCCCCGGGACTTTTTCTATGGGGATGTGGATGTGGATATCCACGCACCGCTCGATGTCGAACGCACGCCGGGCGGTGCCGCAAGCCTGGACCGGGCTGCCGAAATCCTTGGCGAAGCGAGCTTCCCTGTCATCATCGCGGGCGGCGGCGTAGCGATGGCCGAAGGTGTCGGGGAGCTCGAGTCGCTGGCGGAATATCTCTCGGCACCAGTGGTAACGAGCTACTTACATAACGACTCTTTCCCCGCCAGCCATCGCCTGGCCTGTGGCCCCCTCGGTTACCAAGGATCGAAGTCGGCAATGCGCATCATCGAGAAAGCCGACGTCGTTCTTGCCCTCGGCACCCGCCTTGGGCCGTTCGGAACCCTCCCCCAATACGGACTCGAGTACTGGCCTGAAAATGCCAAGGTCATACAGATCGACCAAGATCAACGCGTGCTAGGCCTAGTCAAACCGGTGACAGTAGGAATCTGTGGTGATGCACAAGCCGCGGCACGACGATTGTTGGAGCGGCTCAAAGCCGCTCCTAATCCACCAGCCTGCCTCGACACAGCGGGCGAACGCGTGGCTCAGGTCGTGGCGGAGAACGCAGCTTGGGAAGAGGAGCTTGATGGGATCAGTCAGGGTGTCGAAGACGGGCTAGCGCCCCGCCACGCGCTGCGTGAGTTGGAGCGCGCGCTACCGGCAGACGCCATAGTTACCACCGATATAGGCAATATTTGCTCGGTGGCGAATAGTTATCTGCGTTTTGAGAAACCGGGAAGTTTTCTAGCCGCCATGAGCTTTGGCAACTGCGGGTATGCCTTCCCCACGGCGATCGGTGCCAAGGTTGCCGCACCGGACCGGCCCGTGGTCGCATATGTGGGCGACGGCGCCTGGGGCATGAGTCTGCAGGAAACCCTAACCTGTGTCCGCGAGAACATCCCAGTAACCGCAGTCGTCTTCAACAACGGTCAATGGGGCGCGGAGAAGAAAAACCAGATCGACTACTACGCCGACCGTTTCGTGGGTACGAACCTTGCAAATCCTAGCTTTGCCGAAGTGGCTCGTGCGATGGGCGCAAATGGTATTCGAGTCTCAAGCGCCGACGAGATCGGCGATGCTTTGCAGACTGCAACGTCCGCCGACGTCGCCACCGTTCTCGAGGTTGTCGTGAATCAGGAACTCGGTGAACCCTTCCGGCGCGATGCCCTGCAGAAACCCGTACGACACCTGGCCAAATACCAGGCTTACGCGGCACCGTGAGCCATCAAATGTCCGCTCACCGCGGAACCTGGATATTGAGCGGATGAGCTTCCTCGAAGGGCTCGCGGATTCCCTGCGAGATCGAAATCGAGTCGTGGTATTTCCGGAAGGATCAGATGAGCGGATCCTTGCAGCCGCGGGGCGACTCGTTGAGGGACGACTAGCCCGTGTGGTCCTACTAGGCTCACCAGAGGCAATCGAGGCCGCCGCTGCCGACGCAGCAGTTTCGCTCGAGGGCTTAGAAGTAGTCGACCCTGAAAACTCCGACCGTTTCGATGCCTACGTACGCCGGTACACCGAACAACGGCCAAGGGCTAAAGAAAAGGTCATTCACCGCCTGATAACGAAGCCGCTCTTCTTCGGAGCGGCGATGGTCAACAGCGGAGATGCCGACGCAATGGTGGGAGGCATTGCCACAACCACAGCCCGAGTCATCGAGGCGAGTCTCATGGTCATCGGCCCGGCCGAGGGCGTCAATACACCATCGAGTGCCTTCATGATGCTGGTGCCGGAGTGGAATGGGCGAAGCGATAGGCCAATCCTGTTCGCAGACTGCGCGCTCAACGTGGATCCTACAGCCGAGCAACTAGCCGACATCGCCCTAGCTTCAGCCGATAGTTTCGAACGATTAACTGGAGAGGCGCCCCAAGTGGCACTTCTGTCCTTTTCCACTCGGAACAGCGGGCGCCACGAGAGTGTCGACAAGGTTCGCGAAGCTGTGAGTCTTGCTCGCGCCCGCGCGCCCGGCGTCGCGATCGACGGAGAGTTCCAGGCGGACACGGCGCTCGTGCCCCGCGTTGCAGCGCTGAAAGTTGAGGCCTCCAGCACCGTAGCGGGCCGCGCAAATGTGCTGGTCTTCCCGAACCTCGATGCGGGTAACATCGCTTACAAGCTCACTCAATATCTGGCCGGTGCGGCAGCCTTCGGGCCGTTCTTACAGGGACTCGCGAAACCTGTCAGCGATCTATCGCGCGGTGCTACCGCGGAAGACATCGCCGCGGCGGTTATCCTAACCTTGGCCAGCACAGAACGCTCTTAACGTCCATCGATCGAGCTGATGCCCGCACGATCGAAATAGACATCATTGAGTCCACGAAGAATTTCTATAGATTTATCTTCGGTGGTCATGTTTGCCTTTTCCCGCCGGTTCTCTAGACGTGCTCGCGCATGGTAATGTCTGTCGAATTCTCAATCATATTCGAACATGCGGTTTGACAATATTTACGCCCGGCTGATGCCTGCAGCCGCGCTTTTCCTTTCAACGCCAGCTGTTGCACAGACCGTCGAGGGCATCGATGGCGTCATCGACAGGTTCTTTCAGCCTCTGACCACGGCTGTATCCAATATCGTCTTCTTTACGGTGCCGCTCTTCGGCGCAGATCTACCCCTGGTCGTCCTCTGGCTGATCGCCGGTGGGGTCTTCTTCACCGGTTACTTCGGATTCATCAATATTCGAGGGTTCAAACATTCACTGAGCCTTGTACGAGGTGACTACTCGCACCCCGCCCATCCGGGTGAGGTGTCTCACTTCCAGGCACTCTCCACTGCGGTCTCAGGCACAGTCGGTATCGGCAATATTGGCGGCGTCGCAGTAGCGATCTCCATCGGGGGGCCGGGGGCAGCTTTCTGGATGACTCTGGCCGGACTAATCGGCATGTCGACAAAGTTCGTCGAATGCGCACTAGGCACCATATACAGACGCGAGAACCCTGACGGCAGCGTATCCGGCGGGCCAATGTACTACCTAGAACGAGGCTTGAAAGAGAGGGGGCTCTTGCGGCTCGGTAAATTCATGGCGAGATTCTATGCAGGAGGCATAGTCATCGGATGTATGGGCATCGGCAACATGTTCCAGTCCAATCAAGCATACGTGCAATTCGTGAACGTCACTGGCGGACTGGATGACAGTTGGTTCAACGACAAGGGTTGGCTCTTCGGATTAGTGATCGCTTCGGTCGTCGCGCTGGTGATTATCGGAGGCATAAAGAGCATCGCACGAGTGACGGAGAAGCTCGTTCCATTCATGACTGTCTTCTACGTTCTCTCCGCTCTGACCATTATCGGCATGAACTATGAAGCCCTGCCGTTCGCGCTAAGGGCCATAGTCAATGGAGCATTCGATTCAA
The DNA here is from genome assembly GCA_964384125.1 of uncultured Gammaproteobacteria bacterium. Classification (GTDB taxonomy): domain Bacteria; phylum Pseudomonadota; class Gammaproteobacteria; order Steroidobacterales; family Rariloculaceae; genus UBA6522. Next base: position 1,712 of record CAYLKA010000035.1, on the reverse strand, counting down.
CTGCATTGGGCGGTGGTGCGCTCGGCGTCATGATCGTCGGATTTCAACGGGCGGTGTTTTCCAATGAAGCAGGTATCGGCTCTGCCGCGGTGGCACATTCGGCAGTACGGACTAACGAACCCATTACGGAGGGCTATGTTGCGTTATTGGAACCGTTTATCGACACGGTAGTGGTATGCACGATGACTGCGCTGGTTATCGTTACAACGCTCTATTACGAACCCAACTTCGTTCAAGGGCTCGGCGGAATCGAAATGACCTCGGCTGCGTTCGAGAGAAATATTTCATGGTCACCGTTTTCGATCGCCATAGCGGGCATACTGTTTGCTTTCTCCACCATGATCGCCTGGTCGTATTACGGACTGAAAGGCTGGACTTATTTGGTGGGCGAATCCCGAGCCGCCGACCTCGGATTCAAGGCGGTATTTTGCCTGTTCGTCGTGATCGGTTGCTCTATTCAACTAAGCGCGGTGCTGGACTTCTCAGACGCTTTGATCTTTCTAATCTGCGTGCCAAATATCCTCGGCCTGTACATTCTAGCTCCGGGACTAAAGCGAAAGCTCGAAATCTATAACGGCAAACTCGCGAACGGCGAGCTAAGAAATTACCGACGTAACCCAGCCGACTAACACCTCGCTCGCAAATAGCGAACGCTAGAGCACCGAGCGACAAACCCTCTCCTGTCGGGTTCCTAGTCTTCTGCAGCCTCTAGACAGTCATAAGCATTCACCACCGCATCGGCGTAATGCACCCAGTGCTTTCTAAACGTCAGTGGCTCGATCACATTCTCGGGATCGGTGTATGTCATGGTGTAGTCGAGCCTGTCCCCTTGGGGCGTCACAACGAAACGCTCGACCGCTGTCGCAGACGTACTCGAAGGAATACCCTGGCCATCCAAATGGCCCCAATTCATGTGGGTTGTCGTAACCACTAGCGTACGTTCACCCTCCCAGCGGCCTACCGAATAGCCAAGCAGGGAATCAGGCTGGCCTTCCGATGATGCGTCCGACGCCATGTGGATCATGCGAATCGTGTCGTACTCTTCGTTATGCCACACGATGTTTTCTCCATCCCGCACGAACTGTGAGGGATACGGCGCATGCATGATCAACGGCATCCCCTTCGGGGCGCAGTTCCGCAACAAAGTGTCCCGCTCCCAAACGAATGCATCAACAGCCTGCAACGCGGACGGTGTCAGGTTCGCGCGACCCTCGGCAGTAATTCCCATATCTCTCGGGATCAGAGTTGGGATGCCTGGAGGGGTACTCCAGACACGGAATATGCCTAGCTCCGGTGCTGAGGTATCACCGATACCAAGGCGCCTACTCTCCACCATCTCGATGATTCGATCGCCGGTCCACACCGGTTGGACATTGCCACCCAACAGAACCTCCTCACCGGCGCTAGTCAGGACGTTTCTGATGTAAAGGCCGTAATCAGTCCGAATGGCGGGATTGCCTGCGACACTAATGGTCTCTCCGACCTCGATGAACGACGCATCGATCTGCCAGCGTCGCAGGTTGCTCAGCGACGTTGTCGACATCCGCCAGTCTTGCGGATTTCCGCTGTCATCCGTCACTCGCAATGAGACCTGGACGAGAGGGTTGCGCCAGAGGATATCTACCACTTCGCCCTCAACCTCCATCACCCTCGAGGTATCGTAGTTGCAACAAATATCCTCTACAACCCCACCTACAACGCGGAGCCCCCAA